>CAXTEP010000029.1:2231-9290 GCA_964243125.1 uncultured Lichenihabitans sp. | reverse complement strand
CGCCGACGCGCTGCAAAAGAAGTGAGCCTCAGGAACACGAGGGCTCAACGCGGTTGAAGCGTGACATGAAGCTCGACGCCAGCGTGCTCCTGCAGGTACCCGATTACGCCGAAGAGGTTGCGCGCTTGCGGGTTGCCACGCGGACCGAACATGCGGATCAAGCTTTTAGGTGACGTGTCGATCGCTGCCCCGAGTCTTTCGAAACCGACCGTCGCCTTGATGTAGTCGCGCAGGATCACCTTGCCCGCATCAACGTCGCCGGTCAGCATGATGTCGATGCCCTCGCGCAGAAGAGCATCCGCAAAGGCCGCATCATTTGCAACGCGGCGTTGCACGAGGTTTTTGAAGGGTTTCGTCAAACTCATTCCTGCCCCTCTTTCCGTGCGCGCGATTGCCGCCGCTTGTAATCCGCCCAGCTTGCCTTCGCGACGTCGATGTCACGCTGCTGGCGCCGCTTGGTGCCGCCCGTTAGCAAGATGACCAGCAGGTCGCCATCCTGCCCGAAATAGACCCGATAGCCTGGTCCCCAATCGATCCGGTATTCAAAGACGCCTTCTCCGACGCCCTTGGCTTTGGACAGGATGCCCTGTTCAAGCCTCGCCAGAGCGACAACGATCTTGGCCGCTGCCGCGGCATTCAGGCCGGAGAACCAGTCCTCGAACGGACTTTTTCCATCTTGGGCACAGTAGTAGCGCAGTTCACGCATGCGTATAGGTAACGCATATGTTACCAGGCTTCAATCGTGTCGCCTCTTAAAGACGGCGCAACACCTCATCGTCAGCGCGCCGAGCGCCTGATCAGGCCCGTGATGTCGTCGGGTGGAATTGGGACCGGCGGCGCGGCTTGGCCGCCTTCGTCCGGCAGGGGCGCGAGCGACAGGGCGCGGCCGACCCGCATGGCCGGCCCGGATGCCGGCGGCGCTTCGGCCGCGAGGCTCGGGCGGGCCGCGTAGGAAGGCGTCGGAACGGCGGCGCCGGCCACGTCCTGCTCCTCGTCGAGCGGCGGCGGATCGGGCAGGTCGTCCTGGCGCGGTGCCGAGGGCTGCTCGGTGGGCACGGGCTTGCAGTAGCGGCGCGGCCCGCGCGACGTGCCGCCGTGCATGGCGAGATCCACGTGGATGTGGTTGTAGTGGAACACGTTGGCGCCCGGGCCCAGCACGGTCGTGAAGACCGGGCAGGCGCCCGCGTGGGCGTCGTGCAGGAAGGCGCTTTCCTGCGGATCGGCGCTCTTCCAGCCCCGCATGACGTTGACCTCGCGGCCCGACGCCAGCACGAAGGCGCCCACGTCCATGGCATTGCCGAAGGCGTGCTCGGACAGCTTGGTGCTGCTCTCGTTGTTGATGCCGCGGCACGCGTAGGTACCCATGGTGTTGATCTGCGCGACGGGCTCGCCGAAACGGGCCTGGGCGTCCGGCTGCACCGTGTCGCGGATCCAGCCATCCAGCGCCGGGATCATCGAGCAGTCGAGGATGGAGGCGCTGTTGAGCTTCACGGTGCCGCCCGCCAGCGCGTAGACCTTGAACGGATGGTTCAGCCCGCAGATACCCGGCCCTTCGATGGCGCGGGCCGGCTGCAGATACGGGGTGGCCTCGACCCGGTGTTCGGCGAGGCAGGCTTCCTCGGCCTGGTCGCGCCAGGCCGGCCGCTGCTCGTCGTAGCGCGAGCATCCCGCCTGGATCAGGGCCAGGAGGGCGACCGCCGGAAAGGGCCATACGCGACGCGCCATGGCCCGAGTTAGCGCGTAATCGTTTAAGACGGCCTAAAGCAAACGGGCGCCTCGGCGTGTGGCCGGGCGCCCGCGTGCGATAACCGAACCGGCCCGGCGCTCAGGCCTTGGAGGCGCCGCGGTTCTTCATGAACTGGTCGAACTCTTCCCGGTCGCGGGCGCGGCGGAGATTGTCCATGTGCTCGGCGAACTCGCGCTGGGCGGCGTCGAGCTTGCGGCGCTCTTCCTCCAGCCGCTCCATCTCGGCCTTGCGCCACTCGTCGAACGCGACGTTGCCGCTGCCGCCCGCGAACGGACGCCACTGCGTGTCACGCGGGCGGCTCCCGAAGGCCGAGAACCGCTCCCGCACCACGGCGAGCACGTCATCGCCGATCAGCCCCCGGCGCTGCGCGAACTTCAGGCCCAGGACCGCGACGCCGAGCGGCCACCACAGCGCGAAGCCGAGCACCAGGGCCGCGATCTCCACGGGCTTCCAGCGTCGGCGGCCGCCCTTCCATCCACTGTTCCACCCGCCGCGCGCGCCGGCGTCCGAAAACGAGCTCATCGTCGTCACTCCGTAACACGGCCGCGGCGCGGCCCCGAGAATGTTACGGCACTTAACATCGGAGCCTCGGAGCGTTTCGTCAAGACCGTTCAGACCGGCGGCGGGTTGCGCTCGGCGAAGCCCGCCTGATGCCAGTACGGGTAGGCGGCCGGCCTGGCGCTCGCGGCGTCGAGACGGGCCACCTGGTCGGGCGTGAGCGACCAGCCCACGGCGTCCAGGTTCTGGCGCAGCTGGTCCTCGTTGCGGGCCCCGATCACCACGGTCGACACGGTGGGCCGGCGCAGCAGCCAGTTGAGCGCCACCTGCGGCACGCTCCGGCCGGTTTCGGCCGCCACCGCGTCGAGCGCGTCGACAACCTTGTAGACGTAGTCGTCGTCCACGGGCGGACCCTGCTCGGCCGTCACGTGCAGGCGGCTCTGCGCGGGCAGCGGCTGGCCGCGCCGGATTTTTCCCGTGAGACGGCCCCAGCCCAGCGGGCTCCACACCACGGCCCCGAGCCCCTGGTCGAGGCCGAGCGGCATCAGCTCCCACTCGTAGTCGCGGCCGATCAGCGAATAATAGGTCTGGTTGGCGACGTAGCGCGGGTAGCCGTAGCGGTCCGCCACGGCGAGCGACTTCATCAGGTGCCAGCCCGAAAAGTTCGACACGCCGATGTAGCGGATCTTGCCTTCGCGCACGAGCTGGTCGAGCGTCGACAGCACCTCTTCGGGCGGCGTCATGGCATCGAAGCCGTGCAGTTGGAACAGATCGATGTAGTCGGTGCCGAGCCGCCGCAATGACTTGTGGACCGCGTCGACGAGGTGGGCGCGCGAGGACCCGACCGCGTTGGGGTTCTGGCCCGAACGGAACGTCGCCTTGGTGGAGATGAGCAGGCCGTCGCGCGGCTTGCCCTTGATGGCCTGGCCGAGGATCTCCTCGGCGGCGCCGGCCGAATAAACGTCGGCGCTGTCGAACAGGGTCAGGCCGGCATCGAGGCAGATGTCGACCAAGCGGGTCGCCTCGGCCACGTCGGTCGATCCCCAGGCCGCGAAGAACGCGCCCTGGCCTCCGAATGTCCCGGTCCCGAGACTCAGCACCGGCACCTGCAAGCCGGACGCGCCCAAACGGCGTTGTTCCATGAATCTGCTTCTTTCCGATGCTTGGTCGAACGGAACCGACGAGGTGTCGCGGCTCCGGGACGGCGGCGGTCAGCGCGGCGTGGTGCCTTCCACGATGTAGCTGCGCACACGGCTGCGCGTGTTACCGGCGTCGCGCCGGCCGATCAGGTCGGTCTGCGGCGACTTGCCCGTGACGGCGTCGGAGGCCGCGTCCGTCCTGGTGCTGGCCGCGTGATTGTAGGTTTCGGCGCCGCCCGTTGCGGGCGCCGGCGAGGTCTGGCTGGCCGAGCCGACCCCGATCCGCTCGCGGACGTCGGGGTTCTCGGCTTCCGTCACCCGGGCGACGCCATCCTGCGTGGCGGGCGTGCTGCCGAAGCCGGGGCCGGCCGTGTCGCGCGCAATGCCATCCTCGCCCGCGTAGGAACCGCCGAACCCGGCCGTACCGGCGCTGGCGGGTGCGTAGGGCGTCGCGTCGGCGGGCCCGGCCGAGGTGCCCCAGCCTTCGCTCCGCCACTCGGTTTCGCGCTCGTCGAGGTCGACAGCACCGTCGCGGTCGAGCACGTCGATGGCCTGGTCGTGATTTGAATCGGTGACACTGACCGACAGCGCGAAGCCGCCCCGCCGCAGCCCCTCGTCGTACACGCGGGCGTCGTCGTCGGGCATCACAAAGTTCACGAGCGACTGCCAGAACCCCTGGTGCCGGTCCTGCGCCACCGTGAACTGCTCGGCGTTGCTGCCCACGATCGTGATGGCGTCGCTCGGCAGGCCGACCGCCATCAGGTCGGTCCGGGCCTGCTCGGCGTGGTCGCGCGTGTCGAAGAAAGCCGTCACGGTGCGATTGGCGCCCGGCGCATCCATGGTGTCATCAGCCATTCAACCCTCCCGTCATCGCGGCGCGCGGCCTTCCCGGTCCACGCCGCGAGGCCGTTGCATCGGAAACGGCAAGCCGGCCCAGTCGTTCCGTCGCGTCGGGTCGGGTCTCAGGCGGCCGGACGGGGCTCCAGGGCCGCGTCCACCATGGCGCGGACCGAGCGGTCCAGGATGGCGGACGGGTCGGCGCCCTCGAAGGCCGGGTCGAGGTGGCCCGCGAGCGCCAGGGTCGCGACCCCGTGCGACACGGCCCAGATCTCGAACGCGAGCGGGCGGGCATCGGTGCCGGGCCGCGCACCCCGGCCGTGCAGCACGGCCGCGGCGGCGCTCCGGAGCAGGTCGAGCGCCTCCGTGGCGGCGGCCCCGGCGTCGGGCGCGTTCAGGGTGCGGACGTTGGCGAACATGGCCGTGTAAAGGCCCGGCTCCTCGCGCGCGAAGGCGAGATAGGCTTCCCCCATGCGGGTCAGGGCCGCGGCAGGGTCCGGCCTGCCGGCCGCCCAGGCCTCGCGGAGCTTGTCGCCGAACAGGTCGAACCCGCGCCGGGTCAGCTCCTCCAGGAGCGCGTTGCGGTCCGAGAAGTGCCGGTAGGGCGCCGCGGCCGTCACCCCGGCCATCTTGGCGGCGTCCGCCAGGGTGAAGCCGGCCGGCCCGTGCAGCGACACCAGCCTGCGGGCTGCCTCGACCAGCGCCTCCTTGAGCCGGCCGTGATGGTAGGCGCGGGGGTCGCGGCCGAAGAAGCGCTCGTTCATGCCGGTGAGCTCAGGGCGTCGATCCGGGGACCGCGAGGGCGCGCGCGATCTCGTCCTGAACGGCCTCGGCCACCGCGCGGGGGTCGGCCGCGGCCGTGATGGGCCGGCCAACCACGAGGTGGTCGGCCCCGGCCGCGATCGCCTCGCCGGGGGTCATGATGCGCTTCTGGTCGCCGGCCGCGGCCCCGGCGGGCCGGATGCCGGGCGTCACGATCACCATGCCGGGTCCGACGATCTCGCGCACGAAGCCCACCTCGTGGGGCGACATGACCAGCCCGTCGATGCCGAGGTCGCGGGCCTGCTCGGCGCGGCGGGGAACGAGCTGGGCGGCGCCGTAGCGGTAGCCGGCCTCGACCAGGTCGGCGTCGTCCATGGAGGTCAGCACCGTGACGGCGAGCAGGCGGAGGTCGCCGTCCCCACGCGCGTCGCGGGCCGCCCGCATGGTCTGGGGGTAGGCGTGCACGGTCAGGAAGCTCGCGCCCAGCCGCGCCACCTGCGCGGTCGCGCCCGCGACCGTGTTGGGGATGTCGTGCAGCTTGAGGTCGAGGAAGACCTTGCGGCCCGTGCCGATCAGCCGTTCGGCCAAGCCGAGGCCGCCGTTGTAGGCCAGCTCCAGGCCGATCTTGTAGAAGGTGACGCTGGTGCCGAGCCGCCCTACCAGCGTCTCGGCCGCGACCACGTCCGGCACGTCCAGGGCCACGATCAGCCGGTCGCGGGCCTGTTTCATCGGGGGCATCCTCGGCTGGACATCGGGCGCCCCGGCGGTAGTTGAAGACGACGCGCGTCGCTGCGGCACCCCGGGGCATCGCCGCAGCATCGCGACGCCGCAGCCAGAGATCAAGCGCCGATCGCCCGTCCGGGCGGACCCGGCGCGCATCATCGAGGATTTCGCATGAAAACCCGCCGTCTTGGCAGCCAGGGCCCCGAAGTCTCGGCCATCGGTCTCGGCTGCATGGGCATGAGCGCCTTCTATTCCACCAACCGCGACGACGCCGAGGCCCGGCGCACGATCGACCGGGCCATCGATCTCGGGGTCACGTTCCTGGACACGGCCGACATGTACGGCCCCCACACCAACGAGGTACTGGTCGGCGAAGCCATCCGGTCAAAGCGCGACCGCGTCGTGGTGGCGACCAAGTTCGGCAACAGGGTCGACGCCGACGGCCGGCGCTTCGTCGACGGCCGCCCCGAATGGGTCCGCGAGGCCGTCGACGGCAGTCTGAAGCGGCTCGGCCTCGACCACATCGACCTTTACTACCAGCACCGCGTCGACAAGACCGTGCCCATCGAGGACACGGTGGGCGCCATGGCGGATCTCGTGAAGGCCGGCAAGGTGCGCTACCTCGGCCTCAGCGAGGCTTCCGCGGCCACGATCGAGCGGGCCCACGCGGTGCATCCCATCACGGCGCTGCAGAGCGAATATTCGCTGTGGACCCGCGACATGGAGGGCGAGGTGCTCGACACCTGCCGCCGCCTCGGCATCGGGTTCGTGCCCTACAGCCCGCTCGGCCGGGGGTTCCTGACCGGGACCATCACCGGGCCGGAGGATTTCGCCCCCGACGATTACCGACGCACGAGCCCGCGCTTCCAGGGCGAGAATTTTGATCGGAACCTCGAACTCGTGGCCGAGATCAGGCGCCTGGCCGAGGCCAAGAACGTGACGCCGTCGCAGCTCGCGCTGGCCTGGGTGCTGAACCAGGGCGGCGACATCGTGCCGATCCCGGGGACCAAGCGCCGGTCCTACCTCGACGAGAACGTCGGCGCGGTCGACATCATCCTGACGGGCGAGGAACTCGCCGAGATCGACGAGATCTTCCCGCCCGACGCGGCTCGGGGTGAGCGCTATCCGGAAGCCACGATGGCGACGCTCGACCGCTGAGCCGCCCTCAGGGCTTGCGGAGCGAAAGCAGGAAGCCGTCGGGCGTGGCGGTCCGGGTCGCCTTGATCCGGGCGGTTTCGGCCGCGCACGTCTTGACGTGCGGGGTATCGGCGTGGGCCTCGAAGGCCGCGAGGTCGTCCAATACCCCGAACAGGGGGACGTGGTCGGGCTCCGACACCGGCAGGACCACGTCGA
>CAXTEP010000029.1:0-2131 GCA_964243125.1 uncultured Lichenihabitans sp. | reverse complement strand
CGCTCCGGAACCGAAGGTCGGCTCACCAGCGGTGGCGCTTGTCGGCCAGGCGTTCGGCCCGCGCGGCCTTCACGCGGGCGCTGTGCTTCTCGAACCCGGTCCGCACCCGCTCGGTGCGGGCCCGCAGCTCGGCCTTGGCTTCCGACGACCGGACCCGGAACTCGGCCCGCAACTTCTCGCGCCCGTCGCGCCACTCGTCGCCGAGCTTCTCGCGGCCCGCCTTGAAGCGGTCGATCAGGTCGCGCTTGCGCTGCAGGATGGCCTGATCGGTCGACGCCGCGGGCCTGTACACCCACACCCGCGCGGGCGGGAGATTGAGCCAGACCGGGGCGGAGACGGTCGCGTCGAACAGCACCGGCGACAGCCCGTCGTGCCGGGGAACCGGCGACAGCAGCCCGTAGGTGAACTGGATGAAGGGCGCTCCCGGGCGCAGGAGTTCGAACGCCTCCATGAGCAGGTGGAAGCGCTGCCATTCGGGGCGGTTGAGCAGCGGCAGGCTCGACACCACCGCGGCGGCCGGCGCCGACAACTGCTCCCGCAGCGTGTCGCCGAGCGCGTAGGCATCGCCCTGGATCACCTGGCAGCGCGGGTAGCGGCGCGCCAGCAGCCGGCAGAAGGCGGCCTCGTACTCGACCAGCACGAGACGCTCGGGCGCCACGCCGCGCCGCAGCAGCGCATCGGTGACGGGACCCGTGCCGGGCCCGAGCTCGATCACGGGACCAGGCGTGGACGGGTCCACGTAGCGGGCCATCGCGCGCGACAGGGCGCGGCTCGACGGCGACACCGCCCCGGTTGCCGACGGGTTCTCGAGCCATGTCCGGATGAAGCGAGCCTCATCTCCCCAACGGACCCGCCGCAGTGCCGTCTTCTGCGGGCGATTGTTGTCGAACAAGGGCTTCAAGCTACCGGGCCGTGCATCGCTTCGCCGACTCGTCGTGACGTTAGTGGCTCAATTGATCGAAGAAATCCTTGATCTTGTCAAAGAACCCGGCCGACTCCGGATGGTTCGTCCGGGACGAGATCGATTCGAACTCGGCCAGCAGCTCCCGCTGCCGCTTGTTGAGATTCTGCGGGGTTTCCACCATGGCCTGGATGTACAGGTCGCCGAGGTCACGGGACCGCAACACCGGCATGCCCTTGCCCTTGATGCGGAACTGCTTGCCCGATTGCGTCCCTTCGGGGATCTTCACCTTGGCCTCGGAGCCGTCGACGGTGGGGACCTTGAAGTCGCCGCCCAGCGCCGCCTGCACCATGGAGATGGGTACCCGGCAGTAAAGGTCCGCCCCGTCGCGCTGGAAGAACTGGTGCGGCTTCACGGCCAGGAAGATGTAAAGGTCGCCCGCGGGGCCGCCGCGCAACCCGGCCTCGCCTTCGCCCGCGAGGCGGATGCGCGTGCCGTCCTCGACGCCCGACGGGATGTTGACCGACAGGGACCGTTCGCGCGTGACCCGGCCCGACCCGGCGCAGGCGCCGCAGGGATTGTCGATGGTTTCGCCGCGGCCCTGGCAGGTCGGGCAGGTACGCTCGATGGCGAAGAAGCCCTGCTGGGCCCGCACGCGGCCGTGGCCCGCGCAGGTCGGGCACTGGCGCGGCTTGGAGCCCGGCTTGGCGCCCGTACCCGAACAGGCCTCGCAGGACACCGAGGTCGGGATGTTGACGGTCGCGTTCTTGCCCCGGAACGCGTCCTCGAGCGTGATGTCGAGGTTGAAGCGGAGATCGGAGCCGCGCTCCCGGCCCGACGAGCGGCCGCCGCGCGAACGCCCCATCATGTCGCCGAACAGGTCGTCGAAGATGTCGGCCATGGAAGAGCCGAAACCGTCCCCCATGCCGCCGCCCTGCTCGAAGGCCGCGTGGCCGTAGCGGTCGTAGGCGGCGCGCTTCTGGCCGTCCGACAGGCACTGGTAGGCCTCGTTCACGTCCTTGAAGCGGGCCTCGGCGGCCTTGTCGCCGGGGTTGCGGTCCGGATGGCACTGCATGGCCACCTTGCGGAACGCCGCCTTCAGGTCCGTCTCGGTGGCGGTCCGCGCAACGCCGAGGATCTCGTAAAAATCGGCTTTGGCCATTCAAGGATCGTCCGGGCGGGGGTTGTTCAGCGACGATGTCGTAGGATCGAAAAACGCGCCTGTCACCT
>CAXTEP010000028.1:16518-29100 GCA_964243125.1 uncultured Lichenihabitans sp. | reverse complement strand
GTCGTGGCTCTGTTCTTCACCAGCGACACCCATTTCGGCGACCCCCGCGCGCTGCGCTTCGACCACCGGCCCTTTCCCGACCTCGACGCCCACGACGCGGCCCTGATCGAGCGCTGGAACGCCGCCGTATCGCCCGACGACACGGTGTGGCACCTGGGCGACTTCGCGCTCGGCCCCCCGCCCGAGCGCGTGGCTGCGATCCTCGACGCGCTGCAGGGCACCAAGCACCTGATCTCGGGCAACAATGACGGGCCCGCCACCCTGGCGTTGCCGGGCTGGGCCTCGGTGTCGTCCTACGCCGAGCTCGTCGAGGACGGCACCGCGCTGGTCCTGTGCCACTACGCGTTCCGCACCTGGAATGCGATGGGCAAGGGATCGATCAACCTGCACGGCCATTCGCACGGGGCGCTGCGGCCGCAGCCCAAGCAATACGACGTGGGCGTGGACGTGTGGGATTTCCGTCCCGTGACGCTGGCCGAGATTCGCGCCCGCCGGCGGCGGCCCGCGCGGGACTGACGCGCGGGCCGCCTTAAGGCCCTGGTAACCCGTCTCATTAACCATGGGGTGAGAGGCACCCGCGCGGGCGGGTCTCACGGAGCGGCTCGATGCGAGTGCTGGCAATGGTCACCCAGAAGGGCGGGTCGGGCAAGAGCACGCTGTCGGCATCGCTCGCGGTCGAGGCGCAGGCCAACCGGGAACGCGTGGTGCTGATCGACATGGACCCTCAGCGGTCGGTCTCGACATGGGCACGCAACCGGAACGACGCCGACCTCGGGGCCGAGGCGGTGGCCCCGGAGCATCTCCGTCCCGTGCTCGACGCGCTGGCGGCCCAGGGCGTCACGCTGGCGATCATCGACACGCCCGCGAGCCTGTCGGCCATCACCGAAGCCGCGATCCTGGCCGCCGACGTGATCGCGATCCCCGTGCGGCCGACGGTGTTCGACGTGTGGTCCTCCGAAGCCACGTGGCGCCGGGTCCACGAGCTCGGGCGCGAGCCCGTGTTCGTGCTCAGCCAGTGCCCGATCGTCCAGGGGAGCCGGAGGTTCCGGGAGGGGGTCGCGGCCCTGGAGGCAATGGGCGGGCTGCTGAAACCCGCGATCACCGCGCGGGTCGACTACCAGGACGCGATCTCCCGCGGGCTTGGTCCCACGGAGCTCGATCCGGACGGCGCGGCGGCGGTCGAAGTCCGCGAGCTGTGGCGATCGATGCGCCGCAGGCTCGCTCGCGCCACGTGGGCCCGGCGGGCTGCCGAGCCGGCGGCCGACGCGGCTTAGCGCTGATTTCGCCCTCTGCGGGTCGAAAATTCCGGATGGTGGCAAGCTGTGCTTCAGTAGCCTCCACCTCGTCGAGTTCATCAGCGGCGACGAGAGAGTGGCCCTCTTCGAAGCTATGCGTCGGGATGGACACGTAGTCGATGGCACTCGGGTTGATGAAGATGATCCGGTGACGGCCCTCGCTCGCGAGGCACAGCATCTCACCTTTAGGATGGTCACCGCCGAAGTCCGTGAGCGCGTAGAACGCCGTGTAGAGGGCCGCCTGCTCGACGACGACCTCCCGGCGCTGGACCCCCGTCGAGAACTGCCAGACCGTCTCGGTCGCAATGGCAAAAAGACGGGCCGTCAGGTCCCGCACCTTCGCACGCTCTGCCTCAAGCTCACCCGGTTCGATGCTCCTGTCCGCAACGAGCGCCTCGAACTGCTTGTCGGTGATGGTAACCCATCCGCGTACCCGCTCGACGTCCTCCTCCTCGAAGTCTTCTAAGCCGACCCCGTCATGCGCGAGCGCGGCGATAATCTGCCAGTCGCGCGGGTCAACGATCTGCTTCCCCGTGAACCGCTGATAGTGCTCCCTCTCTGGATCAAAGTCGTCGTAGGCCTCGCTGGAGAAGTAGACGTCCGCAATCGCCTTTGAACGAATAGCCACCGTCTCATTGGTGAGGCTCTGCACGATGACGAACGCCGTGTCGCCCTGGAGATCCCTATGAAGGCGATCAAACGCATCCTCCGAGACCGAGAGTAGCAACGGTTCGCCACCGCCCAGAAAATGGATTGCCACCTCGCCATATTAGCTCAGGGCATCGTTCACACTGTCGTCGTAGAAGCCGACCTCTATCGGCGCGTGCCTGCCGAGAAGGGCCACCGGGTCCGTACCGAGGGCTTCAGCCAGCTTGGCGAGCTTGTCGTCAGGGATCGGCGAGCACCCTTCTTCCAGCGCTGGTAATTCGGCTGCGAAACGCGCACCGCGGCCGCTACCTTCGACCGCGTCAGACCCGCTCGTACGCGGAACTGTTTGAGCCTGTTCGCCATAGACGCCTTATTTCAATACATATCATCTCACAGGGCAAGTATAGATTGCCGGTCCCGCTCAGGTACGGCGGCCTGCTTCCCGGCAGCTCGAACGCGATGGTGCAACGAGTTGCAGGTATCGGCTACTAATGATCGGTCTGGAGCTACCAACCTCGCACATGGTGGCCCGGCAAAGTCCGACGACTTAACCCCCCGTCTTCGGGGCAATTATCCTGCACAACTGGCCCTCGCATCGGTCCGTAACACCCTCTAGAACCGACAGACCGCTACAAAACGTCCTCGTTCTTGCCGAGGACGCCATCGACCCGGCGCGGGAGGCCGAGCGGGTTGCCGTCCCGCAGGCTCTCGGGCAGCAGGGCGTCGGGCATGTCCTGGTAGCAGACGGGCCGCAGGAAACGCTCGATCGCCAGGCTGCCGACCGAGGTGGTGCGGCTGTCCGACGTGGCCGGGTAGGGGCCGCCGTGAACCATGGCGTGGCCCACTTCCACCCCCGTCGGGAAGCCGTTGACCAGGATGCGGCCCACCTTGCGCTCCAGCACGGGCAGCAGCGCGCGCGCGAGGTCGTGGTCACCCTCGTCCACCTGCAGGGTCGCGGTCAGCTGGCCTTCCATCGCCTCGGCGACCGCGTGAAGCGCCGCCGCATCGGGGCAGCGCACCACCACCGAGGCGGAGCCGAACACCTCGTCCCGCAGCGCCTCGTCGGCCAGGAAGCTCGCCGCGTCGGTGGCGAACAGGCCGGCCCGGGCCTGGTTGGGGCCGGCCTCGGCCCTGCCGCGCGCCACGGGCGTCACGCCGCGATGCCCTTCCAGCTTGGCCACGCCGGTCCGGTAGGCACCGTGGATGGCCTCGCTCAGCATGGTGGCGGCGGCCGACCCTTCGAGGGCCGTGGTGGCCGATCGGAGGAAAGGATCGAGGCCGGGGCCGTCGAGCGCGATCACCAGGCCCGGGTTGGTGCAGAACTGGCCCGCTCCCAGGGTCAGCGAGGCGACGAGGTCGCGCCCGATCGCCTCGCCCCTGGCCGCCAGGGCCGCGGGCAGCAGGAACACCGGGTTGATGCTGCTCATCTCGGCGTAGACCGGGATCGGCTCCGGGCGCGCCGCCGCGATCGCCACCAGCGCCAGCCCGCCGCGCCGCGACCCCGTGAACCCCACCGCCTTGATCCGCGGGTCCGCCACCAACGCGGCTCCGACCGCGGTGCCGCCCCCGCCAACAAGCGCGAACACCCCGTCGGGCAGGCCGCAATCCCGGACGGCGGCCTGCACGGCGCGCCCGACCAGTTCCGACGTGCCCGGATGGGCCGGATGGGCCTTGACCACCACGGGGCAGCCCGCCGCCAGCGCCGAGGCCGTATCGCCGCCCGCCACCGAGAAGGCGAGCGGGAAATTGCTGGACCCGAACACCGCCACGGGGCCGAGCGCGACCTTGCGCTGGCGGATGTCGCTGCGGGGCAGGGGGGTGCGGCCGGGCTGGGCCGGGTCGATGCGCACGCCCAGAAAACTTCCTTCGCGCAGCACGGCCGCGAACAGGCGCAGTTGGCCGACCGTGCGGCCCCGCTCGCCCTCGATGCGCCCGCGGGGCAGCCCGGTTTCGGCGCAGGCCCGCTCGACCAGCGCGTCGCCGAGCCCCAGGATGCGGGTCGCGATCGCTTCGAGGAAGGTGGCCCGGTCGGCGGGCGCGGTGTCGCGGTAGCGGTCGAACGCCGCCGCGGCGAGCCGGCAGGCCTCGGCCACGTCGGCGGCCGTGCCGCCCCCGAACGGCGGCTCCAGGGCTTCGCCGGTGCCGGGATTGAAGCCGCGGAACGACGGGTCCCGCCCCTCGACGTCGGCGCCGCCGATCAGCAGGTGTCCGGTGATGGCGGGTGCGGAATCGTTCACGTCGGCCTCCTCGAAAGCACGGTCACCGGCCCCAGCGCAGCACCAGGGGATCGAGGCGCCGCGCGACCTCGATCAGGCCCGCGCGAGTCGCGGGATGGAGGGGCGCGATCGGCAGCCGGGGCGCGTCGCAGGCGATGACGCCACCCTCCTTCATCAGCGCCTTGGCGGCCAGCAGGCCGCACTGCCGGTTCTCGTAGTTGATCAGCGGCAGCCAGCGCTCGTAGCGGTCCACCGCCTCGTCGCGGCGGCCCGCCCGGTGGGCGTGCACGATGGGGCCGATGCCGTCAGGGAAGCCGCCGCCCGTCATGCTGCCGGTGGCGCCCGCGTCGAGGTCGGCCAGGAGCGTGATCGCCTCCTCGCCGTCCCAGGGTCCCTCGACGGCCTCGCCCCCCAGCGCGATCAGCTCGCGCAGCTTGGCGGCCGTGAAGGGCGTCTCGATCTTGAAATAAGCGAGGTGCTCGATCTCGCGGGCCATGCGGGCCAGCAGCGCGGCCGACAGCGCCGTGCCGCTCACGGGCGCGTCCTGCACCATGATGGGGATGCCGATCGCATTCGACACGCCCTTGAAGAAGTCGACGATGCCGAGCTCGGGCACCCGGATGGTGGCGCCGTGATAGGGCGGCATGATCATCACCATGGCGGCCCCGCCCGCCTCGGCCCGCCGGCTGCGCGCCGCGCAGACCGCGGTGGCGAAATGGGTCGTCGTGACGATCACGGGCACGCGGCCCGCCACGTGCTCGAGGCAGAGCGTCGTGAGCGTGTCGCGCTCGTCGTCGCCCAGCACGAACTGTTCGGAGAAGTTGGCCAGGACGCACAGGCCGTCGGCGCCCGCATCGATCATGAAGTCGAGGCAGCGCCGCTGGCCGGCAAGGTCCAGCGCGCCACCCTCGTCGAAGATGGTGGGGACGACGGGAAAAACGCCGCCGTACCGCGGCCGTGAGCCTGCCGTCATCATCACCTCCCCGCGGGCGCGCCGCCAATCGTCTGTTTATTGTCCGCCCCGCCCGCCCTGTCGAGCGGAAAGCCGGGCCGCCGCCTCAGTGCAGGCGCGGCGCCTTGAGGAAGCGGCGCCGGTCGCCCGAGGCGATCCGCATGTCGAACACGTCGCCCTCGCGCTCGATCGTGAGCGGCACGTCGGCGCCCGCCTTCCCCTGCGCCCAGAGGTGGCGGTAGAAGGCCGACAGGCTGCCGACCGACTGGCCGTTGACGGCCAGCACGGCGTCGCCGTCCCTGAGGCCCGCCCGCTTGGCGGGGCCGTTCCCGGCCAGGCCGACGATAACGATGCGACCCTCGTCCTCGGTCACGAAGACGCCGAGCCAGGGGCGCGGCGCGCGGGGCTCGGCCTGCGACAGCATCTCGTCCATCACGGGCTCCAGGAACTCGACCGGCACCATCATGTTCATGGGCGCGACCTTGCCGCTCTGGTCCTGGTGCTGCAGCTGCAGCGACCCGATGCCGAGCAGTTCGCCCTGCTGGCTGATCAGGGCGGTGCCGCCCCAATGCGGGTGCGCGGGCGCGGTGAAGAAGGCGTCGTCGAGCAGGTATTCCCAGTAGCCCGCGAACTCCTGCCGGGCCAGGACCTTGGCGGCCACCGACTTGGTGCGCCCGCCCGCGCCGCCCACCAGCACCCGCTCGCCCGGCATGACGCGGGCCGAGTCGCCGATCTTGAGGGCCGGCAGGTCGAGCTGGCCGAGCGCCTGCACCAGGCCGAAACCCGTGCCCTGGTCGATGCCGATGACGTGGCCGGGAATGACGCGGCCTTCCACGGTCGTGAGCCAAATCTCGTCGGCCTCGGTCACCAGGTAGCCGATGGTCAGCACCACGCCGTCGTCGCGGATCACCACGCCGTTGCCCGAGCGCTCGGTGCCGAGCGTTTCGGCCGTGAACGCGTCGGCCGGCACGCGCGCCGTCACGGCCACCACGGCCGACAGGGTCCGGTCGAGGTCGAAACCATAATCCTCCGGGCGCGGCTGCCCCTGCGCCGGTATTTCCCACTCATCCCAGCTCACGGCCATCGCGGACTCCCTTTCGGTCCTCGACCATATCGGTGCGGGGTGCCGCGGTTTGTAGGGGGCCGAGGCGGCGAGCCTCAGTCGCGGGCGCCGTCGCCCAGCGGGTGCAGGTCGCGCACCATGGCGATGCTGCGCTCGTCGAGCACGTGGGTGTAGATCTGCGTGGTGGCGATGTCGGCGTGGCCGAGCAGTTCCTGCACGACCCGGAGGTCGGCGCCGTTCTGCAGCAGGTGGCTCGCGAAGGCGTGGCGCAGGACGTGCGGGCTGACGGAAGCGGGCGGCAGCCCGGCGGCCCGCGCCAGCGCCTTCAGGTCGCGCGCGAAGGCTTGCCGCGTGAGGTGGCCCGAGGCGCTGTCGGCCGGGAACAGCCAGGGCGAGCGGTCGGCGACCGCGCCCTTGGGAGTCTGGGCCCGGACCGCTTCCAGGCGCCCCACCGCGGCCTTGGCGGGTCCCGACAGGGGCACCAGCCGCTCGCGCCCGCCCTTGCCCTTGATCGTGAGCATGACGTCGCGCGGGTCGGCCGCGAGCCGGGCCGCGCGCCGCGGCAGCGCCACGAGTTCCGACACGCGCAGGCCCGTCGCGTAGAGCAGTTCGAGCATGCAGGCGAGGCGGGCCGCGCGCAGCCGCTCGGCCCAGGGCCGCTCGGGATCGTCCACGCCCTCCCCGGCCGCGGCGAGCAGACGCTCGACGTCCCGGAGCCCGAGCACCTTGGGGAGCGCGCGGCCCCGCTCGGGGGCCGACACCACCGCGGTGGGATCGTCGGCGCGGTGGGTTTCGGTGACCAGGAACCGGTGGAACTGCCGGACCGCCGACAGCCGCCGCGCGCTCGTCGAGGCCTTGAGGCCGCGCGCCGCGAGGTCGGCCAGGTAGGCGCGGCCGTGCGCCGTGCCGGCCGCCAGCGGTTCGACCCCGGCCCCGGCCAGGAAGCCGCAATAATCGGTCAGGTCGCGGCGGTAGGCGTCCAGCGTGTTGGCCGCGGCCCCGCGCTCGGCCGCGATCATGTCCAGGAACAGCTCGACCAGCGCGCCCGGCGAGGGTGCGGCCCCGTCCCGGCCGGCGCTCACTTGAGCTTGGCGGGAGGGATGATCTGTTCCATCGGCCGGGGCACCGGCTTGACCAGGGTGGCCAGCGCGAACATGCCCGCGTAGGCGGCCCCGGCCAGCAGGGCCGCCACCACGATCAGGCGCAACAAGGTCGGCACGCTGCGGCACTCCGGACGACCCCCGCGGGCCGCGCGGCATTCCAGGGAGGCCCGGGCCCGACCCTACGGGAAAGAGCTTAGGATCCGTTAACGCTGTCGAGCCGCTCCCCGCGTGAGCCGCTCACTGCGTGAGCCGCTCAGGCCCCGAGCCCGACCGCGCGCAGCGCCCCCGCCTGTCGGGCCTCGACAGTCTCGAGCGCGAAGCCGTCGATCTGCTCGTTGAACAGCTTGTAGTAGTTGAGCTCGGCCCGCAGGTGCAGGAACACCCCGCCCAGGCCCACGGCGGCGCGGTCCATGAAGACGAACTCGCGCGGCACCCGCACGGGACCGAGCTCCTTGAGCTGCTTGTGAACCGTGAAGGCTTCGCGGCGGCCGTAATGGCCGGGCGCGATCCCGTCCGCGATGGTCCGGACCCGGTCATCCAGAATGGGTCCGTAGATGAACCGGGCCCAGATGTTCAGGACATCGATCAGCTGCTTGCTGAGGCCCTTGAACCCCCATGTCTCGTAGGCGTGGACCACGCGGGCGCCATCGTTGTGCAGCAGGCCGTTGTAGAGGTCCATGACGCCGCCCACGAAGGCGGGCGGGAACACGCGGATGCAGCCGAAATCGAGCAGGTTGATGCCGTCCGGCACCGAGGCCTCTCCGGCGCCGGTCGAGCGCACCGTGTAGTTGCCGAAATGCGGGTCGCCGTGGATCACGCCGAAATGGCTGAACGGGTACCACCAGGCCTTGAACATGGCCCGGCCGATCGCGTTGCGGGTGTCGAGCGAAGCGTCCCGGTAGGCGAGCAGCTTGGTGCCGTCGAGCCAGCCCATGGTGAGCAGCCGGCGGGTCGAGAGCGCCGCGTCGATGGTCGGAACCGTCACTTCGGGCGTGTCGGCGAGCATCAGCCGGTAAAGCGCCGCGTGCTTGGCTTCCTGCTCGTAGTCGAGTTCCTCGCGAAGCCGGTCGCCGATCTCGCGCACGGCCTCGCGCAGGTCGACGGCCGGGCTCATGCGGCGGTGGATCGAGAACAGCACCTGGAGTTGCGACAGGTCGGCTTCGACCGCCGAGGGCATGTCGGGGTATTGCAGCTTGCAGGCGAGCGGGCGGCCGTCGTGGGCGGTGGCGCGATGCACCTGCCCGAGCGAGGCCGCGGCGGCCGGGCGCAGGTCGAAGCTGCCGAAGCGGCTTTCCCAGCCGTCGCCGAGCTCGGCCCGCATGCGGCGCTTCACGAAGGCCGCTCCCATGGGCGGCGCATCGCTCTGCAGCTGCTGCAGCGCGTCGGCGTATTCGGGCGGCAGGGCGTCCGGGATGGTGGCGATGAGCTGGGCCACCTTCATGATCGGCCCCTTGAGGCCGCCGAGCGCCGCCGTCAGCGCCGCCGCGTTGGTTGCGTCCATGTCCTGGCCGAACAGGCGCGCACCGGCAATGCGCGCCGCGACGCCGCCCACGTTGGCGCCGACCCGCGCGTAGCGGGCCGCGCGGGCGGACAGGCGGTTCTGTTCGGTATTGCTCATGGAACCCCGGCTGGTGCGGACGGACCTCAGGGATTCACACATGTTGCTTGCGCGGGCCGAAGTCGAGCCGTCCGGCCATCTGTCGCAGGGTGGAAGCGCTCAGGCGGCCGTCCAGCCGCCGTCCATCGGCAGCAGCGAGCCGGTGATCGACCGGGCCGCCTCCGAGCACAGGAACACCGCGAGCGCCGCCACCTCGTCGGCGGTCACGAACTGCCGGGTCGGCTGGGCCTGCAGCAGGACGTCGTTCACCACCTGTTCGCGCGTCAGCCCGCGCGCCGCCATCGTGTCGGGGATCTGCCGCTCGACCAGGGGCGTCCACACGTAGCCGGGGCAGATGGCGTTGACCGTGATGCCCGACGTCGCGGTTTCCAGCGCCACCGTCCTGGTCAGGCCCGCGACGCCGTGCTTGGCCGCCACGTAGGCGGCCTTGAAGGGCGACGCCACGGTGGCGTGCGCCGAGGCCGTGCTGATGATGCGGCCCCAGCGGCGTGCCTTCATGCCGGGCACCGCGGCCCGCATGGCGTGAAACGCCGACGACAGGTTTACGGCGATGATCCGGTCCCACTGGTCGGGCGGGAACTGCTCCACGGGCGCCACGAACTGGACGCCGGCATTGTTGACCAGGATGTCGACCGCGCCGAACCGCCGCTCGGCTTCCGCCACCATGGCGGCGATCTCCGGCGGCGCCGTCATGTCGGCCGGCGAATACGCGACCTCGACGCCGAACTCGCGCGCGATGCCGCTCCGGGCCGTCTCGACGGCGTCGGGGTCGCCGAAGCCGTTCAGCATCACGGCCGCGCCCTGCGCCGCGAGCGCGCGCGCGACCGCGAGCCCGATGCCGCTCGTCGAGCCGGTCACGATCGCCGTTCTGCCCTTCAGCATGGTCACGTTCTCCCGTACACGGCGCCGGCCGTCCCGGCGGTGTTTAAAGCCCGCGAGGGTCACCCGGAAGCCTCACCATGACATCTTTTCGGCGGAATCGGTTCCGCCGGCCGTTCTTCTGTTAACGTCTCCGATACGGACTCGCGGCCAAGATCGCTTGTCTTTGGGGGAGGGCCGCGTGCCGCAGCTTTGGTTGACCTACCAGGAAATGGCCGATGAGTTCGGCCGCGACGTCAGTGCGGTGCGCGAGGCCGTGCACGTGAGCGGCTGGACCCGCAAGCGGTCGCGGGACGGCCTGACCCGCGTCCTCATGCCGGCCGCCACCATGCAGGCCTATTTCGCCAACGCGGCGCAGCGGACCGCCACGCTGGACGTCCAGGCCGACGCGATGGTGACGCATCTCCGCGCCGTGACGGGGCCGGCCGTGGTTGCCGATCCCGCCCGACGGGACGGCCGGGCCGCCTGACGCCCTCGGTCCGGGCCGGCTCGGGCCGGCACGTCCCCGCCGCAGTGGGGTGGACGGAGAAGCGCCTCACCGGCGCAGGCGCTGCAGGAGGCGTTCGCCCGCGGCACCGCTGGCCGTCAGCGTCATGGCCGAGGCGTCGTCGCTGAGCCGGCCGATGAACCGGTTCGCGCCGATGTCGAAGACTACAAAATCGCCGGTCACGTCGACGATGCGGAAGGTCTTCCACTCGAAGGGCCGGTCGGGATCGAGGTTGGCCTGCAGCCGCTCCGTGTCGATGTGGAGCGCCATCCCGCCGCCGTTCCAAATCCCGTCCATGGCGCGCTGGAGCGCCCGGACGTCCCGGGCCAGAGCGGGCGCCGACCACAGGATCGGCAGCAGCAGGGCCGCGCGGGCGGCCCGCCCCGAGCCGCACCGGAAGGCCGGAGCCGGTTCACCCGCGCCCCGCCTCACGCGGCCTTGCCGGGCGGTGATCCGGGTGTCGTTCCCGGGCGCCGGACCCTTCATCGACGGCCTGCGTGCATCGCGTTCCTCGACCGGCGACTCACGCGCCCACCGACGTCGAGGTTAACGACTGGCGAAACCCGGCGCTACCGCGGTGCACAATTCGCTTTCGCTCCGGTCGGCGATCATGCCAAAGGTCCGCGGGGGGCGGCGCTGGCCGCCAGGATCGACGGCCCGGTCACGCGGGAGCAGCGGTCAACCAAGCACGGGAGCCATCCATGAGCGAAGCCGCAGCCGTGAAACTGCAGCCGCCCGGCCGATCGGGAGTCGTCCCGGCGGTTCCGGCCGCGTCCGCCCGGGCGACCCCGGGCTACGTGCCGGCGATCGACGGGTTCCGGGCGGTCGCGATCCTGCTCGTGCTCACCGGCCATTTCGGCCTGGGCTTCCTGGTGCCGGGCGGCTTCGGGGTCACGATCTTCTTCCTGATCAGCGGGTTGCTGATCACCCGCCTGCTGCTGATCGAGCACGACCGGAGCGGCCGCATCCAGCTCCTGAACTTCTACGCGCGCCGCTTCGCCCGCCTCGCGCCGGCGCTGCTGGCCTTCATCGTCATCGTCACCGCCATCTACGCCGCCACCCACGCGGTCGTGCCCTGGGGCGAGGTGGTGGCGTCGCTGTTCTACGTCGAGAACTACTATCGCATCGCCTACGGCTCGACGGTGACGCCGCTCGGCATCCTGTGGTCGCTGGCCGTCGAGGAGCACTACTACTTCATCTTCCCGGCCGCCTTCGCGCTGCTGCTGATGACACGGCAGGTGCTGCCGGTCCTGGTGGCGGCGCTGGTCGCGGGCCTGGTCTGGCGCACCGTCCTGCTGCTCGGCCTGCATGTGAGCGACACCTACACCTACATGGCCACCGACGCCCGGTTCGACTCCATCCTGTACGGGGCCCTGCTGGCCGTGCTGCTGCACCGCGGCGCCGATGCGGCGCCGGCGCGTTTCCTGACCTCGCCCCTGGCCTTCGCGGCCGGCGTCGTGGTCATCGTGGGCACCCTGGTGATCCGCAACCCGGTCCTGCGCGAAACGATCCGCTACTCGCTGCAGGGCCTGGCCCTCATGCCGATCGTGGCCGCGGTCGTGTTCGGGGACCGGTCGACCGTCCTGAACGGGGCGCGCGCGCTGCTCGCGACCAGGCCGCTCGTGTTCATCGGCAAGCTCAGCTACTCGCTCTACCTGTGGCATTACGCCTGCATCGACGGGGTGAAGTACCTCATGCCGGACGGGTCGGGCGCGACCCGGCTCGTGGTGTCGGCGAGCCTGGCGATCATCACGAGCCTCGCGTCCTATTTCCTGGTCGAGCGCTCGTTCATGGCCCTGCGCCACCGACTCGGTTCGCACGCCCGCTGAAACGGCCGGCCGCCCGGGCAGCCTTAACCAAATCCTTCGGGAGAAGCGCAAATTTTCTATGATTTTGCGTTGCGGCATGGTAGGCGAATAAACGTTGCACGTGGCGGGGGCGGCCGAGCGTGACCACCAACCCAGGATTGAGCTAGAGCCCCTGATGTCCACTGTCACCCCGACTAACTGGCCGCTGCCTCCGGCATCGGGACGCACTACCGCATGGTTTTCCGGCCAGAACGGCGTCAACGACACGCTGACCGGCACGAGCGGCAACGACAAGATCACCGGCCTGTCGGGTGCCGACACGATGATCGGCGGCCTGGGTGACGACATCTACCTCGTCGACGACGTCGGCGACACGGTGATCGAGAACCCGGGCGAGGGCATCGACAGCGTCACCTCCTACCTGACCAGCTACGTCCTGCCCGACAACGTCGAGAACCTGACGATCGGCGGCACGAGCTCGAATTCGGGCTACGGCAACGCGCTCGACAACAT
>CAXTEP010000028.1:6246-16418 GCA_964243125.1 uncultured Lichenihabitans sp. | reverse complement strand
GAATTCCTGAACCACAAGGCCGGCGACTTCACGGCCGACGACTTCAAGCTCGGGGTCGACACGTCCAAGTTCACGCTGAGCTTCGACGACGAGTTCGACACGTTCAACCGTTTCGACGGCGTGTCGGGCACCTGGGACACCAAGCAGCAGTGGCAGGGCTTCGCGGCCTACACCAACCCGACCAAGAACGAGAAGCAGGTCTACGTCGACCCCGATTACAGGGGCTGGGGCTTCAACGTCGCGGCGCAGCCGCTCGGCCTGAACCCGTTCAGCATCGACAACGGGGTGCTCAGCATCACGGCCTCGGCGGCGCCCGCCGAGGATTCGCAGTGGCTCGGCAAGCGCCCCTACACGTCGGGGCTGATCACCAGCTATTCGAGCTTCCAGCAGACCTACGGCTACTTCGAGGTCCGCGCCGACATGCCCAAGGGCCAGTCGCTCTGGCCGGCCTTCTGGCTGCTGCCCGTCGATCTCGGGCCCCACACGGAGCTCGACGCCTTCGAGGAGATCGGCCAGGACCCGACCCACCTGCTGATGACCGCCCACAGCGGCGCCACGGGCGTCCACACCAAGGAAAACACCACCATCCTGACCCCCGACCTGTCGGCGGGGTTCCACACCTACGGGGTCGACTGGGAGCCCGACTACATCACCTGGTACTTCGACGGGCAGGCCGTGGCGAGCGCCGCCACGCCGTCCGACATGAAGGACCGCCCGATGTACCTGCTCCTCAACCTCGCGGTTGGGGGCAACTGGGCGGGCGCGCCGAACGGCACCACCCTGCAGACCGACCCCACCTTCAAGATCGACTACGTCCGCGCCTACGCGACCCCCAACACCGCGAACGTCACCTACGCGCTGAACCGGACCGGCAGCAGCGGGCCGGACTATTTCGAGGGCACAGCCCTCAACGACACGCTGGCGGGCGGCAGCGGCCCCGACCAGCTCTACGGCGCGCCGGGCGACGACTACATCGACGGCGGCGGCGACAACGACAGGCTGTCGGGCGGGGTGGGCAACGACACGCTGATCGGCGGGACCGGGGACGACACCTACCTCGGCGTGGACGCCTCCGACACGATCATCGAACTGCCGGGCGGCGGCACCGACACGGTCAAGACCAGCCAGGCCGCCTGGACGCTCGGCGACAACCTCGAGAACCTGACCTTCACGGGCACGGGCAGTTTCGCAGGCACCGGCAACGCGCTCAACAACCTCATCGCGGGCGGCGTCGGCGACGACACGCTGGTGGGCGGTGGCGGCAGCGACACGCTGGCGGGGGGCGGCGGCAACGACGTCGCGGCCTACGCGGGCACGGTCGACACCTACCTGATCACCGGGGACGTGGATCTCCAGGGCTCCTACTACGTGTTCGACGTGAGCACGGGCGGCACCGACGTCGACACGCTGACCGGCATCGCGGCGGTCCAGTTCACGACCGCGGATCCCGACAATCCGACCCTCACGGTCGCGCCCGCCACGCTGGTCGGCGCCTCGGTCAGCATCGCGGCCGACGGCAGCCGCTCCATCTACACGTCCGATCCGACCCGGGTCCTGGCCGGGCTCGGCTCGGCCGCGACCGTCGACACCGTCTACTACGGCGGCACCGACCCGCTCGTCCTGCCGGATCCGATCGACAACGTGGTGCTGACCGGCACCGGCCAGTCCGTGACGGCCGGCCTCGGCGCCAACGTGCTGACCGGCGGGAGCGGCGACGACACGCTGGCGGGCGGCGGCGGCAACGACACGCTCAACGGCGGCGGCGGCAACGACGTGGCCGTGTATTCGGGCCACGGCGCCGACTACGCGGTCATTCTCAACACCGACACGAACGTCTACACCGTGTACGACGAGCGCGCCGGCTCGCCCGACGGCTTCGACACGCTGAACGGCATCGCGACCCTGCGGTTCGCGGGGGACGACGACGGCACCGGCAACACGGCCCTGACCGACGTCGGCCTCGCGGCCCGTGCCAACGTCCAGGTCGCGTCCGACGGCAACGGCGGCAGCATCATCACGGTGGCGAACGGCAAGGACCTCGTGGCGCCGCTCGCGACCGGCGGTCACGATCAGGTGAATTTTTCGGGCGCCGGCGCCATCGCGCTGCCGGACGGCATCGAGGACCTGACCGCGACCGGCACCCTGCGGACCGTTCTCGAAGGAAACGCGAACGCCAACGTGCTGACGGGCGGCAGCGGCGGCACCACCTTCATCGGCTTCGCCAACAACGACACCTTCATCGGCCAGGGCGTCACCGGCTCCGACACGGTGGACTACAGCCAGGACTCGACGCAGCACGGCGGCTTCGGGTCCGTGACGGTTGACCTGAGCCAGGGCATCGCGTTCGACGGGTTCGGCAATTTCGACACGCTGGTCGGCGTCGACCACGCCATCGGAACCTACTCGACCGACACGCTGATCGGCGACGGCAACATCAACCGCCTGTACGGCATGGCCGGGGCCGACACGCTCTACGGCGGCGCCGGCGACGACCGGCTCGACGGGGGGGCCGGCAACGACATCCTCGACGGTGGCGCAGGGGCCGACTTGCTGATCGGCGGCGGGGACTCCGATTTCGGCAGCTACGGAGACGCCCAGACCGGGGTCACGGCCAACCTGGGCAACACCAGCCAGAACACGGGCGACGCGGCCGGCGACCGCTATAACCACTTGGCCGGCCTGATCGGCTCGAACTACGACGACACCCTGATCGGCGACGGCGGGGCCAACACGTTCCGGGGCGGCGCCGGCAACGACACCATCTCGGGCATGGACGGTGCCGACATCCTGTACGGCGAGGACGGCAACGATGTCCTCGACGGCGGCGCCAAGAGCGACGTGCTGTACGGGGGAACCGGCGACGACACGCTGAAGGGGGGCGCTGCTCACGACAATCTGACGGGCGGCGACGGCGCCGACACCTTCGTGCTCGATCCCCTGGGCGGCACGGGCAGCAGCGACACGATCACCGACTTCACGCCCGGCCAGGACAAGCTGCAGATCGCGCTCAGCAGCGTGGCCACGCCCGACCTCCTGAGCCAGCTGGAAGTCTGGACCGGCGGGTATCACGCGCCCGACAGCCTGCCTCACCTGGACTACCAGCTCGGCAACGGCCGGCTGTTCTGGGAGCCCGGCAACGGGGCCGCCAGTTCGCTGCTCGCGACACTGGCCGGAAAGCCGGCCCTGACGGCCGCCGACCTCAACATCGTCTAGCGTGCGGCTCCCGGGGGACGGCCGTTTCCCGGGAGCTGCGCCTGACATGGACCGTGGGCGTCCTCGACGGGCGCGGGCCGATGCGTCACCACCCTGTCGAACGAAAACGGCGGGCCGATCACTCGGCCCGCCGTTTTGGCGTGTCCCGTGCGCCGCGGGCTCCCCGCCCGCGGCGGAAAGCCCGGCCCGGGATCAGGAGAACTGGACCGCCGAGGCGTTGATCTGCGGTCCGTTGGTGAAGCGGATGGTTTCGCTGAACGACTTGTCGGCCGTTTGCACGGTCCAGCTCGACGCGTCGTGGCCCACCTCCGAGAAGGTGGCACCCGCCCCGTAGCCCACGAGCTTGATCTTGTCGCCGTCCCAGTTGGAGAAGTCGCCCACCGTGTCGCCGTTGGCCTCCGCCCTGTGGAACACGAAGGTATCGGCGCCGTTGCCGCCGAACAGCGTGTCGACGCCGCCGCCGCCGTCCAGCGTGTCGCTGCCCTGGCCGGCCGACAGCGTGTCGTTGCCACCCATGCCCGACAGGACATCGTCGCCGTTGCCGCCGGTCAGCACGTTGTTGGCCCAGTTGCCCGTGATGGTGGTCGGCGTCGTCCCGGTGTAAACGGTCACGTTCTCGATGGCGTAGAGCGTGCTGCCGGAGCGATAGCCCCCCGTCACGGTTCCGGCCGTGAGGTCGACGCCCACGGGATCGTCGTAGGCGCCCGTGACCAGGTAGGTGTCGGTGCCGCCGCCGCCGTTGATGTAGTCGACCCCCTGCACGGTGTCGCCGCCGAACGTGTCGGCGCCGCTGCCGCTGCCTCCCTTGAGGGTGTTGGTTCCCGTGCCGCCCCGGATCAGGTCGTTGCCGTAGCTGCCGTCGAGCAGGTCGTCGCCGGCATCGCCGTAAAGGTTGTCGTTGCCCGAGCCGCCGTTGACCGTGTCGTCGCCGTCGTTGCCGCGCACGAGGTCGTTGCCGTTGCCGGCGCTGACCAGGTCGCCGCCGCCACCCGTGTAGATCGTGTCGGCCCCCGCCCCGCCGAACAGCGTGTCGTTGCCGTCGAGGCCGTTCAGCGTGGCACTGTTGCTGGTGCGGGCGTCGATCAGGTTGTCGGTCGTGCTGCCCGAGCCCGTGAAGCTGCCGGTGCCGGTGTAGACCAGATTCTCGGTGTTGTTGGGCAGCGGGTAAACCGACAGGCTGGTCCGGATCGTGTCCGTACCCTCGCCCGGGTATTCGAGGATGGTGTCGCCAGCGGCGTTGACGATGTAGGTGTCGTCGCCCGTGCCGCCGTAAAGCGTGTCGTTGCCGCTGCCGCCCGTCAGCGTGTCGTCGCCGGCGCCGGCGAAGAGGCTGTCGTTGCCGCTGCCGCCGCTGAGCGAGTCGCCGGTGCTGGAGCCGTACAGCGTGTCCGAGCCCGACGTGCCGGTGGAGATCACCGAGCCGTCCTCGACCGTGTTGTCGCTCGCGTAGGCCCGGACGTAGTCGACCTTCATGTCGGCCGGGATGGACCCCGCCCCCGGATTGCCGGCCCAGGTACCGCCCACCGCCAGGTTGACCAGCATGTACATGGGGGTGTTCAGGTCCGACGGGGTGGCGACGCGGTTGACCGCTTTGCCGTCCACGTACCAGGTCAGGTAGTCGGGTTCCCAGTCAACCCCGTAGGTGTGGAAGCCCGTGGACGAGTCGCCGACGTCGAACAGGCCCGAGGACGCCGTGTGGGTGCCCCCGACGTTGGTGTGGACCGTGCCGGTGGTCTGGGACGGGTCCTGCCCGCGCTGTTCCATGACGTCGAGCTCGGGCGGCCAGGTGTAGTCGAGCGGCAGCAGCCAGAAGGCCGGGTGCAGGCCGGTGCCGGCGGGCAGCTCCGCCCGCATCTCGAAGTACCCGTAGGTCTGGCTGAAGCTCGAATAGCTGGAAATCAGGCCCGAGGTGTATTTGTAGCCGTAGATTTTCGCCGAGGTCGCGGCGTCCACGCTTTGCGCGTGGATGTCGAGCACGCCGTTGCTGACCGAGAACGGGTTGAGGCCGAGCGGGCTGTCGGTCAGACCCGTGTCGGTGGGGTCGGTGTAGTACTGCTGGTCGTGGTGGCCCACCGTGGTGTGGGCCGCAAGGCCCGTATAGGGGTAGCGCGGCAGCCAGGTGCCGCTGCCGGTCTTCCCCGAATACAGGCTCAGCGTGTTGAACTCGTCGTCGAAGGTGAGCTGCAGATCCTGGGACGCGAGCGGCAGGATGAAATCCTCGGCCGTCAGGGTCTTGGCGCTGGTGTTCTGAAACGTGATCGAGTTGCCGCCCCCGAGGTCGAGAACCGCGTCCTTGCCCGCCTGGCTCAGCGCGGCCCGCACCTGGGCGAAGGTCGTGAACCTCGAGTAGTTCTCCAGGATGACGGTGTCGCCGGCGTTGAAATCCGTGATCATGTCGGTGCCCGCCGAGGCCACGAACATGTCGTTGCCGCCGTTGCCGGTCAGCACGTCATTGCCGCCGCCACCGTCGATCAGGTTGCTGCCCGTGTTGCCGATGATGAGATTGGCCAAGCCGTTGCCGAATCCTTCCAGCGGCCCCGTGCTGCGCAGCACCAGGTTCTCGACGTTGTCGGCGAGGTGGTAGCTGCCGAAGGCGTCGACCGTGTCGATGCCGCCGCCCGCCTGCTCCACCACCGAATCGAGATCGGAGTCGACGTAGTAGGTGTCGTCGTTGGCACCCCCGATCAGCGTGTCGCCGCCGGTCGCGTAGGAGCCGGCCGAAACGAGCTTGTCGGCGCCGGCGGTGCCGGTCAGGGTCTGGTTCACCCCGGTGGCGGTCTTGGTCGAGGTCGGCTTGGCCGAAGTTGGAAGCGTCACTCACAAATCCTTCTGATCGAGTGAACCGGAAGCATGGGGTCGCGGCAGCGAGATTTGCCCCCTTCGGGCAAAGGACTCCCTTGCATAGCGTGAGATGAATCGGGAACGCTTACAGCTCTTTCCAACGCTACTCATGATGCGTTGGAAGTACGTTGAACCTTGTCTTGGTTGCCGCAGAGCAAATCCCGTTTGCCATAGAAATTAACCTGTGACAAGCGCCAGCTATTCCGCCCGCGGAAAAGGTTCCGCGGCCTAGAGAAAAAACTTATGGCCTGTTACGGTTAACGAATGGTAATCCGCGCGCGACATTGCCCTGGGCGGCGAAGAATGGGATCATCGATGCCCGACACCCGACCGAAAGCGAGGCCATGAAGGTCACCCTGCTCACGACCTCCAACCTCAAGAGTGCCCGGCGCGACTCCCTGGACCGCATGGTCGCGGCCGCGGCGGCCAGCCGCAGTCCCGGCAACGACCTGCGGCTCCATCTCCTGTTCCAGAATGCGGCCGCCGGCGACCCGCTGCCGGACATGCCGGATTTCGTCACGGTGTCGACCGCGCCCGCCGCCATGTCGCTGTCCAAGGCACGCAACCGGCTGCTCGCCGCCATACGGGCCGAGGGTGCGGTGCCGACCGACGACCTCGTGGCGTTTCCCGACGACGACGCCTGGTACCCTCCGGGTCTGCTGGATCGCGTGACCGCGGCCTTCGGGGCTTCGGCCGACCTCGACCTGTGGTTCTGCCGCTACGCGTCCGCACCCGACCGTGATCCCGGCCGGACGAGCGTGGCGGCGCGGCCCGCCAACGTGCGCGACGTCATCCGTCACGCGTCCTCGAACACGATCTTTCTTCGTGGCGCTGTGGCCCGCGCACTCGACTTCGACGAGAGCCTGGGGGTCGGCACGCCGGCCGGCAGCGGCGAGGACACCGACTACGCGGTGCGGGCCTTTCTGGCCGGCCGACGCGCAAGTTTCACGGATGCGCCATTAATCGGCCATCGAGACAAGGATGTTGCACTGCGGGCCCGCTACTACCCCGGCGGCCTGGAGGTGCTGGCCCGGCACGCCGCCCGGTCGCCCGACCTGCGGCGGGAACACCTCCGCAAGATCGGGGTCGGGCTCTACCTCGGCCTCCGCGGCGAACTGCCCCTGCGGGTATTCGCGCGGTCGCTTTACAGGACCATCGCGGCGCCGCGGGCCCAGGCGGGCCGGGCTGCCTGAACCATCCGCGACGAGAAGAACGGAAACGCCATGCAGATCGCTGACTGGGCCGACAGGGGATCGGGTGGCGTCGGCGGCCTGGCCGCTAACGGCAGCGCCAAGGTCATGATCGCGGCGCTCGTGGCCCTGTGGGGCTGCGGGATCGTGGCGGGGCTCGCCATGCAGGACCTGGCGAGCGTCGGGATCCTGATCGCCCTGCCGGCGGGCGTGATCGGCCTGTTCCTGGTTTGGCAGATGCTCGAATCGCGGTCGCTCGCCACCACGGTGCTGTTCTGCGTGGCCGTGTTCCTGGTGGACGCGACCTTCCGGTTCCGCGACTATACCGACAAGAGCATCGACGCCCAGATCCTGATCCGCATCGGCAGCTGGGTGCTGGCCATGGTGGTGGCGCTGTGGAACCTGCCCCGCAACCTGTCGGCCGTGCTGACGCCCGTCTACCTGATGTGGACCGCCGTCTACGCCTGGGCGCTGATCACGACCTCCTGGGCCTATTCGCCGTCCTACAGCGCCGTGGCGGTGATCTCGCTGATCGCCTTCCACCTGTTCACCCTGCACATCACCGCCAACTACGAGGAAACCAGCATCATCCGGATGGTGGTGTTCGTGGCCACCCTGGTGTCGCTGCTGTCGATCCTGGTCTACATCTTCCTGCCCGCCTTCGGCCGCATGTGGGAATTCGTGGGCAACGTCAAGCAGCCCATCAATCGGATGCGCGGCATCACGGCCTCGGCCAACACGATCGGGGCGATCAGCGGCGTCGGGCTGCTGCTGATCGGGCTCTACTGGCGCGAACTAACCGCGCGCACCTACGTCTGGGTCGCGGCCGCGATCGGCATCTGCGTCGTGGCCATGCTGCTGAGCCAGAACCGCTCGTCCATCGTGACCCTGATGGGGCTGATCTTCGCCTACTACTGCCTGCGCCCGCGCAACATCCCGTGGGCGATCCTGATCGTGGCGGTGGTGGCGATCGTGCTGACCCTCGTGGTGCCCTTCGCCCAGGACGCGCTGGGCCTGCTGGCCCGGTCCGGCAAGGCCGACGAGATCACCTCGGGCACCAACCGCGGCGTGATCTGGGCGCGCGTGATCCTGCTCTGGCAGCAGCGCGAGATCCTGGGCTACGGCTACGGGTCGATGCTGTTCATCCTGCCCAAGCAGAGCGGCCTGTTCTCGGTGGCCGCGCACGCCCACAACATGTTCCTGGAAAGCCTGGTGTCGACCGGCCTGATCGGTTTCACCATCTTCATGTCGTCCGTGGTCACGACCATCTACACGGCGGTCCGGTGCCGCGCCACGCGCCCCATGTGCCTGCTGTTCTTCATCCTGTGCCGCGGCATGTTCGAAGCCATGCCGTTCAACGGCGTGGCCAGCTTCTCGGCCGCCGCCATGGCGCTGTCGGTGGCCTTCGTGGCGGTGGCGTCGCTGGACAGCCGGAAGGCACTCGCCCGCCATCAGGCCGCGCGCGCGGCCGCCTTTGCCCGGCCGCGCTTCGCCCCGGCCTGAGGCCGGGCGCCCGGTCTGAACCGCGCTCGCCCGCCTGAATCGATGAGCCGGACGCCGGTCTGGCCTGCGTTTTGCACTGCACAAAACGCTGGCGCAGGCCTCGCATGCCGGGTACCGTGAGGTCGCTCGATCTGAGAAGTTGGTTTCAGGGCTGCGGGAGCGAGCGGCCGGCGCCGCATCCATGGCCAGCGCCCAGGGCTGCGGCGCGTGGTCGCCGGTCCTGATCCGGGGCTCGGCATCGTCCGCACCGCGGCCGGTTTGTTGCCCGGTTTCGTGTCGATCAGGGGCTGAATGACGCTGAACGATCAAGTCGCAGTGGTGACCGGCGCGGCCCGCGGCATCGGCCGGGCCTCCGCCGACCGTTTGCTTGCGGCAGGGTGTCGCGTGGTGCTGAACACCCGCGCCGAAACCGCCGAAACCGCCGCGTCCTTCGCGGCGCTCGAAGCGGCCTATCCGGGCCGCACCGCGGCGGTTTACGGGTCGGTGGCCGACAGCGCGGCCGTGAAAGCCATCGGGCAACTGGTGTTTTCCAGGTACAAGCGCCTCGACGTGCTGGTCAACAACGCCGGGATCCTGCGCGACGGCCTGATCGGCATGATTCCCGACGCCGAGGTGGACGAGGTGATGGCCACCAACCTTACCGGGCTGCTCAAGATGACCCAGATGGCGGCCCGGATCATGGTGCGGCAGAACGCCGGGTCGATCGTCAACCTGAGCTCAATCATCGGCCGCCGGGGCAATCCGGGGCAGTTCGTTTACGGGGCCTCGAAGGCCGCCGTGATCGGGGCCACCCGGGCGGCCGCCAAGGAACTGGCGCCGCGGGGCGTGCGGGTCAATGCCGTGGCGCCGGGGCTCATCGACACGCCGATGATCACCGCGATCCCGGCCCCGTCCCGGAAACGGCTCGAGGACGGCATCGGGCTCGGCCGCATCGGCACCCCGGAGGACGTGGCCGACGTGGTTCTGTTTCTCGCCTCGGGCCTGTCGTCCTACGTGACGGGCCAGGTGATCGGGGCCGACGGCGGTCTGGTCCTGTGACGAATCCGCGGGCTTGATCCGGAGGGAACCCGACGCAAGGGTTGCCGTTCAAGCCAGTATGAAAGGCGGCAACGTCGCGCATGGCCTGCACTTTGCACGTTCTAATCCTACAAGGGTAAACTTATGATTGTAAGGGACAAGGTCTTCAAGGCCTACAAGGAAGTCTTCGACATCGGCGACGACGTCGACACGAAGCAACTCGTCTACAAGGAATATCCCGAATGGACCTCCGTCGGGCACATGATGCTCGTGGCGGCTCTCGAGGCCGAGTTCGACACGATGCTGGAAACCGACGAGATCCTGTCGATGAGCAGCTTCGACAAGGCCGTCGACATCATGGGCAAGTATGCCCACGCTTGACCTCACCGGCCGCGTGGCGCTCGTCAC
>CAXTEP010000028.1:0-6146 GCA_964243125.1 uncultured Lichenihabitans sp. | reverse complement strand
GAGATCGAGGAGGTGACGCGGGTCAACCTTTGCGGCGTCCTGCACGTCACGCAGGCGGCGTCGCGCCTCATGGCCCGCACGGGGGGCAGCATCATCAACGTGTCGTCGATCGTGGGCCGCGACGGTGCCGCGGGCCAGATGGTCTACGCGGCCTCCAAGGCCGGGGTGATCGGCGCCACCTATTCGGCCGCCAAGGAACTCGCCCCCAAGAACATCCGGGTCAACGCGATCGCGCCCGGCTTCATCGAGACCAGGATGACCGACGACCTCGGCGAGGCCGTCAAGGCGAGAACGCGGGCCGCTATCGGCTTGGGCCGCCCCGGCCGGCCCGAAGAGGTCGCCGACACGGTCCTGTTTCTCGCCTCCGACATGTCGCGCTACGTCACCGGGCAGGTGATCGGCGTTGACGGCGGGCTCGTGATCTGATGGCCCCCGCTTTCGCCCCAGGCCCCGACCCGTCCTGCGCCGGCCTGCTGCCGATACTGGCGGACGCGGAACCGCGGGTCGCGCTCGGCGACGACCGCGGCGGCCGGCCGTGGACGCGGGGCGCGCTGCGGGCCGAGGCGTTGGCGGTGGCCGGCGGGCTCGTTGGCCCCCGCAAGCGTCTCGCCTTTCTGCTGGCCGACAACGGCGCCGCGGCCGTGGTGGCGCTGCTGGCCGTCGCGGCGGCCGGCCACGCCGTTGCCCTGGTCGATCCAGGGCTGGCCGACGACAAGCTCGATCACCTCGTCCGCACCTACCGCCCCGACCTCGTGCTGGCCGGCGACGGCTTCGACCGCTGGGACGCGGTCACGGGATCCGATCCCGCCGCCTGGACGCGCGCCGCGGCCCTCGGCGGCGCCCTGGCCTGGGTGGCCCGCGCGGATGGGGAAAGCGACGAGATCCATCCCGACCTCCTGCTGCTGCTCTCGACTTCGGGAACCACCGGCAGCGCGAAATTCGTCCGCCTGTCGGCCGGAGCCGTCACGTCCAACGCCGGCCAGATCGCCGCCGTGCTGGATGTCGACGCCTCCAGCGTGGCGGTCGCGCACCTGCCGCTGCATTATTCCTACGGCCTGTCGGTCGTGACCTCGCACCTGGCCGTGGGCGGCCGCGTGTTCGCCATGACGGACGCGGTCACCTCACCGACCTTCTGGCCCAAGGTGGCGGCGGCGGGCGGTACGCATTTCCCGGGCGTGCCGTTCCACTACATGGTGCTGGGCCGGCTGGGCCTCGGCCTCGTGCCGCCGGGCGTCACCACCTTCACGCAGGCCGGCGGTAACCTTGACGTGCGCCTGCAGCGCAACGTGGCCGACAAGGTCGCCGGGCACGGCGGCCGCTTCTTCGTCATGTACGGGCAGACCGAGGCCGCGCCGCGCATGACCACGCTGCCCTCCGCGCAACTGGCCGACAAGCTGGGTTCGGTCGGCGTCGCGCTGCCGGGTGGCCGCTTGTCGGTCGTGGACGAGGGGGGCCGGGAGCGCCCGGCCGGCGACACCGGCGCCGTGATCTACCAGGGTCCCAACGTCATGATGGGCTACGCGGAATCCCGGGCCGACCTCGGCCGCGGCGACGAGGCCGGCGGGCGGCTGGACACCGGCGACATCGGCCGGCTGGACCGGGACGGCTACCTGTTCCTGTCGGGGCGCACCAAGCGCTTCGCCAAGGTGGCGGGCCTGCGCCTGGGTCTCGACGAGATCGAGCAGGAGATCGGCTCGACCTGTCCGGTCGCGTGCCAGGACGAGGGCGAGCGGATCGCGGTCTACCACGAGGACGGCCCCGAGGCGGAACTCAAGGCCCGCCTCAAGGCGCTCGCGGTCACCTACAAGATCCCGCCGGTCAGTTTCGTCACGCGACGGGTCGAGGCGCTGCCGCGCAAGACGAGCGGCAAGGTCGACTATGCCAGGCTGAAGGAGTTCGCCCGTGTTTGAGAAACTGATCGAGGCGCCTCCCTACTCGCTCCGCCAGGCCACCAAGGAGGCGGCCCTGCTGCACGGGCTGAACGACCTCGTGGCCCACCACCACGACCGGTGCCCGGAATACGCGCGGATCGTCGATGCGGCCTGGGGCGGCCTGCGACGTGCCGAGAGCCTGGCCGAGGTGCCCTACATCCCGGTCAGCCTGTTCAAGGAACTGGAGCTGTCGAGCACGTCGACGCCGACGATCGTGATGCAGTCGAGCGGCACCACCGGCCAGACCCCGAGCCGCATCATCGTCGACAACGAGACCGCGGCGCGCCAGTCCCAGGCCCTGGTGGCGACCTTCCGGCCGGTGCTGGGCGACCGCCGCCTGCCGTTCCTGGCGATCGACACCAAGAGCGTCGTCAAGTCCACCGGGCTCACGGCGCGGGGCGCGGGCGTGCTCGGCATGATGAAGTTCGGCGCCAAGGCGACCTTCGCGCTGGACGACGCCCTGGAAGTCGACCGCGACGCCGTGAAGAAGTTCCTGGCCGAGAACGGCGGGGCGCCGTTCCTGATCTTCGGCTTCACGTTCCTGGTCTGGTCGAAGCTTTACAGCGTCTTCGCGGACCGCGAGATCGACCTGTCCAACGCGGTGCTGATCCACTCGGGCGGTTGGAAGAAGCTCGAAGCCGAGCGCGTGTCGAACCCCGAGTTCCGCGCCGCGCTGGGCCGCCGCTTCAACCTCAGCCGGATCTACAACTTCTACGGCTTCGTGGAGCAGATCGGCTCGATCTTTCTCGAAGGCGACGATGGCCTCCTGTACCCGCCCAACTTCACCGACGTGATCGTGCGGCGGCCCGACACCTGGGCGCCCGCCAGGGTCGGCGAAGAGGGCGTGATCCAGGTCGTGTCGCTGCTGCCCCGCTCCTACCCGGGCCACAGCGTCCTGACCGAGGACCTGGGCACGGTGGTGTCGGTCGACGCGGGCGCGGGCGGCCGCTACGGCAAGGCCATCCGCGTGTCGGGCCGGGTCGCCAAGGCGGAGCTGCGCGGCTGCAGCGACGTCATCGCGGCGCAGGCCGCGTGAGGGGACAAAGCCGTTGACACCCATTCTCGTTCTGGCGCCCGGGGGCGCCGACGTGTCGCTCACCGAGCCGGTCTTCTACGAGCGGCTCGAAGAGGCCCGCGCCCACAGCGCCAAGCCGTTCGACCCGACCCGCACCGCGCTGGTGTCGGGGGTGGCCGAGGCGCTGCTCAAAGGCGGCACGGCCGCGCTCGCGCCCTTCGTGACCCATTTCGCCTTCTGGATCCGTGCCGCGGCCCTGAATAAGCTGGCCCAGAACTTCGCCGGGCGGCTTCCGCCGCAAACGCGGGCGCGGGCCCGGGGTCTCGCGTTCCACCTGCCGCCCCAGAACGTCGAGACCGTGTTCCTCTATTCCTGGGTCCTGTCCTACCTGGTCGGCAACGCCAACGTGGTGCGCCTGCCCCTCGAGGTCAGCCCCGACATGCGGCGCGTGTGCGACCTGTTCCTGCGGGCGCTCGAGGCGGCCGGCGACCGGTCGCAGCTGTTCGTCCATTACCCGTCCCGGTCCGAGGTCGGCACCGAGATTTCCCGGCGCAGCGACGCGCGGGTGCTGTGGGGCGGAGACGCCAAGATCGCGGCCTTCGCGGGCGTGCCCTTGCGCAACGGCGGCAAGTCCATCTGGTTCGGCGACCGGTTCTCGTTCGGGGTGATGAGCGGCGCGGCCCTGGCGGCGCTGGACCGGGCGGGCCGTGCGAGCCTGGCCCAAAAGTTCTTCAACGATGTCTACGTGTTCGACCAGATGGCCTGCTCGTCGCCTCACGCGATCTACGTGACGGGCGAGCGGGACCGCCACGGCGAGGCCGTCGAGGCGTTCCTGGACGAGCTGACCCGGGTGGCGCGGGAACGGGACGGTGCGCCCGCCACGGGCCACGCGATCCGCAAGATGGTCGAGGCTTTCGCGGCCGTGGCGTCCGGCGACGCGGTCGCGACCCGCTGGGCCGACAGCGAACTGACGACCGTGGTGGCGGCCAGGCCGGAACGGCGCGAGCAGCGCGTCGGGGGCGGCTACCTGCGCATCACCTTCATCGATTCGCTCGCCGCGGTGCCCGGCCTGGTGCGCGAGCACGACCAGACGATCACGCATTTCGGCTTCAGCCGCGAGGAAATCTCCGCGGCGGCCGACAGCCTGACGGGTTTCGGCGTGTCGCGGTGGGCTCCCGTGGGAGCGGCGCTAGATTTCGACTTCGTTTGGGACGGCTACGACCTGCCGTTCGAATTGACCCGGCTCGTGCGGGTAGGTTAACTGCTACGGTCCGGATGTTGGTTCGGGCCGCCCGTGCCGTCTCGGCGGCGGGTATGGGCGTCGTTTTCGGCTTAAAATCTTTCGCGTTTCGAACTGAATTTTCCTTGTCGCGGCTTTGTCGAGTTTGACGGTCCGATTGCGGTCAATCCCGATATGCTTCTCGCGAGCATTCAGGCGATACAGGCCGCCTTCACATTTTGGACCTAAGTTTTTGACAGTCGACGATGACCTCAAGTCCGAAGTGGTTTCTGATGGCAAACTACAGCCCGCCCGATACGGCGCCTGACAACAAGGACGTCGCGCCCGCTGCCGTCGAGGACAGCGGGATCGCGGCCCTCAGGCTGGTCAGCGCCTACCACCGCGTGCCGGTCCATTCGAACCAGCTTAAGCACGAGATCGCCCTGGGGCAGCGCGCCTCCAGCGCCGAGGACATCGTCAGGATCGCGCGGCGGCTCGGCTTCAAGTCGCGGCTTTCCACCCGCTTCAATGTCGCGCGGCTGAAAACGGTTCCCATGCCGATCATCGCCGAACTGGCGGACGGCAGCGGCTTCGCGATCGTGGCGGCCCGGGTCAGCGACACGGAAGCCCGCGTCATCGACCCTATAACCCAGCGGGTCGAGCAGCTCGCCTTCGACGAGGTCATGGGTCGCCTGAGCGGCCGGGTCGTGCTGGTGGCGCGCCGGGCGCTCGCCACCCCGGGCGAGGGCCGCTTCGGGCTGCACTGGTTCCTGCCCTCCATCTGGCGCTACCGCCGGCCGCTCACCCAGGTGATCGCGGCCTCGCTGTTCATCCAGATCTGCGCGCTCGTCACCCCCCTCCTGTTCCAGATCACCATCGACAAGGTACTGGTGCACGAGAGCTACTCGACGCTCGTCTTCGTGGTGGTGGGCCTGGTGCTGATCGGCGCCTTCCAGAGCATCCTGCAATACCTGCGGTCCTACGCCCTGACCCACACTACGAGCCGCATCGACATCGAGCTCGGGGCGCGGCTGTTCGACCACCTGCTGCGCCTGCCTCTGCTCTACTTCGAAACCCGGCCCACGGGCCAGACGGTCGCCCGCGTGCGGGAGATCGAGACGATCCGCTCGTTCCTGACCGGCCAGGGCCTGTCGTCGGCCATCGATCTCGTGTTCACCGTGATCTTTATCGCGGTGCTGATGATCTACTCGCCGTTTCTGACCCTGATCGTGCTGGTGTCGCTGCCGGTCTACGTGCTGGTCGCGGCCGTGCTGCGGCCGCCGCTGCGCAACAAGACCAACGAGCGCTTCAATCGCGGCGCCGCGAGCCAGCAGTTCCTGGTGGAATCGGTCGTGGGCATCCAGACCGTCAAGGCGTCCGCCATCGAGCCGCACCTGCGGTCGCAATGGGAGGACCGTCTCGCCTCCTACGTGCGGTCCTCGTTCGAGGCCGTCAACATCAGCAGCGTCGGCCAGAACGTCATCCAGTTCATCAGCAAGATCACGAGCGCACTGGTGCTGTTCTTCGGCGCCCAGGCGGTCATGAAGGGCGACCTGACGGTCGGCCAGCTGATCGCCTTCAACATGATCATGGGCCAGGTCACCGGTCCCATCCTGCGCCTGTCGCAGCTGTGGCAGGACTTCCAGCAGGTGCAGATCTCGGTCGAACGGATCGGCGACGTGCTCAACACCCCGCCCGAAAGCCGGGCGCTCGCCCAGGCCCACCTGCCGCGCGCCAAGGGCGAGATCAAGATCGAGCGCCTGACCTTCCGTTACGCCCCCAACGCGCCCGAAACCCTCAAGCACGTGTCGCTCGCGGTCGCGCAGGGCCAGGTGATCGGCATCGTCGGGCCGTCGGGCTCGGGCAAGTCCACCCTGACCAAGCTGATCCAGCGCCTGTACCTGCCCGAATCCGGCCAGATCCTGATCGACGGCATCGACATCGCCCAGGTCGACCCGGCCTGGCTGCGGCGGCAGATCGG
>CAXTEP010000027.1:28372-29581 GCA_964243125.1 uncultured Lichenihabitans sp. | reverse complement strand
CCCGGCGGGAGCGCGGCGCGCGGGTTCCACCAGCGCGCGGAGGCGGGCCTGCAGTTCGCTGCCGTAATGGCGGCGCAGCACGTCGTCGCCGACGGTGCGGACCAGCTGCCCGAGCCGCCGCTCAAGCCCGGCCCGCCGCTCGGGCGTGTCGAGCGCCACTGCCTCGGTTTCGCGCCGCCACAGCACGTCGACCAGGGGCTGCGCGCCGTCCAGCACGGCCGCGACCGCCTCGGCGCCTCCCGACCGGACGAGGTCGTCGGGATCCTGTCCCTCGGGCATGAAGGCGAAGCGCAGGCTGCGCCCGGGCCCGATCAGGGGCAGCGCCGTGTCGACGGCCTTGAACGCCGCCCGGCGCCCGGCCGCGTCGCCGTCGAAGCACAGGATCGGTTCGGGCGCCATGCGCCACAGCAGCTCGCACTGGTCGGTCGTGAGCGCCGTGCCGAGGTTGGACACCGCGTTGGTGATGCCTGCGCCCCACAGCGCGATCACGTCCACGTAGCCCTCGACCTGGATCACGCTGTCCCGGTCGGCCGCGGGCTTGCGGGCGCGGTGGTGGTTGTAAAGCAGCGAGCCCTTGTGGAAGAGCGGGGTTTCGGGCGAGTTCAGGTATTTGGCCGGCACGTCCTTGTCGAGCGCCCGGCCCCCGAAGCCGATCACCCGGCCGCCCCGGTCCTGGATGGGAAACATGACGCGGTGGCGGAACTTGTCATAGGGGACCGCGATCCCCTCGCCGTGGTTCAGCAACCCCGCCTCGGCCATCACCTCGGCCGCGACGCCCCGGCCCGCGAGGTGGTCGCGCAGCGCGAACCGGTCGGGCGGCGCGTAGCCCAGGCGGAACTCGGCCTGCACGCCGGGGCCAAGGCCCCGGTCGGCCAGGTAGGCGCGGGCAACCCCGCCGTCCCGGCCCTTGAGGGCGGCCTGGAAGAAGGCCGCGGCCCATTCGCAGGCCTCGACGAGGCCGGCGCGCTTCGTTTCCTGCACGACGTCCTCCGCCGTGCGGCTCGGCATGGGGATGCCGGCCTCGCCGGCCAGGCGCTCGACGGCCTCGGGGAAGCTCACGCCCTCGGTCTGCATCACGAAGTCGAAGATGTTGCCATTGCGCTGCGACGAGAAGTCGAACCACCGCATCTTCCCGTCGTTGACGAAGAACGAGGGCGTCTTCTCGGCATTGAAGGGCGACAGGCCGCTCCACTCGCGCCCGGCCTTCTT
>CAXTEP010000027.1:26596-28272 GCA_964243125.1 uncultured Lichenihabitans sp. | reverse complement strand
GCGTCTTCTCGGCATTGAAGGGCGACAGGCCGCTCCACTCGCGCCCGGCCTTCTTCAGCTTGACGCGCCGGCCGACCACCTGGGACACAGGCAGCCGTGCCTGGATCTCTTCCAGGAATTGGGGCGTGAAGCGCATGGGCCCGAGGATAACATCCGGCCCGCACGAGCGCGAGCGTCACGGACAGGTCCCGCGTTCCGCCGCGGGCCGCAAACGAGGATCGATGCGACGTGGCCAGGGATGAAGCCGCGGCGGACTGGCCGGCCCGCGACGGCGTCGCGCCCCCGGGCGAACCGCTGGTCGACGTGGAACGGGCCGACGACGCCCCCCGCGCCGCGACACCGCCGGCCGGCTCCCGCCGCCTGCTGGCCGCGAGCCTCGTCCTCATCGCGTTCAACCTGCGGCCGGTCTTTTCCAGCTTGTCGGTGGTGCTGCCGGACCTGACGCGGGCGACCGGGCTGCAGCCCGGCGCGGCCAGCCTGATGACCGTGCTGCCCGTGTTCTGCCTCGGCGCCTTCGCGCCGCTGGCCCCGGGGCTGGCGCAAAGGTTCGGCGCCGAACGCACCATCCTGGCGCTGCTGGGCGTGCTGGCGGGCGGCACGGCCCTGCGGGGGCTCGGCACGGCGCCTGCCCTGTTCGCGGGGGCCGCGCTGGCGGGCGCCGGCATCGCGGTCATCAACGTTCTGCTGCCCGGCCTCGTCAAGCGCGACTTCCCCGACCGGCTAGCCCCCATGACAGGGCTGTTCACCATGGCGCTGAGCGGCGGCGCCGCGCTGGCCGCGGGCCTGACGGTGCCGATCCAGCGGACCCTGGGCGGCTCCTGGGCCGGGGCGCTCGCGGCCTGGGCGGTGCCGTGCCTGCTGGTCGGCCTGCTCTGGGCCCCGCAGGCGTGGCGTGCCCGGCCGGTCGCGGGGACCCGGGTGCGCGGCGGTTCCGGCCTGTGGCGCGATCCGCTTGCCTGGCAGGTGACCTTGTTCATGGGCCTGCAGTCGCTGCTGGCCTATTGCGTGTTCGGCTACCTGGCGCCGATCCTGCGCGAGCGGGGCCTGGAGGCCGCCACGGCCGGCTGGGTCGTGTCCTTCTCGGTCGTGGTGCAATGCGCGGCCTGCCTGGGGGCGCCGCTGCTGGCGGTGCGCCGCCCGGCCCAGAGCCTCGTCAACGTCGGCTTCTTCGCCCTGGCGCTCGGTGGCATCCTGGCCTGCCTGTTCGCGCCACTCGGGGGCGTGTGGGCCTGGGCCGCGATGTCGGGCCTCGGCCAGGGCGGGCTGATCGCGCTCGCCATGACCGCCATCGTGCTGCGGACCGACGACGCCCGGACGGCCGCGCGGCTGTCCGGCATGGCCCAGGGGGTCGGCTACGTGCTGGCCTCGGTGGGCCCGCTGCTGGTGGGCGTGCTGCGGGGGCTGACCGGCTCCTACGCGGCCGCGGCCGTCCTGTTCGCGGCGGTGTCGGGGGTCGGCATGTGGTGCGGCTTCGGGGCCGGGCGCGACGCCCACGTCCGGCGGGGATCGCCCCCGTAATCCACAGCTGCGACGACCCGCGCGCTGGATTTGCATCCCGCTGGGCCCCACCTAAAGGCCTCAAGGGGGCAGTGTTCCCCTCGCACCGACCGTTCTCGAACGGACGCGGCACAAGGGTGGTGGATGGCCCGTCTCGACCTCAAGGAAAAGCTCGCGGT
>CAXTEP010000027.1:21578-26496 GCA_964243125.1 uncultured Lichenihabitans sp. | reverse complement strand
ACGCGGCACAAGGGTGGTGGATGGCCCGTCTCGACCTCAAGGAAAAGCTCGCGGTCCTGGCCGACGCCGCCAAATATGACGCATCCTGCGCGTCGAGCGGGTCCGAGTCGCGCAAGTCGAGCGACAAGGTGGGCGGCCTCGGCTCGATCACGGGCGAAGGCATCTGCCATTCCTACGCGCCGGACGGCCGCTGCATCTCGCTGCTCAAGCTGCTGCTGACCAATCACTGCGTTTACGACTGCCTGTACTGCGTCAACCGCGTGTCCAGCAACGTGCGCCGCGCCCGCTTCACGCCCGAGGAGGTCGTGGCGATCACGCTCGACTTCTACCGCCGCAACCTGATCGAGGGCCTGTTCCTGTCGTCGGGCATCATCCAGTCGCCCGACTACACGATGGAACAGCTGGTGCGGGTCGCCCGCATCTTACGCGAAATCCACAAGTTCCGCGGCTACATTCACCTCAAGACCATCCCCGACGCCGACCCGACCCTGATCGAGCAGGCCGGCCTCTACGCCGACCGCCTGTCCATCAACGTCGAGCTGCCGCGCGAGGCGAGCCTGCAGAAGCTCGCTCCTCAGAAGCAGGCGGGCTCGATCCGCAAGGCCATGGGTGGCCTGCGGCTGCGGCTCGAGGAGGCGGGCGACGAGAAGCGCCGGTCGCGCCTCGCCCCGTCCTTCGCGCCCGCGGGCCAGAGCACCCAGATGATCGTGGGCGCCGACGGCGAAACCGACACCGACATCGTCCGCTCCAGCGTGTCGCTCTACAGCGGCTACAAGCTGAAGCGCGTCTACTACTCGGCCTACAGCCCGATCCCGGGTTCCAGCCAGTCGCTGCCGGCCAAGAAACCCCCATTGATGCGCGAGCACCGGCTGTACCAGGCCGACTGGCTGTACCGCTTCTACGAGTTCTCGCTCGACGACATCCTGGCCGCGACCGACGGCGGCATGCTGGATCTCGGCATGGACCCCAAGCTCGCCTGGGCGCTCAAGCACCGCGAGCGGTTTCCCATCGACGTCAACACGGCCCCGCGCGAGGACCTGCTGCGCGTGCCGGGCCTGGGCGTCAAGAGCGTCAACAAGATCCTGCAGGTCCGGCGGCTGACGCGGCTCGACATGGCCGGGATCGCCAAGCTGGCGCGGACCACGCAGACGCTGGAAAAGTTCGTCGCGGCCGAGGGCTGGAGCCCGGGCGCGGCGCTCGACGGCGCGCACCTCGCCCGCGCCGTGAAGCCGGCCGAGCGGCAGATGAGCCTGTTCTGATGATTCGCGTCGACCTCGACGGCGAGGCGGACTTCGACGGCTGGCGCAAGGCCGCCCGGCAGTTTGCCCGGGCCCGCACGGCGCCGTCCGACATCCTGTGGCGGACGGGGCGCGACGGCGACCTGTTCGGGCAGGACCTCGAAGGCGACGGAGCACCCAACCTCGCGCCCGTGCGCGACCTGTCCGTGCCGCGGCGCTTCATCGAGGTGGCGGAACTCGCGATCTGCCACGGCGACCCCGAGCGGTTCACGCTGCTCTACCGTCTGCTCTGCCGCCTGCAGGACGAGCCCCGCCTGCTCGACATCGCCACCGACGACGACGTGTTCCGGCTCGACGCCATGGCCAAGGCGGTGCGCCGCGACCGCCACAAGATGACGGCTTTCGTACGCTTCAAGGAGGTCGAGGCGCCCGAGGGCACCGCCTTCATCGCCTGGTTCGAGCCCGAGCACCACATCGTGGCGCTGACCGCGCCCTTCTTCCGCGACCGCTTCGCGACCATGCGCTGGTCGATCATCACGCCCGAAACGAGCGTGTTCTGGGATCTCCAGACGATGCGGTTCGGTCCGGGCGGGGCGCGCACGGATGTGCCGGCCGACGACGCCGGCGACGACATGTGGCGCACCTACTACGCCAGCATCTTCAACCCGGCCCGGCTCAAGGTCGACGCCATGAAGCGGGAGATGCCGGTCAAGTACTGGAAGAACCTGCCTGAAAGCCAGCTCATCGCGCCCTTGATCCGATCCGCGCAAGCCAGGGAAAACGCCATGGTCGACGCCCCGCCCGACGAAGCCCCCAAACGCGCCGCCGTGATCACCCAGCGCGTCGCCGAGCGCGCCGCAGTGCCGGCCGCCGAGGGTGGCACGCTCGCGGCGCTGAAGCAGGAGTCCATGGCGTGCCAGCGCTGCCCGCTGTACCTCGACGCCACCCAGACCGTGTTCGGCGAGGGGTTGGAAAGCGCCGACCTCGTGTTCGTGGGCGAGCAGCCGGGCGACAAGGAGGACCTGTCCGGAAAACCCTTCATCGGGCCGGCCGGCGCCATGTTCGACCGGGCGCTCGCAGATGCGGGCATCGACCGCCGCCGCGCCTACGTGACCAATTCGGTCAAGCACTTCAAGTTCGAGCCGCGCGGCAAGCGCCGCATCCACAAGAAGCCCGGCATCGGCGAGATCGACGCCTGCCGGTACTGGCTGGAGCAGGAGCTGGGCTTCCTGAAGCCAAAACTCACCATCGCGCTCGGCGCCACGGCGGTCCGCTCGCTGACGGGCAAGAGCGCGTCCGTGCTGAGCGTCCGCGGCCAGGTGCTCGGCTCGCCCATGGCAGGCCCCGTGTTCGTGACCGTGCACCCCTCCTTCCTGCTGCGCCTGCCCGACGAGCGCTCGCAGGCCCTGGAATATGAGCGGTTCGTGGCCGACCTGTGCGCCGCGCGCGACATCGCGGCCCGGGAGGCCGCTTAATCGGGCGCAGCCGTGGTGCGCTCCAGGTCGGAACGATCGGGCATTCGCACTCGCGTGGTCCTTCTGCCGGGTGGCATCGTGCTGAGGTCGGCCGATGATGGCGCGCGGTCGTTCGAGCCGCACCCCCAAAGCGTCAAATGCGAAGGTCCTCACCGTCGTCTTGAGTGACTGTACCTTCGGGCATCGATGCTGCAGCGAGCCGGCAGACCCGCACGGGGGCTGGATCCGGCTCGGTCCCTCGCGTGGCGTGAAATGATGTCCGCCAATAAGGGGCAAGTGCGTGAACCGAGCCGAAACCAATCAAACCGGGTCCGAGACAAACGCTCTCAGCGCGGCATCGAGCCTGTCGGACGTGTCCGAGGCCGAGCGGAAGATCATTGAGGCGCACGGCCGCCCGAACGCGGCCCTCATCCACGAAATCATCCGGGCCGAGGGTGAAAGCGAACTCGACCGGCCCGTCGTAGCGCTGCTGTTTTCGGGACTCGCGGCAGGGCTCGCAATGGGTTTCTCTCTGGTGGCCGAAGGCCTTCTGCGGGCGCACCTGCCCGACGCCCCTTGGCGGGATCTCGTGAGCAAGCTCGGCTACGCGTTCGGGTTCCTGATCGTCGTGCTCGGGCGCCAGCAGCTCTTCACCGAGAACACGCTGACCCCGATCCTGCCTCTCCTGTACAACCGCGACCGACGGACACTCGGGCTCGTCACGCGGCTCTGGGTGCTTGTTCTGGGGGCCAACATCGCCGGCACCTGGGCCGTGGCGGCCGTGCTGGCCAGAACCGACCTTTTCCCCGCCGAGATCCGGGACGTTTTCGTTGCGGTCAGCCGGCATGCGATCGAAGGCTCGTTCGGGCGCACGGTCCTGCAAGGGATCTTTGCGGGCTGGCTCATCGCGCTCATGGTTTGGCTGATCCCCGGTTCCGGTCAGGCAAGATTGACCGTCATCGTGCTTCTCACGTGGCTGGTTTCGATTGGGGGCTTCACGCACGTCGTCGCCGGCTCTGTTGATGCGAGTTTCCTGGTCCTCTCGGACCAGGCGGGCACGGCCGACTACCTGTGGCGCTTCTTCGCCCCGACATTGGTCGGAAACGTGCTCGGCGGCCTGGCCCTGGTGGCCGCGCTGAACTACGGACAGGTGGCGAGCGAGGTTCAGGCATGATCCCGGCCACCGGAAGCTCGCGGCCGGCGTGACCCGACCGGATTGCAGACGCTTTGCTCGTGTGCGGGACGGCAGAAGCCGTCGGCTGCAACACCGCGTTGCAGCGTCGCTCGGGCGGACGCCGACGATCGGGAAACGTCGCGGGCCGTTGCGGTGCTTTGACCCCTTCCCTCCCAGGCGGTACGACACGGCCCGAAAAACCGGTGCGGCCAAATGCCGAGCCACCGCCGAGGAACCACGCCAATGCGCGAACAAATGTCAGCCATGCTGAAGGACGCCATGAAGGCGGGCGACAAGCGCCGGGTCGGCACGCTGCGCTTGATGCAGGCGGCCTTGAAGGACAAGGACATCGAGCTGCGCGCCACGGGCAGGACGGTGGGCGACGAGGACATCGCGGCCGTGCTGCGCAAGATGGTCAAGCAGCGCCAGGACTCGATCGCCATCTACGACGGGGCGGGCCGGGACGACCTCGCGACCCAGGAGCGCGAGGAGCTCGCCATCATCAACGAGTTCCTGCCGCGCGAAATGGACGAGGCGGAGGTGCGGGCCGCGATCGCGCAAGCGATCGCCGAGACGGGCGCGGCGGGCCCCAAGGACATGGGCAAGGTGATCGCGGCCGTGAAGGCCAGCCACGCGGGCCGGATCGACTTCGGCAAGGCGAGCGGGATCGTCAAAGCCATGCTGGCCGAGCGCGGGTGAGGCAAGACGGCGATCGTCGGAGTCACGCTCGTTCCTGGATCTCACACCCGTCCCGCGTCCTGAGCCTGTCGAAGGACGGCCGGGACGCGAGCCTTGGATCGTCCTTCGACAGGCTCAGGACGAGGGCCATGTTCGGGAGGAAGGGACGAGCCCTATCCGGTTCCCGCGGCAGCGGCGGCCAGCACCGCGTAGGGCGACGGGGACCGGCGCAGGAAGCGGCCGGCCGGGGGATCGCCCGTCACGCGCCCGTCCTCCATGACGCCCTGGCCGCGCGGCACCGTCATCACGGGCCACCCCGTCACGGCCAGGCCCTCGTAGGGCGTGTAGTCGGCGCCGTGGTGGAGGATGTCCTG
>CAXTEP010000027.1:1211-21478 GCA_964243125.1 uncultured Lichenihabitans sp. | reverse complement strand
CACGCTGGCCCGCAGCGAGGCGCCGCGCGGCTGCAGCGCGAAGGGGATCAGCGTGGTGTTGCCGCCCGTCAACGCCGAGCGCGTGCCGCTCTCGAACCCGTCCGCCATGACGGCCTTGCCCGAGGGCTGAGCCAGGTGGACATGGCTGTCGATGCCGCCCGGCATGACCAGCAGGCCGGACGCGTCGATCACCCTGGCGCCGTCGCCGAGCGCGTCCGCAACCGCCGCGATGAACCCGTCGCGGACACCGACGTCGGCCCGCACCGTGTCGGCGGCCGTCACCACCGTGCCGCCCCTGATGATCAGGTCATCGTCGCTCACGGGAGCTCCTTTGCTGGACGGATCGGTCCGGTTATCGGCTCACCGGCCCGCCTTCGAGCCGCGCGCGCGTCCGTTCGGCGCGGGCCCGAATCGCGTCCCAGCGGCGGTCCGCGATCTCGGCCGAAGGCGTGAGCCACGACCCGCCGACCGCCACGACCCCCGGGTCGGCCAGCCATTCGGCGGCATTGTCCTCCCCGATTCCCCCCGTGGGACAGAAACGAGCCTGGGGGAACGGGCCGGCCAAGGCCCGCAGGGCCGGCAGGCCGCCCGCCGGCACCGCGGGAAAGAACTTGACGGTCGTCAAGCCCCGGCTCAGGCATTCCATCAGCTCGGACGCGGTGGCGATCCCGGGCAGGAACGGAATGGGGCAGGCTGCTGCGGCGTCCAGCAGAGCCGGCGTGGCGCCGGGGCTGAGGGCGAAGAGGGCCCCCGCGTCCACGGCCCGCCGCAGGTCGTCGGGCGTCAGCACCGTGCCGATGCCGACCACGGCCTCCGGCACGGCCCGGATGATCGCTTCGGCCGAAGCGAGCCCGGCCTCGGTGCGCAGGGTGATCTCCAGCAGGCGCACGCCGCCCGCCACGAGCGCGCTGGCCAGCGGCACCGCGTCGGCCAGCCGGTGGATCGTGATGACCGGGACCACGCGGCCATGGGCGAGCAGCGCGGTGAGCTGCGATCGGGAAGCGGGAACGGCGGTCATGGCTGGGCCTCGGTCAATCGTGCGACAGCCGGCATGGCGTCGGCCGGGATGATGGCGCCCGGGTGGCCGACCACCACGCCGGCGAGGGCGTGCCCGGCCCGGGCCGCCGCGACGGGATCGGTGCCACGCAGGCGCGCCGCCAGATAGGCAGCCGCGAAACTGTCGCCGGCCGCGGTGGTGTCGACCACGCGGGCAACCGGCGCGGCCTCGACGGTCGTGTCGCGGCCGCGGTGGATGACGCGAGACGCCGGGTGGCCGAGCTTCAGCACGATCTCGGCGTCGCGGGCCTGGCCGAGCAGCGCGTCCTCGCCGCCGGCCCCGTACAGCAGCCCCAGGTCCTCGGCGGAGGCCAGCACGGTATCGGCCACGGCGAACATGCGCCCGTAAAGCGATCGGGCCAGCGCGGGATCGGGCCAGCCACGCGGACGGAAGTTGGTGTCGAACACGACGCGGGCACCCCGCCCTCGCGCGTCCCCCAGGGCTTTCAGGAGCGCCGCGCGGGTGTCCTCGGCGTAGATCGACAGCGTGATGCCCGACAGGTAGAGCACGTCGAATAAGTCCAGGGCCGCGAACCCGAGGTGGTCGAACACGTCGCGGGCCGCGGCGCGGTCGCGCCAGTACAGGAACCGCCGTTCGCCCGCGGCATCGGTCTGGATGATGTAAAGGCCCGGCAGCCGGCCCGGCAGCCGCTGGACGAGGCCGGTCCGCACGCCTTCGGCCTCCCACCGGCCCACCATCTCGGCGCTCCACTCGTCGTCGCCGAGCGCCGTGACGTAGTCCACCGCGACGCCGAGCCGCGCGAGGTAGAGGGCCGTGTTGAGCGTGTCGCCCCCAAAGCCCCGCCGCAGCGAGCCGTCGGGACCTTCGCGCAACTCCACCATGCATTCGCCGATGCAGGCGACGCGGGGTCCGGCGCCGGTCATGCGCCGCCCCGGGTCGAAGCCTGCCGGCCGAGGGCCCGAGCGGTGCGCGGGCGGCGCGAAAGGATCGCGGGCCGCTTCACGTTGCGCCCGGCACGGGGCGGGGCGGGATGGCCGGTGTCAATCGTGGCGCACGCCTCCCTGCCGGCTCGCGGTCGCGCTGTCGGTTCCCGCGGGGTCGAAGCCATCGAGCCAGCCTGTATGAGAGCGTGCCGCCAGCGTCAAGGAAGCAGGCGGCGGTTCCGGGATGGTTCCTCCGGACTTCGACCTCAGGTCAACAACGGCTGGGTTCCTGCCTTCTCATCGTCGGGGAGAAGACCAATCGGCAAAAGCTTGCGATCTTAACTTAAATCAGCAGTCCTGAATCGCTCCTTGCCCCAGAACGATGGAGCCACGCTTAGGTCCTCGCACTGATCACCAGCACGGGCTGGCGCGGGCATGCCCTGCCCTCGCTGCATCGTCACGGGTCCGGGCGGAACCACCGAGCCCCGCGTGGTGCGATCACGCCAGATGCGACCCGGCGTTCGGCGGCAGCAGCAGGTCGCTCGCGGTGACAGGCCCGGCCGCGCCGAACACGCGGATGCCCCCGTCCGGATGCCCGGATCCGGTCGGATCGAGCAGCAGCACCCGGGAGTCCGACGCGAGCGTGCTGACCACGAGCGAGGGCGTGAAGCCGCGCAGGTCGATCTTGTCCTCGCCGGACGTGAAATCGAGGATGCCGTCGTAGCGGTTGGCCACGAGGTCGCCGGGGTTGAACACGAAGGTGTCGGCGCCCGCGCCGCCGCTCATGAGGTCGATCCCGGTGCCGCCGACGATCGTGTCGTCCCCGGCGCCGCCCTTCAGCGTATCGTCACCGGCGCCGCCGGCGAGGTAATCGTTGCCGGTGCCGCCGTCCAGATAGTCCCGGCCGTTCAGGCCGAAGAGCAGGTCGCCGCCGTCCTCGCCGTAAAGCCGATCGTTGCCGTCGTCGCCGTAGATCTCGTCCGCGCCCAGGCCGCCGTGGACGGTGTCGTCGCCGGCCCCGCCCGACAGCATGTCGTTGCCCCCGTTGCCGGACACGAGGTCGTTGCCGAGGCCGCCGCGCAGCAGGTCGTGGGCGCCGCTGCCAGCCAATGCGTCGTCGCCGCTTCCCCCCGCGATGCGGCTGCCCCCGGCACCGCCCACCAGCGTGTCGTTGCGGTCGGTGCCGATCGTGTCGGCCGGCCCGCCGTAGCTCACGCCCAGGGCCACGGCCGCGGTCTTCTCGATCTCGACCACCTGCCACTCGCGCGACGCGCCCGTGAGGTGCAGCGTGTCCAGGGTGTCGAGGTCGAGGTCGGTCGGCACGTAGGCGGTGTCGGGCAAGGCTCCGGCCGCGGCGAGCTGCCCGGCCCGGATCTGGTTGCAGGAGGCCACGAGGCTGTCCACCGACGGGCCGAGGCCGCCGATGACGGTTTCGGACGAGCCCGTGACGGCTCGGGTCCGGGTCAGCAGGTCCTCGAGCGCCGACGCATACTCGTCCGCCGTGGTCTTGCAGAGCCCGGCGTCCTGCTCGCCCTGCATCCAGAGCGTGAGCTCGGCCCGGCCGCCGGCCCGGGCGAGCTGGTCGATGGCGTTCTGGTAGAGCGACCCGGGCCCTTCCTGCATCCAGTACCCGTAGGCGCCGTTGTTCTTCTGCAGCATCGCGGTGCCGCCGACCGAGCCGTCCACGTAGGCCACCGGAACGTTGCCGAGGTCGCGCCCGAGCGCACCCGCGAAGGCTAGGGCTCCGGCCCCGTTGACCGGCAGGGCTCTTCCCCGTTCGATGATGTAGGCCCCGGAGGAAGGCCGATCCTCGGTGCTCGGGGCCGAGTACCAGTTGTGCATGTTGGACTGGCCGATCGTGAACACCACCACCCCGACCGCGAAGGCCGAGTTGGTCAGCGTCGTGCCGTTGCGCACTTGAAGCTCGTAGCCGTCGCCCTGCGGGATGCCGGCGACCGCGCCCCCCGCGGTCCAATCCGCCACCACGACGCCGTCCTTGAGGACGCGCGCTTCATCTCCCTTGTACGTTACCGTACCGGTCGTGCCGACCCGCTGAACGAAAAACATCGCAGTTTTGAACCCTGTTATAAAGCAAGTTCTAAGTGATGAAACAATGAATTCAAATATACGCTGCGTGTATCCCGTGTTCCGCGTGTTCGTCTATAACAAATGCCCCGTGGCGAGCAAAAAGCTCACCGTGTTCCATTATGTCGCATGCTGGCTGGAGTCAAAAGATTGGTCCATGTCTCGAACGCCGATCGCAATCCCGCTTTCGCGTCGTTTCGCCGTCCCAAGCGCGGGCGGGCGCCCGGGAAGGCGAATGCTCGGAACTGATCGTGGTCGGGACGTTGCGCCGTTGCCGCGGGTCAGGTTCGCTGCTTCCGCTTCGAGGGTCGGAGGCCACCGCCGGTGCTTTCGTCGACGTTCAAGGAAAGGAACGGGTATCGTGACCAGGACGGATCTTTCCGCGATCTATCGAGACTACATCGACTGCCTGAACGGGCAGGACTGGCCGAGGCTGGACGCCTTCGTGCACGATGCCGTGACCTACAACGGGGAGCGGATCGGGTTGACGGGCTACCGCGCGATGCTGGAGAAGGATTTTTCCGAGATCCCGGACCTCCGCTTCACCATCCAGCTGCTTGTCGCCGACCAAACCTGCGTGGCGAGCCGGCTCGCCTTCCACTGCACGCCGACAGCAAGGTTTCTGGGGCTCGACGTCGACGGCAGGACGGTGGGGTTCTGCGAAAACGTCTTCTATGAATTTCAAGCGGGCAGGATCGGGAAGGTCTGGTCGGTCATCGACAAGGCGGCGATCGAAGCCCAGCTTCGGGGATGACGGCCGAGGCCTGACCCCGACCCGCCTCAGCGCAGGATCGCGGCCTTGATCCACCAGCCGGGATGGTCGCGGCGGATCGCCCGGGCGGCCCGGGCGGCCTGCCTGCAGTCGCCGAACAGGGCGAAGCAGGTCGTGCCAGAACCCGACATGCGGGCGAGCCGGCATCCCCGGGCGGCTCCCAGCACCGACAGGACGTGGGGCACCACCGGGGCCAGCACGCCCGCCGCGTCCTCCATGTCGTTGCGGGCCCGGCGCAGCCGCGCCGCGAGGTCGGACCCGTCGAGGCCGTCCGCGAGGTCGGGATGGGGCGGCAGGCCCGCGTCCTGGCCGGGCGCGAGCCCCATGCGTCCGAACACCTGCCGGGTTTCCAGCGCCACGCCCGGGTTGACCAGAACGGCGGGCAGCCGCGGCAGGCCGAGCGGAACCGCGAGTTGGTCGCCGACCCCCCGCATCATGCGGGCGCGCGGATCCAGGCAGACCGGCACGTCCGCGCCCGTCACCCGGGCGGCCTCGAACAGGCGCGGGTCGGCGGCCGTCAGCCCGTTGGCCCGGGCCAGAAGCCGCAGCGCCGCAGCGGCATCCGACGATCCCCCGCCGATGCCGGCCGCGACGGGCAGGCGCTTGACGAGGTGAAACCGGCCGAGCCGAAGGCCGTCGACCCGGGCCGCGAGCGCGCGGGCGGCGCGCAGCACCAGGTTGTCGCCAGCGACGCCCGCCGCCGCCGCGGTCGGGCCCACGACGTCGAGGCCCAGCGGCTCGCCGGGCGCGAGCGTCAGGACGTCGCCCGCGCCCGTGAAGGCCACGAGGCTTTCCAGGTCGTGGTAACCGTCCTCACGCCGCCGCAGGACGTGCAGCGACAGGTTGATCTTGGCGGGGGCGCGGGTGGTCAGCAGCATGGGGGGTTCTTGGTCCGCCGGCCCCGGCGCGGTCAAGGCCGCACACCGGTCCGGGCCGGCGCTCAGACCCGCGCGGCGCCGCCCGGACCCGCGGTGACGACGTCGGGGTTCTGCCGTTCCAGCTCCTCGCCGTAGCGGCGCAGCGCGTGGGCCTCGGTGAGCAGGCCCAGCACGACGCGGGTCGCGGGATCGTCCACCACCGCGAGGACATCGGCTTCCTCCGCCTGGAAACACGCGAGCGCCTGCCGGACCGACATGCCGGGCAGCAGCACCGCATCGGCGAAGCGTGTCAGGGTGCCGACCGGTTGCGCGCCGCTTTCGGGGCTCGTGTACAGGTCGTCCAGCGCCACGACGCCCGCGTAGCGGCCCCGGGCGTCGAGCGCCACGATATGCTTCTGGGTGCCGAGCGGGAACAGGGCCCGGGCGTCGCCGATGCGGGTCGCGGCCGGCATGGTCCTGATGTCGGCCCGCATCAGCTTGCGGACCGCGAGGTCCTGCACCCATCCCACGTCGTGCGGCCCCCGGATGGTCTCGCCGCGCAGGTGGAAGCGCCAGGTCGCGAAGGAATAGCCGAACAGTTCCCGCACGAGGACCGAGCTGACCGCCGCGGCCAGCAGGGCCCCCAGCGTGATGGCGAAGTTGCCGGTCGTTTCGAGCGCCAGGGCCGTCATGGTGAGCGGCGCCCCGATTACGCCCGTGCCGAAAGCCGCCATGCCGGTCAGGGCCGCGAGGTCGGGGTCGACCCTCAGTCCGAAGGGGAGCATCGGGCTGCCGTCGGCGTAAAGGCGCCCGAGAAGCGCGCCGATCAGCAGGGACGCGTAGAACAGGCCGCCGCGGAACCCCGAGCCCAGCGACACCGCGGCCGCGGTCCCCTTCAGCGCGATGACGGTCATCACGGCCGCGGGCGCCATGGCGGTCACGAGGTCGCGCTCCATGGCGCCGTGACCGGCGCCGAGCACCTGGGGCGAAACGAGCCCCAGCACCCCCACCACGGCGCCGCCGGCGGCCGGACGCAGCCAGACCGGCAGGCCGGAGCGGCGGAACACGAAGTCGCTGGCCGACACCGCGTGCATCAGCGCGATGCCCGCGAGCGCGCAACCGACCGCGATCAGCAGGATGGGTCCGACGTCGTGGGGCGCGATGGCGGGCAGCGCGTTCGGCCGCAGCAGGTATTCGGGCTGCCAGAACAGCCGGGCCAGGAGGTTGGCGGTGAGGCAGCTCGCCGCCATGGGCGCCATGGCGGCCACCGTGTAGGTGCCGAGCACCACCTCGAACCCGTAGAACGCGCCGGCCAGGGGCGCCGCGAAGGCGGCCGCGATGGCGCCGCCCGCCCCGCAAGCCACGAGCAGGCGGAGGTCGGAGCGGCGGGCCGCGATCGCCAGCCCGAGCCGGGACGCGACCGCCGAACAGATCTGCGCGTAGCCGGCCTCCAGTCCCACCGAGGCCCCGAACCCGCAGGACGCCACGGTCTGCAGCGTGACGAGCAGGCTGCCGGTCAGCGACAGCCGGCCGCCGTAGAGCGCGTTGGCCTCGATGGCGTCGGCCAGCCGTCCGCCCATGCGGCGCGCCAGGTGGCCGAGCCCTGCCAGGACCAGGCCGCCGCACACGGGCACGAGCAGGATGCGGGCCGCCGACAGGCCGTCGGACGCGCTCAGCCGGGCCTCGACCGGCAGTCCGAACAGGATCACGTGCAGGCCCTGCACCAGCCAGCTGACCAGGGCCACCAGGCCACCGCTGGCCGCCCCGACCGCGACGCCGATCAGCACGAGCCCGGCTTCGCGCGCCCGCACGAAGGCGCGCAGGCGCGCGGGCAGCCGCGGGCCGCGCAGCCGGCCGGCTCCGGGCTGGGCCGCGGCATCGGAACGGGGATCGGTGTCGGACAAACCGCGGGCCTCCGCGGGCGGCGGTTCCCGGACCGCGCCCACCGGACCGGGCGGGGCGCCGGTCATGCCCTTGTGCCTGCCGGCAGGGCCATCGCGCCACGCACCGGCCGGGAACCGTCCGGGACGGCCGCGCCGCTTCGGGCTGTACCAGCAAGCACCGACGCGGGCGAGCGGGAGTTTGGCTGAGCGCTTTGGACGCGGAAGCGTGGCCGGGACCCGGATCGTATCAGGCGGGGGTCACCGTGTCGCAGACCTGCTTGGCGCGCAGAACGACCTGCTGGCCTTCGCGCGCCAGGAAGGAGGCCGGCGACACGGCCTGGATCTCGGCCTCGATGGCTTCGAGGTCGCCGTCGCGGTGCTTGGGATTGTGGTGGAACCCCGCCATGGCGACCGCGCCCGCGGCCTCGCGCAGGGCCAGGCCCGCGCGCCAGGTGGAATGGCCCCAGCCCTTGTAGGCGAGATATTGCACGCTGGTGTACATGCAGTCGAAGATGATGAGGTCGGCGTCGGCGCAGAACCGCACCAGGTGGAGGGCGGGCCAGGGCTCGGTGTGCTCCAGGTCGGACACGTAGCAGACGCGGCGCCCGCCGAAGTCGAAGCGGTAGCCCGTGGCGCCGCCCGGGTGGAACAGCGGGCAGGTCGCGATCGCGATGTCGCCGAACCGGAGCGTTTCCCCGGCCCGGAAGCCGATGTGCTGGTAGCGGGTCGGCAACGCGTCCAGGGTGACGGGAAACAGCGGCGGCGAGAACATCGTGTCCAGCGCCGCGCGGGCGCTTTCGCCCCCCATGTGGCCGCAATAGGTGCGGATGTTGCAGTGGCCCTTCAGGGCCGGCGCGAAGAAGGGGAAGCCCGACACGTGGTCGTGGTGGAAATGGCTGAACAGCACGTCGATCTGGGCCGGGACGTTGCCGAGCAGATGTTCGCCCGCGGCCGCGAAGCCCGAGCCCGCGTCGACGAAGAACAGGCGACCGCCCAGGCGAAACTCCACGCAGGGCGTGTTGCCGCCGAACCGCAGGGCGTGGGGGCCGGGCAGCGGGTACGAGCCCCGGGCGCCCCAGAAGCGGACGACCAGGTCCTCGACGCTCGAACCCACATCCTGCGAGAGCATTGGCCGGACCGCATGAGCCACGTGTGGGCTCATCTGTCCGGAAACCGCGCGGGCTTGTCAATTACGACCACCGAACGACGTTAGCGCGGTTTCGGCCCGCGAGCCGGTCAAGCGATGCGGGCGACGCGCTCGGGCCGCCGCCGATCCTGAACCGGCTGGAAGGCGAGGCGCGCGTGGGCCTGGCAATAGGGGCCGACCTCGCTGCGGCAGCCGCAATAGCGGAACTCCGAGCTGGTCGGGTCGCCCAGCGGCCAGCGGCACATCGCTTCCCGCAGGTCCATGATGGTGACCCGGTCGGAGATGGGGATCACGACCTTGGCGGACGGCGGGATGGCGGCCACCAGGGCCGTGATGCCGGCGCCCGCGAGCGGGTTCGGGGCGGGCGGCCTCGCGTCCCCGGGCAAGGACCGGTGCGGCGCCTTGGACCGCAGGCGGACGCCCGCCGCGGCGGTTGCCGGAGCCCGGGCCCGGCCCGAAAGCCCGAGTCGGTGGACCTTGCCGATCACGGCGTTCCGCGTGACACCCTGACCGAGTTCGGCGGCGATTTGGCTCGCGCTTCGCCCTTCGAGCCAAAGGCGGCTCAAACGGTCGATGCGCTCATCATTCCAGGACATGGCCTCTCCTGTTGCTGATTGCGCTTGAGAATTTGGAATCGACAACGCACGCCGGCCGCCACCGGCGGTACGCAACGCAACACGACGTTAGAGATCGGGATTGGCACGGGCCGGGCCTCGACGGCCCGACCAGGGAATCTATACCCGGCCCGGAATCGCGCGCAAGGGACGCCGATGAGGCCCGCGGGTTTTCCCCGATCGGCTGTTGCAGGAAGTCTGCACCGCGATCGGAACCCGTGGGAAAAGACCCGGAAACACGGTTTGACGGGTCCAGGTCCAGCCACTACATCTGTGACTGATCATTTGCCGCCCTCCCCGGGCGGCAAACTGGTTTTGGCACCGTGGTTCAGGGCCGGTCAGCGCCTGGAACGATCATTTGGAGGGCCGGTGTTGAACGCGCCTCTGCTCCCGACCTACGCGAGAGCCGACCTCAGTTTCGAGCGCGGCGACGGGGTGTGGCTCACCGCCACGGACGGCGGCCGCTACCTCGACTTCGGCGGCGGCATCGCGGTGGCGAGCCTCGGCTATTCCCACCCGCACCTCGTGGCGGCCCTGACCGAGCAGGCCGGCCGGATCTGGCACACGTCCAACCTGTACCGCATCCCCGAAGGCGAGCGGCTGGCCCGGCGGCTGGTCGACGCCACCTTCGCGGACGTGGTGTTCTTCACGAATTCCGGCGCCGAGGCCAACGAGGCAGCCATCAAGATGGCCCGCAAATACCAGTCGGCCTCGGGGCGGCCGGAGCGGTTCCGCGTCGTGACCTTTGAGGGCGCGTTCCACGGCCGGACGCTTGCCACGATCGCGGCCGGCGGCCAGCAGAAGTATCTCGACGGCTTCGGCCCCAAGGTCGACGGGTTCGACCAGGTGCCGTTCGACGACCGGGACGCGCTCGTGGCCGCGATCGGGCCCGAAACGGCCGCGATCATGATCGAGCCCATCCAGGGGGAGGGCGGCATCCGCACGGTTCCGGCCGCCGCGCTGCGCGACCTGCGGGCGCTGTGCGACGCCCACGGCCTGATGCTGATCTTCGACGAGGTGCAGTGCGGGGTCGGGCGCACGGGCCTGTTCTTCGCCCACGAGTGGAGCGGGGTCACGCCCGACATCATGGCGGTCGCCAAGGGGATCGGCGGGGGTTTCCCGCTCGGGGCCTGTCTGGCGACCCGCGAGGCCGCGGTGGGCATGACGCTCGGCACCCACGGCACGACCTACGGCGGCAACCCGCTCGCCATGGCGGTCGGCAACGCGGTGCTCGACGTGGTGCTGGCGGAAGGGTTTCTGGACCGGGTCAGGCAGGCGGGGCTGCATCTCCGGCAGCGCCTGGCCGAGTTGAAGGACAAGCACCCGGACGTGATCGCGGAGATCCGCGGCGACGGGCTGATGATGGGGATGAGGATGGTCGTGCCCAACACGGCCTTCGTGGCGGCGGCGCGCGGCCGCCACCTGCTGGTGATCGGGGCGGGCGACAACGTCGTGCGGCTCGTGCCGCCGCTGGTGGTGAGCGATGCCGAACTCGGCGAGGCGGTCCGGCGCATGGACGCGGCCTGCGCGGACCTCGAGGCGCAGGCCGCGCCGGCGCGGCGCGGGGCCGCGTGATGGGCGCGCCGGCGGGCGCGGGTCCCGCGCAGCATTTCCTGGACCTCAGCGACATCCCGGCCGCCGACCTGCGGCGCGTGCTCGATTACGCGGTCGCGGTCAAGCAGCGGCGGCACCGCGACGGCCGGTTCGCGGCCGGCCGGCCGTTGTCCGGCAAGGTGCTGGCCATGATCTTCGACAAGCCCTCGACCCGCACCCGCATCTCCTTCGACGTCGGCATGCGGGAGCTCGGCGGCGAGACCCTGATGCTGACGGGCGGCGAGATGCAGCTCGGCCGCGGCGAAAGCATCGCCGACACGGCGCGGGTCCTGTCGCGCTACGTCGACGCGGTGATGATGCGGATCCTCGATCCGGGCGACCTCGCCGAATTCGCCCGTCACGCGACCGTGCCGGTGATCAACGGCCTGACCCGGACCTCGCACCCCTGCCAGGTCATGGCCGACGTGATGACCTTCGAGGAGCACCGCGGGCCCATCGCGGGCCGCACCGTGGCCTGGAGCGGCGATTCGAACAACGTACTGGCGAGCTGGGTTCACGCGGCCGGCCGGTTCGACTTCAAGATCAGGATCGCCAGCCCCCCCGAACTGGCGCCCGCCCCGGCCCTGCTGGCCTGGGCGCGGCAGAACGGCGCCGACGTGGCGGTGACGACCGACCCGTTCGAGGCCGTGGAGACCGCCGCCGCCGTGGTGTCGGACTGCTGGGTGTCGATGGGCGACGAGGACGAAACCCACCGCCACAACCTGCTCGCCCCCTACCAGGTCAACGCCAAGCTGATGGCGGCCGCGGCCCGGGACGCGGTGTTCATGCACTGCCTGCCGGCCCACCGGGGCGAGGAAGTCACCGACGAGGTGATCGACGGCCCGCAGTCGTTGGTGTTCGACGAGGCCGAGAACCGGCTGCACGCCCAGAAGGGCATCCTGGCCTGGTGCATGGGCGCGGTCGCGAACGGCGGAGCCGCCGCCGCATGACGCCGACCCCCGTCGAGTCGCGCCCCGTTTCGGACCGGGGGCGGGACGATCTCGTGCTGCCGTTCGCGGTGACGCCACTCGACGTGCGGGGCCGGGTGGTGCGGCTCGGGCCCGCCATCGATCACATCCTGACCCAGCATCGCTACCCGGACGCTGTGTCGCGGCTGGTGGGCGAGGCCACGGCGCTGACCGCGCTGCTCGGCTCGTCCCTGAAACTGGACGGCCGCTTCCAGCTGCAGACCCGCACCGACGGGATCGTCGACATGCTGGTGGTCGACTTCGACGCGCCCGATCGCCTGCGCGCCTTCGCGCGGTTCGACGCCGGGCGGCTGGCCGAGGCCGACGCGCGCCTGTCCCCGGCCGACCTGCTCGGCCGGGGCCACCTGGCGCTGACCATCGAGCAGGGCGGCGGCGACCAGAGCCGCTACCAGGGCATCGTGGCCCTGGAAGGCCAGGGGCTGGAAGCCGCGGCCGACCAGTATTTCCGCCAATCCGAGCAGATCCCCACCGTGGTCAGGCTCGCGGTGGCCCAGAACGTCACGGGCGAGGGCGCGCTGTGGCGCGCGGGCGGCCTGGTGGTGCAGTTCCTGCCCGAGTCCGAGGATCGCCGGCGGCAGCGCGACCTCGATCCGGGCGACGCGCCCGAGGGGGGCGCGCAACCCGAACCCGCCGCCGAGGACGACGCCTGGAGCGAGGCCAAGGCGCTTGCCGGCACGGTCGAGGACCACGAACTGGTCGACCCGACCCTGTCGAGCGAGCGGCTGCTTTATCGCCTGTTCCACGAGCGGGGCGTCAAGGTGTTCGATCCCCTCGACCTGCGCGACGCGTGCCGGTGCTCACTCGAACGCATCGCAGCCATGCTGAGGAGTTTTTCTCCGGCCGAGCGTCACGATATGATCGGAATGGACGGACGCATCGGGGTGACCTGCGAGTTCTGCGGGGTGCATCGCGACTTCGATCCCGCCGCATTCGACGCCCCGTCCTGACTGGCGGCAGCGCCGTTCCGCCTCGCCCGAGGCTGGTTCGCCTCGCCCGAGGCTTCACAGGTACTTTCACCCATGTCCTACGATCTCGTCGTCATCGGCACCGGCCCGGGCGGCTACGTTTGCGCCATCCGGGCCGCGCAGCTCGGCCTCAAGGTCGCGGTGGTGGAAAAGCGCAGGAGTTACGGGGGCACCTGCCTCAACATCGGCTGCATCCCGTCCAAGGCGCTGCTCTACGCGACCGAGATGTTCGAGGCCGCGGGCCACGAGTTCGCGCCGCTCGGCATCGTGACGGCACCGCCCCGGCTCGACTGGACCGCCATGAGCAAGCACCGCGACGACACGGTGGCGGCCAACGTCGGGGGCGTGGCCTACCTGTTCAAGAAGAACAGGGTCGAGACCTTCACGGGCACGGGCCGGCTCAAGGGAGGCGGGCAGGTGGAGGTGATGGGCGAGGACGGGAATACCCAGGTGCTGGACGCCAAGGCGGTCGTGATCGCCACCGGGTCGGACGTGACCCCCCTGCCCGGCGTCGCCATCGACGAGAAGACGGTGGTGTCCTCGACGGGCGCGCTGGCGCTCGACGAGGTTCCCAAGACCATGGTGGTGATCGGCGCGGGCGTGATCGGGCTGGAGCTCGGCTCCGTGTACCGGCGGCTCGGCTGCGCCGTCACCGTGATCGAGTATCTCGACCGCATCCTGCCCGGGCTCGACGGCGAGACCGCCAAGCAGTTCGGCCGCATCCTGGGCCGGCAGGGCATGGTGTTCCACCTGGGCCGGAAGGTCACGGCCGTGACGCCCAAGCCCGAGGGTTCCAACCAGAAGGGGGCCACCGTCACGTTCGAACCGGCGGCCGGCGGGGAGCCCGCCACGGTCGAGGCCGAAGTCGTGCTGGTCGCGGTCGGCCGGCGGCCCAACATCGAGGGACTCGGTTGCGCCGAGGCGGGCGTGGCGACCGAGCGCGGCCGCGTGGTGATCGACGACCGCTTCGCCACGAGCGTGCCGGGCATCTACGCCATCGGCGACGTGGTCCGCGGCCCCATGCTGGCCCACAAGGCCGAGGACGAGGGCGTGGCCGTGGCCGAGATCCTGGCGGGCCAGGCCGGGCACGTGAACTACGAGACGGTGCCTTCCGTGGTCTACACCATGCCGGAACTGGCCGCCGTGGGCGCCACCGAGGAGGACCTGAAGGCCGCGGGGGTCGCCTACAAGGTCGGCCGCTTTCCCTACACCGCCAACGGGCGCGCCCGCGCCACCCGGCATACGGACGGCTTCGTGAAGGTGCTGGCCGACGCCGAAACCGACCGCGTGCTCGGCGTCCACATCATCGCTTCCGTGGCGGGCGAACTCATCCAGGAGGCCGCCGTGCTGATGGAGTTCGGCGGCTCGGCCGAGGACATGGCGCGCACCTGCCACGCCCACCCCACCATGTCGGAGGCCGTCAAGGAGGCCGCCATGGCGGTCGAGGGCCGGGCGATCCACATCTGAGATTGCATGCGAGGAGCCGCTCGGTCTGACCCGAGCCCGCCCAGGAACGGGTTCGGGACGAGGCTCCGGGCCGGGGCGGGCCCGCATCCGTGACGCTCCCGCAATCTCTCGCGGCCTTCGTGGTCGCGGGCGGCGTGCTCACGGTCACGCCGGGGCTCGACACGGCCCTGGTGCTGCGGGCCGCCGCGGGTGAGGGTCGGCACCGGGCCGCCATGGCGGCCGCCGCGGGCGTCGCGGCCGGGTGTCTCGCCTGGGGGATCGCGGTGGCGTTCGGCCTGGGCGCGCTGCTGGCCGCCTCGGCCACGGCCTACGCGGTCCTGAGGATCTGCGGTGCCGCCTATCTGGTCTGGGTCGGCGTCGGGCTGCTGCGCGGCCCGCGCGGTGTCGTCCAAAGCCCGCCCGGTCCCGTGAGCCAGCCGCGAAGGTCTTGCGCCTGGTTGCGGCGCGGGCTCTTCACCAATCTGCTGAACCCCAAGGTGGGGCTCTTCTACGTGAGCTTCCTGCCGCAGTTCGTGCCCGACGGCATGGCGACCGGGCCGGCGGTGTTCGGCCTTGCGGTTCTGCACGCCCTCATGGCAACGGCCTGGTTCTCGCTGCTGGTCCTCGGCGTGGGGCGCCTCGGCACCGTCCTGCAACGGCCCGACGTCGCGGCCGGGCTCGACCGGCTGACCGGCGCGACCTTCGTCGGGTTCGGGCTGCGGCTCGCGTTCGAGCGCCGGTGACAGGTGCTCCCGGCTACTTGGGCTGCACCCCGGTGTCGCCGCCGGGGCTGCCCGGAGGCGGGATGACCGGCATGGTGCCGGTGGCCGGCGCGGTCTTCTGGATGCCGGGATCCACCGCGCCTTCGGGGTGGATCACGCCATTGCTTTCGTTGAGCTTGTCGCTGAGCGTTCCGCCCTTCCGGCTGACGTCCGTGTCGGGGACGGGCGTGCCCGGAGCGCCGGACTGAGCCCCCGCCTGCGCGCCGATGCAGCACAGGGCGAGCGCCGCGAGGAGGCGTTTCATGGCGGAATGCTCCCGATGATCCGATCAGGGTCGTGGGCCCGGCGTCGCGCGGAAACAACCCTGACCACCGCAACGACCGCCGGTGCCGGGCAGTTCCGGCGGTGCGAGCACGACCGCCGCCGCGCCGCGACGCCGGACCTTGCCCGTCCGGATGCCGGCTTGTCAGCCCTTCAGATGCGGCGACAGCAGCTTGTTCATCTCGAACATGGTCGCCTTGTCCTGGCCGAACACGGCCTTGAGCTTGGCGTCGGCGATGATCTCGCGCTTGTTTTCCGGGTTCTGCAGATTGTTCTTGCGGATGTGGTCCCACACCTTCGCGATCACCTCGGTCCGCGGCATCGGCGACGTGCCCACGATGGCGCCCAGCTCCTTGGACGGCTTCACGGGCTTGGCCAGGCCGGCCGGCGCCTTCTTGGCGATCGGAGCCTCCTCGGCCTCGGCCTTGGCGGCGGGCTTGGCGGCCGTCTTCGGCGCGGGCTTCGCGGCGGGCTTGGCGGGCTTTTCTGCCTTGGTGGTCGCTTTTGCCATCTTGTCGTTCCATTCCTGTGTGACGAACGCGCGATGCGCTCGGCGGATTCGGTGTGGGCCTGATTGCCCCGACGTGCTCCGCTTTTCCGAAACTCGCCAAGCTTGTCTAAACCCTGTTAAAAAACCATACTTGCAAAATCGGCCATTCGGTCAGCCCCGGCAATGAAATTCTGTTGATCACGCGGGTTTGCGTGCCCGCCTGGGTCCCGGCTTGGCGTCGCAGGCGCTGCACGGAGCGCATCGGAGCTCCGCGGCATGGTCCCCGCAGTTCGGCTATGTGTTTTTACGGGTTGCATATCCCCCGTGCTCGTCTAGATCATCTCGCAACTGCGAGAACCGCTGACCTGCCCGCGGACCGTCCCCCGCGGCTCGCCCCGAGCCGACCATCTCGGCCGGACGGCGGCGCGTGATCGCCCGACTCGCTTGACGGTCCGCGCGGAGAACCCCGCGCGGACCCGTCCCCATTCAAGACCGGCCCCATGAACCTGCGCAACATCGCCATCATCGCCCACGTCGACCACGGCAAGACCACGCTGGTGGACAAGCTCCTGCAGCAGTCCGGCTCGTTCCGCGAGAACCAGCGCGTCGCCGAGCGCGTGATGGACTCCAACGACCTCGAGAAGGAGCGCGGCATCACCATCCTGGCCAAGTGCACCTCCGTGGTCTGGAAGGACACCCGCGTCAACATCGTCGACACGCCCGGCCACGCCGACTTCGGCGGCGAGGTCGAGCGCATCCTGAGCATGGTGGATGGCGTGATCGTGCTGGTCGACGCCGCCGAGGGGCCGATGCCGCAAACCAAGTTCGTGGTCGGCAAGGCCCTCAAGCTCGGCCTGCGGCCCATCGTGGCGATCAACAAGGTCGACCGGCCGGACGCGCGGGTCACCGAGGTGGTCAACGACGTGTTCGACCTGTTCGCGGCCCTCGACGCCAACGACGAGCAGCTCGACTTCCCGATCCTCTACGGTTCGGGCAAGCAGGGCTGGATGTCGGATGCGCCCGACGGCGCCCACGACGGCATGGCGCCCCTGTTCGAGCTCGTGGTGCGGCACGTGCCGCCGCCGCGGATCGAGGAAGGCGCGTTCCGCATGCTCGGCACGCTGCTGGAGGCCAACCCCTACCTCGGCCGCGTCATCACGGGCCGCGTGTTCGCTGGTTCCGTCCGTCCGAACCAGCCCGTGAAGGTGCTCGACGCCGACGGCAAGGTCGTCGAGACCGGACGGGTGTCAAAAATCCTCGCCTTCCGGGGTATCGAGCGGGCCCCGATCGAGGTCGCGGAAGCCGGCGACATCGTGGCGGTCGCGGGCCTGTCCAGGTTCAACGTGGCCGACACGGTCTGCGCCCCCGAGGTGACCGAGGCCCTGCACGCCCAGCCCATCGACCCGCCGACGCTGTCCATGACGTTCCTGGTCAACGACAGCCCGCTGGCCGGCACCGAGGGCGACAAGGTGACGAGCCGCGTGATCCGCGACCGCCTCTACAAGGAGGCCGAGGGCAATGTCGCGCTGCAGATCTCGGACTCGCCGTTGACCGACAGCTACGTGGTGGCGGGCCGCGGCGAGCTTCAGCTCGCGATCCTGATCGAGACCATGCGGCGCGAGGGGTTCGAGGTCGGGGTATCCCGCCCCAAGGTCGTGTTCCGCACCGACGAGGCGACCGGCGAGCGGCTGGAGCCCATCGAGGAGGTCGTGATCGACGTCGACGAGGAGCATTCGGGCGTCGTGGTGCAGAAGATGTCGGAGCGCAAGGCCGAGATGATCGAGATGCGCCCTTCGGGCGGCAACCGGCTGCGGCTCGTGTTCCACGCCCCCACGCGCGGCCTGATCGGCTACCAGGGCGAGCTGATGACCGACACCAAGGGCACGGCCATCATGAACCGCCTGTTCCACGCCTACGCGCCCTGGAAGGGCGAGGTCGCGGGCCGGCGCAACGGCGTGCTGCTATCGACCGACGCGGGCGAAGCGGTCGCCTACGCGATGTGGAACCTCGAGGACCGCGGCCCCATGATGATCGAGCCCGGCTGGAAGGTGTACCAGGGCATGATCATCGGCGAGCACACCCGCGAGAACGACCTCGAGGTCAACGTGCTCAAGGGCAAGAAGCTGACCAACATCCGCGCGGCCGGCAAGGACGAGGCCGTGCGCCTGACGCCGCCCATCCGGATGACGCTGGAAAAGGCGCTCGCCTACATCGAGGACGACGAACTGGTGGAGGTCACGCCCAAGTCGATCCGGCTGCGCAAGGCCCGCCTCGATCCCAACGAGCGCAAGCGCGCCGAGCGCGCCAAGGAAAGCGCGCTGGGCTGAGCAGATTGCGTCGACCCCGGGCGCTCACCGGCATGGCTGATCGATGGCGGGGTTGCCAAGGTTGCGACGACGAGGTGTTCCGATGGTGGACTGGCGATCAATCGGGCGGAACGCCCTCGTGTCCGGCACCCTGGCGAGCGTCGCTTCGACCCTGGCCCTGATGGCCGCGGCCGAGGCGGAACGCAAAGGCGCGCTACAGCCCACCAACGCGACCAGCCACTGGCTGAACGGTCCGCAGGCCGCGTCCCGCACCGAAGGAGACCTGCGCCACACGGGCGTGGGCTACGCCACCCACCACGCCGCCACCGTGTTCTGGGCCGCGCTGTTCGAGTGGGCGGTCGCGGCACAGCCCCCGCGCGGCCCCGCGTTTCTGCTGCGGGACGCCTTGGTGGTGTCGGCCGTGGCGGCCGCTGTCGATTACGGGGCGACGCCCCGGCGGTTCACGCCGGGGTGGGAGTTCGTGCTGTCGAAACGGTCCATGGCGGCCGTCTACGCCGCCATGGGCACGGGTCTCGTGGCGGGCGCGCTCATCCGGCGGGGTGGAACACGACCTTCACGCAGCCATCCTTCTTGGCCTTGAAGGCCTGGTACAGGTCGGGGCCGTCCTCCAGCTTCGTGCTGCGGTGGGTGATCATGAAGGTGGTGTCGATCTTGCCGTCCTGGATCAGCTTGGTGAGCGGCTCCAGGTAGCGCTTCACGTGCGTCTGGCCGCTCTTCAGCGTCAGGCCCTTCTGCACGATCGAGCCCATGTTGACCGACACGGGACCGCCGTAGACGCCCGGCACCGACACGATGCCGCAGGGCCGCACGGCGCGGATCGCCTGGTCGAGCGCAGTGGTCCGCTCGGCCGGCAGCAGCTTCTCCTTGGCGGCGTCGATCAGCCCCGCGAAACCGTGCGCCCCGGACGCCTCCATGCCGACGCAGTCGATCACCGAGTCGGCGCCCTCGCCCTTGCTGATCTCGAGGATGCGCTCGTAGACGTCCTCGTTGGCGAAATCGATGATGTCGGTCGCCCCGGCCTGACCAGCCAACGCGATGCGCTCCGGCACCGTCTCGATCGCGATGATGCGTTCGGCCCCCATGATCTTGGCGGACTGGATCGCGAAAAGCCCGACCGGTCCCGCGCCCCAGATCGCCACGATGTCGCCGCCCCTCACCTCGGCGTGGTCGGCGCCCTGGTAGCCGGTGGGAAGGATGTCGGTCAGGAACAGGAGTTCCTCGTCGGTCATGCCTTCCGGGGCCAGCATCGGGGCCACGTCGGCCATGGGCACGCGCACGTATTCGGCCTGCCCGCCCGCGTAGCCGCCCGTCAAGTGCGAATAGCCGAACAGCCCGGCGGTCGTGTAGCCGAACTGGGCCGCCGCCATCTTGGCGTTGCGGTTGGAGCGCTGGCACACCGACCAGTTGCCCATGCGGCACATGCGGCACTCGCCGCAATTGATGGTGAAGGGCACCACGATGCGGTCGCCCTTCTTCCACTTGTGGTTGGGCGAGCCGGTCTCGACCACCTCGCCCATGAACTCGTGGCCGAGCACGTCGCCGCTCTTCATGGTGGGCATCAGCCCGTCCATGAGGTGCAGGTCGGAGCCGCAGATCGCGCAGCTCGTCACCTTGATGATGACGTCCCGCGGATCCTCGATGGTCGGATCCGGCACGTTGTCGCAGCGGATGTCGTTGGTTCCGTGCCAGCAAAGAGCTTTCATGGGTATGGTTTCCGCCGCTTCAGGACATGGCTCAACGTGAGCCCTGGGGTTTCGTTCCTGGAACAGCAAAGCAGGGACCCGACAGCTGTCGGCGCCGCGAACTTTCCGGGATCTTCTTGCCGACCACTTGAGCGTTGCTGCGGCAATCTGACCGACCGGAGACGCAGGGTCGTGGCTCGGGCTTCCGGGGCGCCTGCCGCGGAAGCGCTGGAGCCTGGCAGGCTGTTCCTGAAGCGAAACTTCAATTCAAGCCTGTGAACGGGCTCGCATCGTCGAGCCGGCGTGCCTCAGCCATCGCATGACACACCTTAGGTGCCGCGCGGCTTGGCCCGGGTGGTCGGCGCCGCCGCGGCCGGATCGTCGGGCCAGGGATGGCGCGGGTAGCGGCCCTTCATCTCGGCTTTCACGGCCG
>CAXTEP010000027.1:0-1111 GCA_964243125.1 uncultured Lichenihabitans sp. | reverse complement strand
TCGTCGGGCCAGGGATGGCGCGGGTAGCGGCCCTTCATCTCGGCTTTCACGGCCGACCAGGAGCCGCGCCAGAAGCCCGGCAGGTCGCGGGTGACCTGGATGGGCCGGTGGGCCGGAGACAGCAGTTCCAGGGTCAGGGCCGCGCCCGCCAGCGCCGGGTGCCGGTCGAGGCCGAACAGTTCCTGCACCCGGATCGCCAGCGAGGGGCCGCCCTCGCGGCCGTAGTCCACCGGCACGCGCGAGCCGGTCGGGGCCTGGAAGTGGGTGGGGGCGTCGATGTCCAGCCGGCGCTGGAGCGCGTGGGGAACGAGCGCCCGCAGGGCCTCGCCCAGGTCGTCGGCCCCGATCTCCGCGAGGCCGTTCCTGCCGGCCAGGAAGGGAGCCAGCCAATCGGCCGCACCGGCGGCCAGCGCCGCGTCCGCCAGGTCGGGCCAGCCTCCGTCCCCGGTCCGGGCGCGCAGGAACAGGACCCGGTCGCGCCACTGCCGGAGCGCTGCCGTCCACGGCAGGCGGCCGATGCCGAGGCTCGCCAGACCGCGCGCCAGCACCGCGGGAGCCGCGGGATCGTCGGCGGCCGGCAGGTTGCGTTCGGACAGCACCAGGGCGCCGACCCGCTTGACCCGCCGCCGCGCCAGCGCGGCCCGGGCCGGCTCGAACGTCGTTTCGTCCGCCTCGACCAGCAACGGCCCCGCGGCGGCCTCGATCTCGGCGGCGGTCAGCGGCGCGGCCAGCAGGATGCGCGCACCCCCGGCCCGCCCCGCCACCTCGCCGACCGCCAGGAACGGTTCGCGCGCCAGCCGGTCGTGCGGCTCCAGGGTCGCGGCGCGTCCGTTCGCCATCAGCACCTCGCCGGGGCGGCCGCGGGTCCGGGCGATGCGCTCGGGAAAGGCGAGCGCGAGCAGGAGACCCGGGGAAGGCGGTGCGGCCGCGGGTTCCGCCATCCTGCCCGCGGCCGCCCGCGCCTGCCGCTCGAAGGATCGCGCGAGGCCCCGGGCCGCCTCGGCGCGAGGCGACCGGTCGCGGCGCCACGCGTCGAGCCGGTCGCCGAGGTCGGTGGCGTCCCGGCCGAGACCCGGCTCGACCAGAAGCGTCGCGACCGCGGCCCCGAGCG
>CAXTEP010000026.1:20367-29625 GCA_964243125.1 uncultured Lichenihabitans sp. | reverse complement strand
CGGTCGAGAAGACCTGGCTCTTCTTGGTCGGGATGGTGGTGTTGCGGTCGATCAGTCGGGTGAACACGCCGCCCAGCGTCTCGATGCCGAGGCTCAGCGGGGTCACGTCGAGCAGCAGCACGTCTTTGACGTCGCCCTGCAGCACGCCCGCCTGCACGGCCGCGCCGATCGCCACCACCTCGTCCGGGTTGACGCCCTTGTGGGGCTCCTTGCCGAAGAACTGCTTCACGATCTCCTGGACCTTGGGCATGCGGGTCATGCCGCCGACCAGGACCACCTCGTCGATCTCGCCCGCCGACAGGCCCGCGTCCTTGAGGGCCTTGCGGCAGGGCTCGACGGTCTTCTGGATCAGGTCGTCGACCAGCGCCTCGAACTTGGCGCGGGTGAGCTTCAAAGTCAGGTGCTTCGGGCCCGTGGCGTCGGCCGTGATGTAGGGCAGGTTGATCTCGGTCTGGGTCGCGGACGACAGCTCGATCTTGGCCTTCTCAGCCGCCTCCTTGAGGCGCTGCAGCGCGAGCTTGTCCTTGCGGAGGTCGACCGTGTTCTCCTTGCGGAACTCGTCCACCAGGTATTCCACGAGCCGGTTGTCGAAATCCTCGCCGCCCAAAAAGGTGTCGCCGTTGGTGGACTTCACCTCGAAGACGCCGTCGCCGATCTCCAGCACCGACACGTCGAACGTGCCGCCGCCGAGGTCGTAGACCGCGATCGTGCCCGAGCTCTTCTTGTCGAGGCCATAGGCTAGCGCCGCTGCGGTCGGCTCGTTGATGATGCGGAGCACCTCGAGGCCCGCGATCTTGCCGCCGTCCTTGGTGGCCTGGCGCTGAGCGTCGTTGAAATAGGCCGGAACCGTGATAACGGCCTGGGTGACGCCCTGCCCGAGATAGGCTTCGGCGGTTTCCTTCATCTTCTGCAGGATGAAGGCCGAGATCTGGCTGGGCGAATACTGCTTGCCGTCGGCCGACACCCAGGCGTCGCCGTTGCTGGCCTTGACGATCTTGTAGGGAACGAGGCCGATGTCCTTCTTGGTCATCGGGTCGTCGAAGGTGCGGCCGATCAGGCGCTTGATGGCGAAGAAGGTCCGCTCCGGATTGGTGACACCCTGCCGCTTGGCGGGCTGGCCGACGAGGCGCTCGCCGTCGTCCGTGAAGGCCACGATCGAGGGCGTGGTGCGCGCCCCTTCGGCGTTCTCGATGACCTTGGGCGTCGAGCCTTCCATGACGGCCACGCAGGAATTCGTCGTGCCGAGGTCGATGCCGATGACTTTTGCCATGTTCAGATGTCCTTTCGATGCGCGGAACCACCGGACCCCGAAGGCACCCGGCTCTGGACGGACGAGGTTTCGCCACACGCGGCGAAACCGTGCCGTCCGGTTCCCAAAGATGGCTTCAAGATGGGAATTGCAGGCCTTACCGCAAGCTCGCGGCCGATATAGGTGCACGATTTTCGAGGTGCAAGTCGCGCTCCGGGCGGCCCTTCCGGTCCCGGCACGGCGTGGCCCGGGGCGCCCGCGCTCTTGCGTCCGCCCGCGCCTGCCCTACAAAGTGCGCGCCGCACCGCAACACGAACGGGTTCCCCATGGGCAAGGCTGTGATCGGCATCATCGGCGGGTCGGGGGTCTACGACCTGCCCGGCCTCGAGGACCTGCGGGAGGAGCGGATCGCCACCCCCTGGGGCGAGCCCTCCGACACGATCCGCTTTGGCCGCATCGGCGGCCACGACGCCGCCTTCCTGCCCCGCCACGGCCGCGGCCACCGCCTGTCGCCCTCGGGCATCAACTACCGGGCCAACATCGACGCCCTGAAGCGGGCGGGCGTCACCGACCTCGTGTCGGTGTCGGCCTGCGGGTCCTACCGGGCGGAGCTTTACCCCGGCCTGTTCGTGCTCGTGGACCAGTTCGTGGACCGCACCCAGGGCCGGGACGCCTCCTTCTTCGGCAACGGCTGCGTGGTGCACGTGTCCATGGCGCACCCGGTCGCGCCCCTGCTGCAGGGCCGCATCGCCGACGCCGCCACGGCCGAGAACATCCCGTTCAGGAAGGGCGGCACCTACCTTTGCATGGAAGGCCCGCAGTTCTCCTCGCTCGGCGAGTCGCTGACCTATCGGAGCCTCGGCTACGACGTGGTGGGCATGACCGCCATGCCCGAAGCCAAGCTCGCCCGGGAAGCCGAGATCTCCTACGCCACCATCGCCATGGTGACCGACTTCGACTGCTGGCACGACGACCACGGCGCCGTCGACGTGGCGTCCGTGATCAAGGTGGTGCGCGACAACGCGGACGCGGCCTCGCGCCTCGTGACCCGGCTGATCCGCGACTTCCCCGACCACCACGAGCCCTGCCCGGCCGGCTCCGACCGCGCGCTCGACAACGCCTTCATCACGGCGCCGGACGCCCGCGACCCCGCCCTGCTCGCCAAGCTCGACGCGGTGGCCGGACGGGTGCTGGCCGCCGGGTGAGCGTCGGCCCGTTCTCCTTCCCTTCCCGCCAGCCCGGACCCCGCATGCCTTCCGACAGCCTGAAGTCAGCCATCCGCACGATCCCGGACTATCCCAAGCCCGGCATCCTGTTCCGCGACATCACCACGCTGCTGGGCGACGCCAAGGCGTTCCGCCGCGCCGTCGACGAGCTGGTGCAGCCCTGGGCCGGCACCAAGATCGACAAGGTGGCGGGCATGGAGGCGCGCGGCTTCATCCTGGGCGGCGCCGTGGCGCACCAGCTGTCGGCGGGCTTCGTGCCGATCCGCAAGAAGGGGAAGCTGCCCCACGCGGTGGTCAGCATCGCGTATTCGCTCGAATACGGCATCGACGAGATGGAGATGCACGAGGACGCCGTGGTGCCGGGCGAGCGCGTGATCCTGGTGGACGACCTGATCGCCACCGGCGGCACTGCCGAGGGCGCCGTCAAGCTGCTGAAGCGGATCGGCGCCGAGGTGCTGGCCGCCTGCTTCGTGGTCGACCTGCCGGACCTGGGCGGCGCCCGCCGGATCGCCGAGCTGGGCGTGCCGGTGCGCACCCTGGTGCAGTTCGAGGGGCACTGAACCGTCCGCCTCAGGGCGGGTCGCGGTGGAGGTCCCGGCCCGCCGCGGGGTCGGGGGAAAGCGCGCCCGGCTCGCGGCTGATGGGCGCGAGCGCCGGTTTCAGGGCCGGCAGGGCTTGGCGCGCCGCGCGCCGCAGCGGGATCGGCCGGTAAAGCTGCTTGGAGGCTTCCACGAGGTGCAGCCCCGCCCCGGGCAGGGCGAGCTGCCGCCCGAAGGCCTCGAAAGCCGGAGCCAAGCGCCAGAACAGGCGGTGGCGGACCGGGAACACGTAAAGGACCTCGGCGAAGCGCTCGGGCGAGAACAGCGTGTCGCGCAGCAGCGCCTGCAGTTGCGACCGCGAGAAGGGCTGGCCCTGGCCGAAGGGCGTGCTGTCGGAGCGCGCCCACCAGCCCCGCCGGTTGGGCGCCACCGCGATCATGCGGCCGCCGGGCGCCAGCACGCGCCAGATTTCAGACAGCACCTCGCGCGGGTGCTGGGCGGTTTCGAGCAGGTGCACCACCAGCAGCCGGTCGATGCACCCGTCGGGCAACGGCAGCGCGTCGGCCTCCACCAGGCTCGTAGAGGTGATGTCGACCCCCGGCCAGTGGACAACCCCTTGCTCGGCCGGCATGAGGGCCAGGACCCGCACCGCGTGGTCGCGGAACTGGTCCAGGAACGGCGTCGCGTAGCCCAGGCCCAACACCGCCATGCCGGTCGTGCCCGGCCACCAGCCGCGCAGGGTCCGGGCCACGGTGCGGTGGGCGATCCGGCCCAGCGGCTCGGCGTAGAAGGTCCGCAGATCGACGACATCGAGCGCCATGGAACACGCGAAAGGCGGGCCGCGGGGCGCAGCCCGGATATGGTTCGGGACCACCGCCCCGATCCCGCGACGCCGGACGGCCCCCGCGTGCTTGTTGCACGTTTCCCGCCAAGTTCGAAGCCACCGCCGAGGCCGGCGGCGTTTCGGTCCGGTCGGCGGCGCCATGCTCGCCGCGCGTGGACTCTCTGCGGTGCCGAGAGCGGCGGCCGGTTGCGGGCCGGGACCGTCACGTTCGGCGTCTCGGGAGGGCGGTTCAGGTCGCGAAGGTTGTTCCGATCTCGGCCGCCACCTCGGCGGCCTTCTCGTCGAGCACGAAATGGCCGGCATCAAGCCAGACCAGCCTCGCGTCGGGCAGATCGCTCAGGTACGCCTGCGCGCCGGGCGGGATAAAGATCGGATCGTTCCTGCCCCAGACGATCAGTGTTTTTGGCCGGTGCCGGCGGAAGGCCTCCTGCCAGTCGGGATAGAGCGCGACGTTGGTCCTGTAGTTTTCAAGCAGATCGACCTGGCGGTCCTGTGCGCCCGGCCGGTCGAGAATGGCCTGGTCAAGGACCCAATTGTCGGGGTTGATGGCGGCCGGATCCGTGGCGCCGACCAGCCATTGGTATTTCGTGCCGTCGAGACTGAGGAGTTGCCGTGCCGGCTTCTCGGTCTCCGGCGTACGGTTCTCCCAGAGAGGCAGGAGGACCCCCTTGGCGGCTTCGCCGATCCCCTCGATGTAGGCGTTGGCGTTCTGGATGATAAAACCCTTGACGTGATCCGGGCGCCGCGTGAACAGGCGGAAGCCGACCGGGCCGCCGTAATCCTGCATGTAGAGAATGTAGGAGGTGAGTCCCAGGGCATCGACCAGACCCGCCACATGGTCCGCCAGTGTGTCGAACGAATAGGTGAGCTCGTCGCGCGAGGGCGCATCCGAGTGGCCGAAGCCCACGTAGTCGGGCGCGACCAGGTGGAAGTGGTCGGCCAGGGCCGGCATCAGGTTGCGGAACATCTGACTGCTGGTGGGCAGGCCGTGCAGCAGCAGGATGGTGGGGGCGGAAGGATCGCCGGCCTCGCGGTAGAAGATGCTGCGGCCACGGACGGTCGCGGTCCGGTGGAAGGTGCTGCTGGTCACTCGAGGGCCCTTGCGTTCGGGGGTGCCGAGGCGAAGCGTCGGCGGTCGTCCCTGTTGTGTGACGTTCCACGCACCGTTGGCAGACGCTAGGATCGGGAAGACTCCTCCTGCCGGATGGAAGGCCTGTGGATCGCCTCGACGCCATGTCGGTTCTGCTCGCGGCCGTGGAAAGCGGCAGCCTGTCTAAGGCGAGTCGGACGCTCGGGCTTCCGCTCGCGACCGTCAGCCGCAAGGTCGCCGAATTGGAACGCCACCTGAGCGCCGTCTTGCTGACCCGATCGGCCAGGGGCCTGGAGCTGACGCCGGCCGGTCGGTCCTACATCACGGCCGCGAAGGCGATCCTGGAACAGGTCAACGAGGCGGAGCGCGCCGCGGCGGGCGAGTATACCGTGCCGAAAGGGGACCTGGTGGTCACCGCGCCGGTCATGTTCGGCCGGTTGCACGTGCTGCCGGCGGTGACCGGTTTCCTGAGCGCCTATACCGAAGTGTCGGTCCGGCTTGTCCTCACCGATCGGGTCACGCATTTTCCGGACGATCACGTTGACGTCGCGCTTCGCATCGGAGCGCTCGCGGACAGCGGTCTGATTGCCGTCCGCCTGGGGTCGGTTCGCCAGGTCATGTGCGCGAGCCCAGGCTACCTGGCCGCGAACGGACGTCCCGCCACGCTCGACGACCTTGCGCGGCACAGCGTGGTCTCGTTTCAGAGCGAGTCGGTTTCCGGAACCTGGACCCTTCAGGCCGATGGCGTCGAGGTCACCGCACCGGTCCGATCTCGCCTCAGTGTCAATACCATCGATGCGGCGGTGGAAGCGGGCCTCGCCGGGGCCGGCCTGATCCGTGCCCTGTCCTACCAGGTGGTCGACCACGTGCGGAGCGGCCGGATGACGGTCGTGCTCGACGCCTTCTCGCCTCCGCCTCGGCCCGTGCACCTCGTCTACAACAAGCAGAGCCGACTGCCGCTGAAGCTGCGGGCGTTCGTCGACTTCGTCGCCCCTCGGCTGCGCGAACGCATCGCCCAGGCGGCCTTGTAGCGGGAAGCCGAACGTCGACGGCCGCTCCGTCGCCACGCCGCTCGTCACCGGCCAACCCCGATGGCGTGAAAACCGGCCGGGCCGGAAGCAAGGACACGGCGCCCTGGCCCGCACGGGGGAAAGCCCTCGTGAACCTTGGCCAGCGATCATGATGGACAAGGGATCGCCAGCCGGGCTTATTTGGGGTCGCGGCGCGCGGCGCCGCCAGGAGGGCGTGCCGTGCGTTCGAGTTTCGCAGTCTTTGCTTTTCTCGTCGCGATCGCGCCCGCCCAGGCGCGCGTCGATATCCAGGTCGACCTGTCGTCCCAGACCATGGACGTGTCGTCGGGCGAAGGCACCTTCAGCTGGCCGATCTCGTCGGCCCGCGCGGGCTTCAGCACGCCGCGCGGCTCCTACGGGGTCGAGCGCATGGAGGCCATGCACCGGTCGCGCAAGTACCACAACTCGCCCATGCCTCATTCCCTGTTCTTCCGGGGCGGCTACGCGATCCACGGCACCTACGCGACCGCCTACCTGGGCCAGCCCGCCTCGCACGGCTGCATCCGCATCGCGCCCGAGAACGCGGCGGCGCTCTACGAGATGGTCCGGGCCGAGGGCGCCACCATCACGATCCACGGCACCCCGCCCGGCTTCGAGCCGGTGGCCGAGCGGGCCTATGCCCGGCGGGTCGATCCCTTCGCGGACGACTTGTCGTTGTGGGGCGACGACGCGCCCGCGGCCAGGACGCGCTACCGGCGCTGGATGAACAACCCCGACGCTTACTGAGGCTCTGCCACGGCGAACTGGACGCGGTCTGTCAGACACGTCGGATCAATCGCCGAAAGTCCGCCATGGATGTATGTTAGGCGATTCAGCCGTTCCAATGACTTCCAACTTTACCGCGACGCTGGTGCAGACCAGCCGCACGAGGCGATAATTAAGACCATGTTTTCGCGGCCGCGAGATTATCGTCCATAGTAAGCACCATTTCATCGTAGGTCAGCACCAAAGCAGTCTGACCCTCAACCTTAAGATGATCGCGGCGATATCTGAAACGTTTGCGTTCTACGTCGTCGATGAGACTCGCATCTCGCCCGCAAATGACGGCGTAGGCGCTGGTGGTGATTGGCCCACCAAATCCGGCAAGCAGAACCGAGTCGTTCGGGTGATCGGACCGCACCCATGCCCAATCGATGATTTGGCTGAAGCCATGCTCAATCCGGGGCGACCAAGAACGGTATTGAACGGTGCCCTTCTTGAAAATGCTCGTCGTCTCCGCATCCTCAAATTCAACAAGCCCAAACCGGCGCTGTCCGTTGTTGCCTAAGACTAAATCGGTGCGGAACATACCCTTCAGCGCCAGCTCGAACTTAATCATGTCCGGAGCCGGTAAATCCAACGTTGACGCCAAAAGGCAAGTCATGTGTGGCCGGCTTTTGATCTCAGCCACGATCTCGCTCTCGCCAACAAATCTCACGGCGGCGAGCCACGATTTGAAGGATGCTAGTTCGATATCGGCGAGCTTGAGATTAAAATTGATTTGATCGAAGCTGCTCATTCAAGGTTGAGCAAACGACTGGTCGACGATCGAGAGGATCTCCGGTTTTGTTTGAGAAGAGGATCGGCGCCAAAGGACGCGCTTGCTACCGAGGCGCGACACAAATCGGCCGTCGCCGGTCGGCTTGGTCATCGTCGGCTGGTCGATCTCATTGCTTGAAAATAGCCGCTTCAAAGCTGCCTTTTCGGCCTGCGGTAACGACGCAAGCTGCGCGGCCGCAGAGTAGGTGATGTTGAATCTGGTCGCGCTCATCCTGCTGTCCTTGTAGCACTTCCGTAGGCCTTCGACGAGCGCTCCGTCGAAGGCAGCATTGGGTCAGCCTGACCGTGACCGGTCGGCTGCTGTTTCACGCGATCCACCCTATCCAGTCGATGTGATGGGCCGCTGGAGGTACACGCGTAACATATCGAAAAAGAAGCTCCCGAGGTCCTCCGGTTCGACTACGGAAAGGCAGCTCGCGACCCAAGAGGCGCCTGCAAGTCGAGGGGTGCGGCGCCTCAGCGAGCCGCCGCCCCCCCGCCCTCGTCCTCCAGATGCGCCCGGACGATCTCGTCCATGGAGGTTTCGGCCCGGAAGCCGAGGTCCCGGGCGCGCCGGGTGTCGAAGTCGCGCGCCCAGCCCGCCACCATGCGGGCGATCATCGGGTCTGGCTCGTGGCGGATCAGGCGGACGGCCGCCTCGCCCGCGGCGCGGCGCAGCGCCTCGATCTCCTCCGCCACCGTGGCGGACAGGCCCGGCAGGCTGAGGTTGCGCCGGTCGCCCAGGCGGCCGAGGTCAAGGCCCGCGGCGTGCAGCAGGAAGCCCACCGCCGCGCGCGGGCTCGCGAACCAGTGGCGCACGTCCGTCGACACGGGCAGCACGGCCTTCTGGCCCGCCAGCGGCTCGCGCAGGATGTTGGAGAAGAACCCCGAGGCGGCCTTGTTGGGCTTGCCCGGCCGGACGCAGATGGTCGGCAACCGGATGCCGATGCCGTCCAGGAACCCGCGCCGCGAATAGTCCGACAGGAGCAGCTCGCCGATCGCCTTCTGGGTGCCGTAGCTGGTCAGCGGCGCGGACAGGAACTCGTCGCCGATCCGGTCGGGGAACGGCGCCCCGAACACCGCGATGGACGAGGTGAACACCACCCGCGGCCGGTAGGGCTCGCGCGTCCCCTCCTGCCGGATCGCCTCGAACAGCAGCCGCGCGCCGTCGAGGTTGATGCGGTAGCCCTTGTCGAAATCGGCCTCCGCCTCGCCCGACACGATTGCGGCCAGGTGGAAGACGATGTCGGGGCGGCGTGCCGCCAGCGCCGCAGCCTCGCCCGGCCCCGACAGGTCGGCCGTCACGGTGGCGACGGGGCCCGGGAAGCCGGGAGGCCGCGTCGGCGCCACCACGTCGACGAGGGTGAGGGCCGACAGCGCGGTGCCGCCCAGCGCCCCGTCGATCGCCAGCCGCTCGGCCAGCTTGCGCCCGACCATGCCGGCTGCCCCGATGATCATCGCGTGCATCGAACCAGGACTCCCCTCTCCCGCGCCTCCGGCGCCCCTATCCCATGTAAGCGCCCGATCACGTCGCGGCTTCAAGGGCCGATCCGCGGCCGCTACGGTCAAGCGGCGTCCGGCGAGCCGGTCGGGGCCCTGGCGTCCCGGCCGCGACCGTGGCACGGGAGCGGCAACCCAAACCTCATGGATCGCCCGATGCCCCCCGCCCCCCTCACCCGCCTCGTGCTCGCGACCCACAATCGCGGCAAGGTCGACGAATTC
>CAXTEP010000026.1:0-20267 GCA_964243125.1 uncultured Lichenihabitans sp. | reverse complement strand
CCCCCTCACCCGCCTCGTGCTCGCGACCCACAATCGCGGCAAGGTCGACGAATTCCGGCAGCTGTTCGCCGGCCGGGCGATCGGGATCGTGTCGGCCGGCGAGCTCGGCCTGCCCGAGCCGGAAGAAACGGGCGACACGTTCGCGGCCAACGCGGCCCTGAAGGCCGAGGCCGCGGCCCGCGCCGCGCAGCTTCCCGCCCTCGCCGACGATTCGGGCCTGTGCGTCGATGCGCTCGACGGGGCGCCGGGCATCTATTCGGCGCGCTGGGCCGGCAAGCCGGCCGATTTCGCGGCCGCCATGGCGCGCATCGAGGCGCTCCTGCAGGAGCGCGGCGCGACGCGGCCCGAGCGGCGGGGCGCGCATTTCGTGGCGGCGCTGTGCTTGATCCGGCCCGATGGGTCGCGCGAGGCCGTGGAGGGCCGCGTGTCCGGCACGCTCGTGCGTCCGCCGCGCGGCACGCTCGGCTTCGGCTACGATCCCATGTTCAGGCCCGACGGCCACGACCGGACGTTTGGGGAGATGAGCGCCGACGAGAAGCACGGCATCCCGGCCGACGGCCGCCCGGCCCTGTCGCATCGGGCCCGCGCGTTCCAGGCCCTCGAACGCGTGCTGTTCGGCCCGGCCTGAGCGCGTGCGCCCCGAAACGGCGTGATTCCCGTGCGGGCAGCACGGTCCCGTGGCATAAGCGCGGTCATGCATGCCATCCCGCCCACGCGCGATCCGGGCTTCGGCCTTTACGTCCACTGGCCGTTCTGCCTGTCCAAATGTCCCTACTGCGACTTCAACAGCCACGTGCGCCAGGCCCCGGTGGACGAGCCGCGGTTCCTCGCGGCGTTCCGGACCGAGCTGGCCCATCGGGCGCGGCTCACGCCGGGCCGCACCGTCGCGTCGGTGTTTCTGGGCGGCGGCACGCCGTCTCTGATGCGGCCCGCCACGGTGGCGGGCATCCTGGACGCGGTCGCGGCCCACTGGGCCGTCGACGCGGACGTGGAGGTGACGCTGGAGGCCAATCCCACCAGCGTCGAGGCCGACCGGTTCCGGGGCTACCGGGCCGCCGGGGTCAACCGGGTATCGCTCGGCGTCCAGGCCATGAACGACGCCGACCTTAAGGCGCTCGGCCGGCTGCACGACGCCCGCGAGGCGATGGCCGCGGTCGCCACCGCGCGGGCCATTTTCATGCGGGTGTCGTTCGACCTGATCTACGCCCGGCCCGGCCAGACCCCGCGAGCCTGGGCGGCCGAGCTCGACGGCGCCATCGACCGCGCCGCCGAACACCTGTCGCTGTACCAGCTGACCGTCGAGCCCGGCACCATGTTCGAGCGGATGTGGAAGGCGGGCCGGCTGCAGACCCCCGACCAGGACCTGGGGCGCGCGCTCTGGGACGTGACCCGGGAGATCACGGAGCGACGGGGCCTGCCGGCCTACGAGGTGTCCAACCACGCGAGGCCGGGGGCCGAGTCCCGCCACAACCTCGTCTACTGGCGCTACGGCGACTACGCCGGGGTCGGGCCGGGCGCGCACGGGCGGCTCACCACGGCCGCGGGCCGGCGCGCGCAGGCGACCGAGCGCCACCCCGAAACCTGGCTCGCCGCGGTGGAGCGCGACGGGCACGGCCTCGTGTCGGACGAGGCCTTGTCGGCCGGCGAGCAGGCGGACGAGTTCCTGCTCATGGGCCTGCGGCTGACCGAGGGCATCGACCCGGAACGGTTTGAGCGCCTGGCCGGGCGCGCGGTCGACCGCGACCGCCTGGCCTGGCTGGTGGCGCACGGCATGGTCGAGCGCACGCCGGCGGGGCGCGTGCGGGTCACGGCCGAGGGCTTTCCAGTGCTCGATGCCGTGGTGGCCGATCTGGCGGCCTGACGCGCAGGCGGGTGCGAGGCCCGACCGACGCGGCAAGGCCCGGGAAAGGATCCCGGGCCTTGCCTGTCTTGCTGCAGTGGACCGCCGTTGCGGCGACCGGTCAGGCCAGGTGGATGTCGCCCGCGGCCAGCGCCGGGTGGCCCTGCAGGGTGGCCAGCAGCGTCCTGCTCGACCCGTCGGCCGACCAGGTCAGGGCGCCGTTGTTGGCGTCGTAGAGCACGTGCGGCTGGCCGTCCGGCGCGGACCCGGCGGCCGCGAAGGTGGTGGCGCCGAACACGGCCGGCGACACGTAGTCCTTGAGGTTGATCTGCAGGCTGTCCTGCCCCGAGGTGAAGTCGGTGATGGTGTCGCTGTCGCCGGGGCTGCCCATCAGGCTGAGCACGAAGGTGTCGGCTCCCGCGCCGCCGTTGAGCACGTCGTGGGCGGCGCCGCCGATCAGCGTGTCGTTGCCGTCGCCGCCGTAGAGCGTGTCGCTCTTGTCGCCGCCGTCGAGCAGGTCGTTGCCGGCGCCGCCGTGGAGCACGTCGGAGCCGCTCAGCCCGTAGATCGCGTCGTTGCCGCCCCCGCCGTAGATCGTGTTGACCGCGGAAGTCCCGGTCAGCGTGTCGTCGAAGTCCGAGCCGATCAGGTTGTTGATCCGCTTGTAAATGTCGCCGAACGCGTCGCCCGTGTTGCTGCCCGGGTTGGTCAGGCTCGCCACGAGACCCGACGAGGCGCCCTCGTAGCTCGCGTAGTCGACCCCGTAGTTGCCCGACATGGCGTCGGCGCCCGGGCCGCCCTTGAACACCTCGTTGCCGCCCGTGCCGCTCAGCGCGTCGCTGTTGCGGGTCCCCGCCACCACGGTGCCGAGCGTGGCGTCGAGCGCCGTCGTGGCGGTCCAGGGCGTCGTGGTGACGAAGGAATAGTCGGTCGAGGCGAAGTTGACGCCGTTGACCACCGTGATGGTGTCGTGCAGCGAATGATCGGCGCTTTCCACCATCCACTTGGTGACGTCGGTGCCGACCTTGTGGAAGGTCGCGCCGGGGCCGTAGTTCATGAACACGAGCTTGTCGCCCTGGTTCTTGGTGAAGTCGACCAGCGTGTCGCCGTTGGCCTCGCCGCTCTGGAAGATGAACGTGTCGGCGCCCGCGCCGCCGTTCAGCTTGTCGGCACCCGCGCCCCCGTCGAGGGTGTCGTTGCCGCCCAGGCCGCTCAGCGTGTCGCTGCCGGCGCCGCCGACGAGCTGGTCGTTCGCCATCGCGCCGAGCAGGAGGTTGTCGCTCGCATTGCCCCGGAACACCACGGCGGCGTTCGGCGACCAGGCGGTCAGGTTCTCGACGTTGGCGATGGTGCTGCCCGAACGGTAGCCGCCCGAGATCACGCCGGTGCCGAGGTCGACCGTGACGGTGTCGCCCGCGCTGGTGGCGAGGTAAAGGTCCGTGCCGGCGCCGCCGTCGATCTTGTCGACGCCGACCACCATGTCGCCGCCGATCGTGTCGTCGCCGTCGCCCGCCACGATGGTGTTGAGGCCGGTGCCGCCGCGGAACGTGTCGCTGCCGCCGCCCCCGATCAGCAGGTCGTTGCCGTCGCCACCGTTGAAGGCGTCGTTGCCGAGGCCGCCCGTGATTGTGTCGTCGCCGGCGTCGCCGAACAGCGAGTTGTTGCCCGCGCCGCCGGTGATCGCGTCGTTGCCGTTGCCGCCGTGCAGCAGGTCGTTGCCGTCGCCACCCGACACCGTGTCGTTGCCGTCGCCGGCGCTCAGCGCGTCGTTGCCGGCGCCGCCGTTGATGACGTTGTCGTACTTGTTGCCGTAGGCATTGAAGTTGCCCGTGCCGACGTAGGTCATGTTCTCGACGAAGTCGGGCAGCGTGTAGGTGGCGATGCTGACGTCGGCCGTGTCGATGCCCTCGTTGGCCTTCTCGATGATGGCCGTGGTGCTCGCGTTGACGTAGTAGGTGTCGTTGCCGGCGCCGCCGTAGAGCGACACCCCAGCGCCGCCCGTCAGAACGTCCTGGCCGGCGCCGCCGAACAGCTTGACGTCATGGGCGCCGGCCGTGATCACGTCGGCCTTCGAGGTGCCGTAAACGTCGCCGGCATTGTCGCGGAACACCCCGGTCGACATGAAGCCGTTCGCCGCCGAAACGGCGTCGGCCGACAAGGCATTGGCGGTCATCACGTTCTGCGAAGCCCCGGGCGCATCCGGCGTGTTGGCGGACGCGTAGGCCCGGACGTAGTCGATCTTGTAGTCCGCCTTGTAGTCGTTGGGGTTGGTGGGGTTGCCGGGCCACTTGCCGCCGACCGCCAGGTTGAGGATCATGTACATCGGCTTGTGCATGTCGGACGGCGTGTCGACCTTCTGGACCGCCTTGCCGTCCACGTACCAGGTGATGGTGTCGGGTTCCCAGTCGACCCCGTAGGTGTGGGAGCCGGTGACGTCGGGGGTCAGGAACTCGCCGCCGAGCGTCGAGTTGAAGCCGCCGTCGTTGGTGTGGGCGTAGCCGACCGAGGTGTTGGGGGAAAGGCCGACGTTCTCCATGATGTCGAGTTCCGGCGGCCAGCTGTCGTCCATGGGGAGCATCCAGAAGGCCGGGTGGGAGCCGCTGCCGGTCGGCAGTTCGGCCTTCATCTCGAAATACCCGTAGGTCTGGTGGAAGGACGGGTAGGAGGACAGCAGGCCCGACGTGTAGCCGTAGTTCTGGATCGAGGCCTTGGTGGCGGCGCTGGCCGTCCTGGCCTCGATGGTGAGGGTGCCGTCCGCGTTGATCTTGAAGGGGTCGATGCCGAGCTTGGTGCCGCTGGCCGACGTATAATCGGCGTCGACGTAGTATTGCTGCTCGCCCTGGTTCAGCACGTGGGCGCTGGCGCCGGTCCACTCGTAGGTGGTCTTCCAGGTGCCGGAGTTCTTGCCGTCGTAGAGGCTGAGCGAGTTGAACTCGTCGTCGAAGGTCTTGGTCATCTTCGACATGTCGAGCGCGAAGTCGAGGTTCTTGTCCGTGAAGCCCGCGACCGTCGCGTTCTGCAGGGTCGTCTTGTCGCCGTTGCCGAGGTCGAGCACCACGTCGGCGCCGACCTGGATCATGGCGGCCTTCACGGCCGCGAGGCTCTGGAACTGCGCGTAATGCTGCAGGTTGAGCACGTCGCCGCCCGCTCCCGTGGCGAAGTCCGTGATCGTGTCGGAGCCCTGCACCACGAACATGTCGATGCCGGCGCCGCCGGTCAGGAGGTCGTTGCCGGCGGCCCCGTCGATCAGGTTGTCGCCGGCATTGCCGATCAGGATGTTGTCGAGGCCGTTGCCGACCGCGGTCAGGCCATTCAGGCCGCCGAGCACGAGGTTCTCGACATTGTCGGACAGCGCGTAGCTCGCATAGGCCGTCACGGTGTCGTTGCCCTGGCCGGCATATTCCACGACCTTGTCGGTCGTCTGCCGGACCGAGTAGGAATCATCGCCAAGACCACCGTACAAAGTGTCGTTGCCGAAATAACTGGAGATCCCATCGTTTCCGTTGGTCCCCTGAAGAACTTCGCCGCTCTTGGTGCCAGAGATATACTTCGACGAACGCGGGCTGAGGGAGAGGGTCATCGGTTTGTCCCGTTCCAAGTGTTGGATGCTTCATTGCGTCCCTGTCTCTTGGATACCGACCCCGCCAAAAGGCATTGTTTAGCTGCCCGAGGCAATCGACCCGAAAATGTTAATCTATCTTTTAATGGATCGAATTTGAGCTGTATGGATCGCAGTCTTGAATTTCATTTGATGCGGATTTGATTGCAAATTGACGGATCAGGCCTCGTTTTTGTTGGCGATGGCGACCAATCGCTCCGGCGCGCGGAACAAAATTCCGCCTCGCGCACCCCGGAGGAGAAAATTCGGCGAAAATTCCCGACCGACCAGGCTCCGAGATGATTCGGAGCGGGTGGAGGACGGTCGCGGTGCGGGTACGGGCAGGGTGCCGGGGGGCGGTTGGCCAGCCCGGACTGGCGGTCCGAGGCGGGTCGGGCAGACACGGGGGGTGGCACCGGAGGCCGCGCGTCGCGGCCGAAGAAATCGCCGACATGTGGCGGAATGTCGCATTGTGCGGGATCGAAATCGCGAGTTTCCGCGCTTCGCGACGTCCACCGGCGGCATCGGAGGCGGTTCCGGCCGGCGAAACGGGATGGCGGACGCACGCGCGCCACGCGGATGAGCCGCGAAACCAAGGTCCGGACCGGCCAGGCCTCCCGCCGGCGGCATCCTCCTGGGCGGCGCTGTTGCGGGTGCTCCGAAACGTATAATGTTGGATTCGGCCGCGGGGCCGATGCAGGCTCTCGGGACCGATCCGGGTCGCGGAGCCGGGCAGCCTCGACGCCGTCGCGCAAGCGGCATCGGCCGCGGGGCCGCCGAGGGGAACGCGATGATGGGAACGGTCGCTTGAAGAAAGTGCCGCGGGGCGTCGGCCCCGGCTACGCGCAGGTCGTGGTCCTGGTGGGCGCGACCGGCGACCTCGCGCGGCGCAAGCTGCTGCCGGGGCTGTTCCACCTGACGCGGACCGGCTTCATCCCGGGGTGCCGGGTGATCGGCGTGTCGCTCGACAACCTCGATCCGGACGGCTTCCGGGCCGTCGCGCGCGCGGCTCTCGACCAGTTCTCGAGCCGCAAGGTCGCCGAGGAGGACTGGGCCGCCTTCGCGAATGGCCTCGACTACGTGCCGCTGGCGGCGGGGCCGGAGGTCCTGAAGGCGGCCGTGGACCGGGCGGAAGCGTCGTTCCCGGGCGAAAGCCGCCTCGTGCACTACCTGAGCGTGCCCCCCGACGCGGCGCTTTCGGCCGTCCGCCTGCTCAAGGAGGCCGACCTCGTGGCCCGCGCCCGCATCATCATGGAAAAGCCGTTCGGCACCGACCTCGCGAGCTCGGTGTCGCTGAACGCCAAGCTGCACGAGGTTTTCGCCGAGGACCGGATCTTCCGCATCGACCACTTCCTGGGCAAGGAGCCGGCCCAGAACATCCTGGCGTTCCGCTTCGCCAACGGGCTGTTCGAGCCGATCTGGAACCGCAACTTCATCGACCACGTGCAGATCGACGTGCCCGAGACGCTCGGGCTCAGCCAGCGGTCGCGCTTCTACGAGGCCACAGGCGCCTACCGCGACATGGTGGTGACCCACCTGTTCCAGATCCTGGGCTTCATGGCCATGGAGGCGCCCACCTCGCTCGAGCCGCTGCCGATCAGCGAGGAGAAGAACAAGGTGTTCCGCTCCATGCTGCCCATCGACCCGCGCGACGTGGTGCGGGGCCAGTACGTGGGCTACCGGGCCGAGGAGGGCGTCGACCCCGAATCGGAAACCGAAACCTTCATCGCGCTCAAGTGCCAGATCGACAACTGGCGCTGGGCCGGGGTGCCGTTCTTCCTGCGCACGGGGAAACGGCTCGCCGAAGGGCAGCGGATCATCTCGATCGCCTTCCGCGAGCCGCCGAAGAGCATGTTCCCGGCCGATTCCGGCGTCGGCGCCCAGGGGCCGGACCACCTGACCTTCGACCTCGCGGACGCGTCCAAGATGTCGCTGTCGTTCTACGGCAAGCGGCCCGGCCCCGGCATGCGGCTCGACAAGCTCAGCCTGCAGTTCGCCATGAACGACACGGGCCTGATCGGCGACGTGCTCGAAGCCTACGAGCGCCTGATCCTCGACGCCATGCGGGGCGACCACACGCTGTTCACCACCGCCGAGGGCATCGAGCGGCTGTGGGAGGTGTCGGTGCCGCTGCTTGAATCCCCACCGCCGGTCCGCCTGTACTCGCCGGGCTCCTGGGGTCCCAAATCGATCCATCAGCTCGTGGCACCCCACGCCTGGCGGTTGCCGTTCGAGCGCGCCTGGCGCGGGCCCGGCCCGTTGAACGAGCGGTAGGGTCGGACCCGCATCAAGGAATGGCGCGGCCTATGCCCCTCGCGAGAAGGCGTCGTAGTCCCCGCCGCGACGCACGCAGTCGATCAGCCGGCCGATCATGCGGACGGGCTCGGCCACCCAGCCGAACCGGTCCGGCAGGTCGACGGCCGTGAAGTTGCGGACGCAGGTCTCGAAAAAGCTCCGGCAGGTGTCCTCCCGTTCGAGGACCTGCACGATGGCCGAAACCGACGAGGGCGTCTTGATGGTGGCGCTCGCCACCACCGGCACAATCCGGTCGACGAAGCCGCGGGCGTCCGCCAGCGTGGAAGCCTCGGCGTGTTCCCGCAACGCCGCCATGTCGGGGCCGGGCACCCTGCAATGGCGCGCGTGGATGCCGTAGTTGTTGGTCTGGTAGCGGCGGCCGGGCCGCACGCGCTTGCCCCAAACGTGATCGACCGCGCAACCGTCGCGGACCACCGTCTCGATCCGCTGGCCGACCCTGAAAATCGGACAAACGATCGCATCGGGCCCGGAATCGCCATCCGCCGTGGCGGCTGCCAGGGATGGCGCGAAAACGTCGTCGTCGTCGTGGAAGAAGAAGTAGCTGTCCCCGTGTTCCGGCCCGTTGGCCAGATCGCAAACCTCGTCGTACCCGCAGCGCCGGGCCCCTGCGACCCGGGCGACACTCTGCTCCGTCATTGCCGCCAGAACCGCGCGGAACGTGAAATAGTCGATGCTGAACCGCCGGTTCCAGGTGTCGATCAGGTCGCCCAGGTTGACCGGCATGCCGATGATGCCGTCCTCCGGCAGGTAGAGCGTCCGGTCGACGGGGCGGCCGGCGCGGAAATCCCGCGACAGGCTGGGCCAGTCGGGGCCGCGGCGGCGCACGAGAACAATGCTCACCGGCATGCGGATCGTCCGTGCGGGCTCATCCCGGTGCTGTTCCACACGCCCGTGCGGCCCGCAAGCGGTCCCGCCGGCCGGCCGCCGACCCGGGCTGGAAATGTTTGCGTGACGTCTGCCATGCGGTCGCGGAAAGGCCGCGCCCTCTTGCTCCATGCAGGCCTTCGCTGCAGATTTCTTTGCGGCTGGCCGTACCTGGTCGGCCGAGGCAGGGACGTTTCGTGGCCGATCACGTGCGGTATCGCAAGGAGATGCGACCGAAGTGGGATGGCGTCGCTCGCGTGTGCTAGCTGCCCTTCTGGCGCGGCACGGCCATGTCGATCGCGGCCGGCGCGCTGGTCGGCTTCATCGTCGGTGTGGCCCATGGGCTCCTCGGCTTCGACGTCGGCCTCGGGAACGCGATCGTTTGCATCGCCAGTGCGGTTTTCAGGCTCGCCAGTTCTCTCCTCGCCGTCTCGATGGGGTTGCGGAAGCGCTACCGCGGGTTTCGCCTGGAGATCGTCAAGGACGGGCCGGCGGTGGCCCAGAGCGCGTGAACGTCTCGTAGTTTTCGCCCCGGTGAACGCATTCGACGAGCCGGCCGATGATGCGCGCGGGCTCGGCCACCCAGGCGAAGCGTTCGGGCAGGTCCGCGGCCCCGAAATTTGTGATGCAGGCCTCGAAATCGGCCCGGCAGTCATCGTCCCGCTCGAACAAATGCGGCATGCGCGAGACGGACGTCGGCGTCTTGATGATGGCGCACAAGACCTCCGGCAGCACCCGATCGACGAACCCGCGCGCGTCCGCGAGGTCGGACGCCGCCGCGTGCTCCCGCAAGGCCTCCAGATCGGCGCCCGCAACCCGGCAGTGGCGCGCCTGGATGCCGTAATTGTTGGTCTGATAGCGGCGCAGGGGATGCTTGCGTTCGCCCCAGACATGATCGACGTCGCAGCCGTCGCGGACGGCCGTCACGATCTTCGGCCCGACCCGGAAGGCCGGACAGACGATCGCGTCAGGTTCGGCGTCGCCGTCCCGGATGACCGACGCCAGGGAGGGCGCGAACAGGTCGTCGTCGTCGTGAAAAAAGAAATAACTGTCGCGATGCGCGGCCGCGTTGGCGAGGTCGCAGACGTCGTCGTAGTTGCAGCGCAGGGCACCCGCGACCCGGGCGGTGCTCTGCTCGGTCAGCGCCGCCAGAACCGCGCGGAACGAGAAGTTAATCGATGCTGAACCGCCTGTTCCACCTGTCGACGAGATCGCCGATACTGTCCGGTATGCCTTCGATGTGGCTGCCGGGGACGTAGCGGGACCGATGAACCGGCCTGCCGCTCCGAAAATCGCTGGACAGGCTCTGCCAATCCGGGCCGCGGCGGCGCACCAGTACGACGTTCGCTGCCATTCGGATCGTCCGTGCCGGTTGGTCGGCGTCGTGTCTCACGAACGCGCGTGCCCCGCAAGCGCGGTCCACCGCGCGTGTTTCCGAGCCGCGCGTTTCAGGACCTCGCCTGCTGGGTCCGGTCGCCCACGGCCCGGTAGCCCAGGGCCTCGGCGAGGTGCGGACGGCCGACCGCGTCCGATCCGTCGAGGTCGGCGAGCGTGCGGGCGAGTTTGAGCACGCGGTGGAATCCGCGCGCGGTCAGCCGCATCCTGTCGCTCGCGTGCCGCAGCAGGTCGGCGCCGCCCGCGTCCAGCGCCGCGACCCGGTCCAGGGCCGCGGCCGGGGCGGCGGCGTTGGTGAGCGCGCCGGTCAGGCCCAGGGCCTCGTAGCGGGCGGACTGGCGTGCGCGGGCGGCCGCGACCCGCGCCGCCACCTCGGCCGAACCTTCGCGCGGGGACGGCAGAAGCAGGTCGGAGGCCGCGACCGCCGGGACCTCGATGTGAAGGTCGATGCGGTCCAGCAACGGGCCGGACAGCCGCGCCGCATATTGCGCCATGCAGCGCTCGTTGGGCTGCCGCCGGCACGCGAAGCCCGGCTCCAGCGCGTGGCCGCAGCGGCACGGGTTCATGGCGGCGACCAGCTGGAAGCGGGCCGGGTAGGTGACGCGGTGGTTGGCGCGGGCGATCGACACCTCGCCGGTTTCCAGCGGCTGGCGCAGGCCGTCGAGCACGGGGGTGGCGAATTCGGGCAACTCGTCCAGGAACAGGACGCCGTGGTGGGCGAGCGACACCTCGCCGGGCCGCGCCCCCGCGCCGCCGCCCACCAGGGCCGGCATGGAAGCCGAGTGGTGGGGTGCGCGGAACGGCCGCCGCTCGCTCAGCTCGCCCCCGCTGAGGTGCCCCGCCACCGAGTGGATCATCGAGACTTCGAGCAGTTCGCGCGGGGTCAACGGGGGCAGGATGGAGGGCATGCGCGAGGCCAGCATCGACTTGCCGGCCCCGGGCGGACCGGTCATCAATAGGTTGTGGCCGCCCGCGGCCGCGATCTCCAGGGCCCGCTTGGCGCTTTCCTGCCCCTTGACGTCGCGCAGGTCGGGCCCGCCCGGCCCGGCGGCCCGCAGGGCGGGCGCGGGCCGGCCTAGCACCTGTGTGCCCTTGAAATGGTTGGCGAGCTGGATCAGCGAGCCGGGCGCCAGGATGTCGAGGTCGCGCGATGCCCAGGCGGCTTCCGGGCCCGAGGCGCGCGGGCAGATCAGCCCGTGGTCGCGGGCGTTGGCCGCGACCGCCGCGGGCAGCACGCCCGCCACCGCCGTGATCGAGCCGTCCAGCGCCAGTTCGCCGATCACCGTGTAGCCCGCCACCGCGTCGGCGGGGATCGCGCCAATGCCCGCCATGACGCCGAGCGCGATGGGCAGGTCGTAGTGGCTGCCCTCCTTGGGCATGTCGGCGGGCGCGAGGTTCACGGTGATGCGCTTGGCCGGCAGCGCGAGGCCCGAGGCCGTCAGGGCGGCCCGTACCCGCTCGCGCGATTCCGCCACCGCCTTGTCGGGCAGGCCCACCACGGTGAACACCACCGAGCCGCTGGCGATCTGGACCTGGACGTCGACGGGCCGCGCCTCGATGCCTTCGAAAGCCACCGTGGCGACGCGGACAACCATGGGGCCTCGCTGGACGCCGACGACGTCGTCCGGCCCGCCGAGGGTAGCCCGGAACCCGGGAGATCAACAAGGGCGGGAGCCCGGCCGTCCAGGATTATCGGGTGAATGTCACTTGACGACTCAGGTGCAGGATGGCGATCAAGCCGATCTCCGCCGCCCTCACCCTGAGCCTGTCGAAGGGTAATCCAGAGGTGTCGCGTGCGGCCTGTCCTTCGACAGGCTCAGGACGAGAGGGTGGGTGCCCATTCAGGCCCGCGCGTCAGGCAGGGATCGCGCCGGCGGACTTACGCCCCATTGCGGAAATAAGGCTCCACCACGCCCTTAAGCTTGATGGTCATCGGGTTGCCGGCCCGGTCCCGGGCCTTGCCGGCCGTGACCTTGATCCAGCCCTCGCTGACGCAATACTCGTCCACGTTGGTCTTTTCCTTGCCGTCGAACCGGATGCCGACGCCGCGGTCGAGCGCCGCCTCGCTGTAGTGGGGATTGTCCGGGTTGATGGACAGGCGGTCGGGCGGCTGATCGCTCATGGCTTGGCCTTCTCCTGAAAAAAACCGAGGCACGGCTTAGCGGCCCGGTTCCGCCATGGCAACGCCGCGGCGGGCAGGTCGCCGACGCGCAAACCCATGACGCCCCCGCGACGGCGACGCGGCCGCGCCGGCGATACGGATCGCTCACGTCTGCGCTGCCGGCGCGGTTCTCGCGCACCGGCGCCGAACTCGCGGGACACCCGGATGACCGTACGCCAAGACATGCTCGCGCTGCTCAAGAACCGGCGCGACGGCTTCTCCCTGCCGCGTCCCTTCTACACCGACCCGGCGGTTTTCGCGGTCGACATGGAGGCGATCCACTACCGCGACTGGATCTTCGCGGGCCACGATTGCGAGATCCCGAACCCGGGCGACTTCTTCACGATGCAGCTCGGCGACTATCCGCTCGTGGTGATCCGCGGCCGCGACGGGCAGATCCGCGCGCTCCACAATTCCTGCCGCCACCGCGGTTCGCGCGTGTGCACGGCCGACCACGGCTCGGCCAAGCGGCTCGTATGCCCCTACCACCAGTGGATCTACGACACCGACGGCAGCCTTCTGCGCGCCCGCCACATGGACGAGCAGTTCGACAAGGCCGCGTTCGGCATGAAGCGGGCCCATTGCGAGAGTTTCGGGGGCTACGTGTTCGTGTGCGTGGCCTCCCACGCCCCCGATTTCACGGCGTTCCGCAGCAAGGTCGCGCCCTACCTGGCGCCGCACGGGCTCGGCGACGTCAAGGTCGCGCACCAGAACACGATCGTCGAGAACGGCAACTGGAAGCTCGTGTGGGAAAACAACCGCGAGTGCTACCATTGCGCCGCCAACCATCCCGAACTGTGCCGCACCTATCCCGAGGCCCCGACCGCCACGGGCGTGCAGGGAGCGGGCGACGATCCCGCCATCGCGGCCCACTGGGCGAAGTGCGAGGCCGCGGGCCTGCCGAGCCGTTTCCTGATCCAGCCCAGCGGGCAGTTCCGCGTCATGCGGGTGCCGCTGGTCGAGGGCGCGGTGAGCTACACGATGTCGGGCCGGGCCGCCGTGGCGCGCCCCCTGAACGACGCCGTGACGACGCCCGCCATCGGATCCCTGCTGCTGTTCCATTATCCCTCGACCTGGAACCACGTGCTGGGCGACCACGCCGTGACGTTCCGGGTGCTGCCGCTCAGCGCCACGCAAACGGCCGTCACGACCAAGTGGCTCGTCCACAAGGACGCGGTCGAGGGCGTCGACTACCGGGTCGACGAGCTGACGGCCGTGTGGGACGCCACCAACGACCAGGACCGCCGCATCGTGGAAGAGAACCAGCGCGGCATCCTGTCCCCCGCCTACGAGCCCGGTCCCTACGGGGTGCGGGACGAGGGCGGGGTGATGCAATTCGTGGAATGGTACGCCAACGCGGTGGAACGCGCGCTGGGCGGCGAGCGCGCGGCGCTTCGCGTCGCCTGAACCGGCCGCCTCAGTCGCGGCGGAATGCCGCGAGCGTAATCGCCCGTTAATTGCGGACCATCACACTTCCGGCCTCGCAGCAGTTGTCGGCCGAGGTCACGCCCGTGCCGCCGGCCCGCGCCGGAGGTTCTGAGTCATGCTCCGCTTGCCTTTCACCCGAGACGCGCGACCGCCGTCGGCCGCGTTGCGCGAACTCCAGGCAAGGCTCGACGCGATCAGCCGGTCGCAGGCCGTGATCGAGTTCGACATGGACGGCCGCATCCTGTGGGCGAACGACAACTTCCTCGCCACCATGGGTTACAGCCTCGACGCCATCCAAGGGCGGCATCACCGCATGTTCGTCGACCCGGACGAGGCGGCCGGTCCCGACTACGCGGCGTTCTGGGCGACGCTGAGGGAAGGCACGTTCACGGTCGCGGAGTTCAAGCGCCTCGGCAAGGACGGCCGCGAGGTCTGGCTGCAGGCCTCCTACAATCCGATCCTGGACGCCGCCGGCAAGCCCCGCAGGATCGTCAAATACGCCTCCGACGTGACGGCCCAGAAGCTCGCCTCGGCCGACGTCGCGGGCCAGATCGCGGCGATCCACCGGTCGCAGGCCGTGATCGCCTTCGCGATGGACGGCACGATCCTGGAAGCGAACGCGAACTTCCTGGCCGCCGTGGGCTACGAGGCTCACGAGATCATCGGCCAGAAGCACGCGATGTTCGTCGAACCCGCCGAACGGACCGGCCCCGCCTACGCGGCGTTCTGGGACCGGCTCAGGGCCGGCGAATACGTGTCGGCCGAGTTCAAGCGCCTCGGCAAGGGTGGCCGGGAAGTCTGGATCCAGGCCTCCTACAACCCGATCTTCGACCTCAACGGCAAGCCGTTCAAGGTCGTCAAGTTCGCAGCCGACGTGTCGGCCGCCAAGATGGCGGCGGCCGACACGGCGGGGCAGGTCGCGGCCATCGGTCGGTCCCAGGCCGTGATCGCCTTCGCGATGGACGGCACGATCCTCGACGCCAACGAGAATTTCCTGAAAGCCATGGGCTACGAGGCCGGCGAGATCCTGGGCCGGCACCACGGCCTGTTCGTTCCGCCCGACGAAAGGGAGAGCGCCGCCTACCGCCGCTTCTGGGACCGGCTCAGGGCCGGCGAATACGTGTCGGCCGAGTTCAAGCGCCTCGGCAAGGGTGGCCGGGAAGTCTGGATCCAGGCCTCCTACAACCCGATCTTCGACCTCAACGGCAAGCCGTTCAAGGTCGTCAAGTTCGCGACCGACATCACCGAGCAGGTCAGGCAGCGCGACCGCATCAACCAGCTCTCGCTGGTCGCGAACGGCACCGACAATTCGGTGATCATCACGGACGCGCAGCGGCGGATCGAATACGTCAACCCGGGCTTCGAGCGCTTGACCGGCTACACCCTCGCCGAAGTGGTCGGCAAGAGCCCGGGCAAGATCCTGCAGGGCGCCCACACCGACCCCGCGACCATCCGGCAGATCCGCGACAGGCTCGGGAAGGGCCTGCCCTTCTGCCAGGAGATCCTGAACTACTCGAAGGCCGGCGAACCCTACTGGATCAGCCTCGCCATCAATCCCGTGCGCGGCGCGGGGGGCCAGGTCGAACGGTTCATCTCGATCCAGGCCAACATCACCGAAACCAAGCAGAAATCGCTCGAGTACACGATCAAGCTCGACACGATCGGCGCTTCCAACGCGCTGGCCGAGTGGGAGCCGCACGGGCCGCTCAGGCAGGCCAACGCCGCCATCGGGGCCTGGCAGGGCGTCACGGCGGGCGACGCCGTCCACCTCGACCATCTGCTGTCGGCCGACGAGCGGGCCCAGGTGTCGGGCGGTCGGAGCCTGCGGCGCGAGGTGCCGTGGCCGCGCGTGGACGGCGGCGCGATCGTGCTCGACGCGGTGTTCTCGGCGCTGCGCGACCTGCAGGGGCGCACTTCCCGCATCCTGATGTGCGGAACCGACATGTCCGACCGGCGCCGGGCCATCACGGAAACCAATGACGCCATGGCGGCGCTGCAGCAGTCGGGCGACCGCATCGCCAGCATCGTGTCGAACATCGACCACATCGCGTTCCAGACCAACATCCTGGCGTTGAACGCCGCCGTGGAGGCCGCGCGGGCGGGCGAGGCGGGCCGGGGCTTCGCGGTCGTGGCCGGCGAGGTGCGGGCGCTCGCGGGCCAGTCCGCCGGGGCCGCCAAGGACATCAACACGCTGGTGGGCGAGAACCGCGAGCGCATGATCAAGCTGCAGGGCTCGCTGGGGCGCCTCGACCGGGCAGGCCGCGAGGACGACCCGGATGAGGCCGCGCCGTTCCTCAAGCGCGCGTGATCCCCCCACGGCGGTCGCGCGAGCCGCCGCGGTCCCGCGCACCTGGACAGGAACCACGGCCGAGTCCAGAACAGGATTCTTGCGAGACGGCCGACCCTGGACGATCGGACCGTTTAGGGCGCGCGGGGATCGAGCGTGGAACAACCGTCGGGCGCGGGCCGCTGGGCCAGGATCAAGCCGGTGGTCCAGGTGGCCAGCGGCAACTTCCTGGAAATGTACGACTTCTTCGTCTTCGGCTATTACGCCACGGCGATCGGGCAGGCCTTCTTCCCGAGCGGCAATGAATTCGCCTCCCTGATACTGGCGCTGTCGACCTTCGGAGTCGGCTTCCTGATGCGCCCGCTCGGCGCCCTGGTGCTCGGCGCCTACATCGACCACCACGGCCGCCGCGCGGGCCTGCTGCTGACGCTCGGCCTGATGGCGCTCGGCACCGTGTCGGTCGCGGTGACGCCGGGCTACGCCACGCTCGGGCTGCTGGCGCCCTCCATCATCGTGGCGGGGCGCCTGCTGCAGGGGTTCTCGGCCGGCGCGGAGCTCGGCGGCGTGTCGGTCTACCTGGCCGAGATCGCCCCGCCCGGCCGCAAGGGTTTTTACGTCAGCTGGCAGTCGGCCAGCCAGCAGGTGGCCGTGATCGTGGCGGCGCTGCTCGGGGTGGCGCTGCAGCGCGGCCTGTCGGCCGACACCATGCGGCTCTGGGGGTGGCGCGTGCCCCTGCTGATCGGCTGCGCCATCGTGCCCATCCTGTTCGCGCTGCGCCGGTCGCTGGGCGAGACCGAGGCGTTCGCGGCCCGCCGGCACCGGACCGCCTCCCTGCCCGAAGTGTGGCGGTCGGTGGCGGCCCACTGGGATGTAGTGCTGATCGGGGCCGCCATGGTGGTGATGACCACCGTGTCGTTCTACCTGATCACGGTCTACACCCCCACCTTCGGCAAGGACACGCTGCATCTGGGCGCCACCGAGGCGCTGGTGGTCACGGTCCTGGTCGGCGTATCGAACCTGGTCTGGCTGCCCGTGATGGGCGCGGCCTCGGACAGGATCGGGCGGCGGCCGCTGCTGATCGGCTTCACGGCGCTGGCCATCGCGACCGCCTACCCGGCCATGGTGTGGCTCACGGGTGCGCCCTCGTTCGGGCGGCTGCTGGCCGTCGAACTGTGGCTGTCCTTCATCTACGGCAGCTACAACGGCGCCATGGTGGTGACGCTCACCGAGATCATGCCCCCCGCGGTGCGCAGCACCGGCTTCTCGATCGCCTACAGCCTGGCGACCGCGCTGTTCGGCGGCTTCACCCCGGCGGTCTGCACCGGCCTCATCCACCTGACCCGCAACCCCGCCATGCCGGGCGTCTGGCTGTCGGCCGCGGCCGCCATCGGCCTGGCCGCGGCCCTGCTGAGCGGGCGGGTGCCGGTCGTGCGCGAGGAACCCGCGGCCGTGGGGGCGCGGGGTGGCGCGGTGTGACGCGCGCGACACTGCGGACCAGCAATGCGCCGGCCGCACTCCAAAGCGGATGCGCGTTCTGACAAGAATGCGACGCAGGCCATGTTACTGGATCCGGGTCAGGCGATGCGGCGGACGGCTCGGCTTGGGTCCTGGGGTTGGGGGCCGTTGGCTCGACGCGCCGTCCCCCTCCTGACCGTCGCGGTCGGGGGCTGGGCCGCGCCCCAGCGGGCCGTTGCGGCCGACCCCTACGGCCGCCTCACCCTGATCGAGGAGAACGACGGCCTGCTGCCCGACAAGTGGGACCGCCACTACACGCAAGGGGCCATGCTGGCCTACCTGTCCCCGACCCTCGACCCCGGCACGTTTGCCGACGCGTTCTACGATCGCCTCGGCGGCGTCGTGCCGATCCTGCAACGCGGACCCGGGATCACGCGCAAGTTCGACGCGGTGGTGGGCCAGAGCATCTTCACGCCCGTGCGCTACCACGACGCCGTGCCCGATCCCCGCGACCGGCCCTTCGCGGGATGGCTCTACACGGGGGGCAGCCTGCTGCAGGAGAGCGGCGGCACGGTGCTGGAGAACTTCGAGGTGCTGGCCGGCGTGATCGGGCCCTATTCGCTGGCCGAGGACGCCCAGGAATGGTTCCATTCCGCCGCGGGCTTCAACAACCGCGGCCTCGACCAGGGCTGGAACCACCAGCTCCGCAACGAGCCGGGCTTCGCGGTCTCCTACGACCGGCACTGGAAAGCCTTCCGGGCCAGCTACGGGTGGATCGACGCCGACGTGATCCCCGAGGCCGGCGTCACGGTCGGCAACGTGCTGACCGACGCCGAGGCCGGCGTCCAGGTCCGGGTCGGCCACAATCTTGGGGCCGATTACGGCATCCCGCGGATCCGGCCGGCGCTGTCGGGCACCGACTGGTTCGACGCGTCGCGGCTCGACGGGCCGTTCGGGGCCTACCTGTTCGCGGGCGTCCAGGGCCGCGCCGTGGCCCAGAACATCTTTCTCGACGGCAACAGCGTGGCGGACAGCCCACACGTCCACAAGGAGATCTTTGTCGGCGACTTCAGCACCGGCGCGTCGCTGTTCTGGGCCGACTGGGCCAAGCTCGACGTCGCGTTCACCGAGCGCAGCAAGGAGTTCACGACCCAGAAGCAGGCCGACCACTTCGGCACCGCCAACCTGTCGTTCCGGTTCTGAGCTTCAGCGGCCCGCGCCGAACGACAAGAGCCGCAGCACGACCCACACGGGCAGCACCACGGCGGCGCCGGCCAGCAGGGTGGAGCCGACCTGGCCCAGCGCCGCGAACCCCTCGGCCCACAGCCGGTCGGCCAGCCGGGCGAGGCCCTGGAACAGCGCGAAGGGCTCGATGCGCAGCCACATCAGCAGCGCCCCCACCACGATCGACACGAACAGCAGCCGCACCAGCACGGCGACCGGCGGGCCGCCGAACAGGCGATGGGCCGGGGACGGCGCGGGCCGGGGCTGCTCGCGGCCGCGCTCCAGGCCCCAGGGCTGCTGTTCGTTCTGCATGGGCGAGGAGGGCCTTCCGGTGTGTCCGTGCCCCATGTGCGGGCCCGGTGCCCGCGCCGCAAGCGGGACCGGGGGCAAGGTTTACCGATTATGAACCGTGCCGCCTTAAAAACCGCTGTTTGCCGGTCCGAAAAGTGGCAATCTGATCGCGAGGAGGCGAGAGCCGGATGGGTGGCAAGTACTTTGGGACGGACGGCATCCGCGGGCGCGCCAATGGCGTGATCACGCCCGACCTCGCCATGAAGGTCGGCCAGGCCACGGGCCTGCTGTTCCAGCGCGGCGACCACCGCCACCGGGTCGTCATCGGCAAGGACACGCGCTTGTCGGGCTACATGATCGAATACGCCATGGTGGGCGGCTTCACCTCGGTCGGCATGGACGTGCTGCTGCTCGGCCCCGTGCCGACCCCCGCGGTCGCCATGCTGACGCGCTCCATGCGCTGCGACGTGGGCGTGATGATCTCGGCCTCGCACAACCCGTTCGAGGACAACGGCATAAAACTGTTCGGGCCGGACGGCTACAAGCTCAGCGACGAGGTGGAGGCCGGGATCGAGGCCCTGCTGGACACCGACCTCGGCACCAAGCTGTCCAAGTCGAGGCACCTCGGCCGGGCCAAGCGGGTCGAGTCGGTGCACGCCCGCTACGTCGAGTTCGCCAAGCGCACCATGCCGCGCGCCCTGTCGCTCGACGGGCTGCGGGTGGTGGTGGATTGCGCCAACGGGGCCGCCTACAAGGTCGCGCCCGAGGCGTTATGGGAGCTCGGCGCCGAGGTCTTCTCCATCGGCATCGAGCCCGACGGGTTCAACATCAATGCTAATGTGGGCTCGACCGCGCCCGACGCTCTGGTGCGCAAGGTGCGCGAGATGCGGGCCGACGTCGGCATCGCGCTCGACGGCGACGCCGACCGGCTGCTCATGGTGGACGAGCGCGGCAGCGTGATCGACGGCGACCAGATCATGGCCGTGATCGCCCAGAGCTGGATGGAGGACGGCCGCCTCGCCAAGCCCGGCCTCGTCACCACCGTGATGTCCAACCTCGGCCTCGAACGCTACCTCGGGGGCTTGGGCCTGGGCACGCTGCGCACCGCGGTGGGCGACCGCCACGTGCTGGAGCGCATGCGCCGGGACGGCTACAACGTCGGCGGCGAGCAGTCCGGCCACATCATCCTGTCCGATTATTCGACCACGGGCGATGGGCTGGTGGCGGCCCTGCAGGTGCTGGCCGTGGTGAAGCGCGCCGGCCGCCCCGTGAGCGAGGTGTGCCACCGCTTCGACCCCCTGCCCCAGGTGCTCAAAAGCGTCCGCGCCGCCAAGACCGTGCTGGCCGACCCCGCCCTGCAGGCCGTCCTGGCCAAGCAGGACGCCCGCCTCGCCGCCACCGGCCGCCT
>CAXTEP010000025.1:27849-29991 GCA_964243125.1 uncultured Lichenihabitans sp. | reverse complement strand
GCAGGCGCATGTAGTCGTAGATCTCGGTCACGGTGCCGACCGTGGAGCGCGGGTTCTTGGAGGTGGTTTTCTGCTCGATCGAGATGGCGGGCGACAGGCCGTCGATCTGGTCGACGTCGGGCTTCTGCATCATCTCCAAAAACTGCCGCGCGTAGGCCGACAGCGATTCCACGTAGCGCCGCTGCCCTTCGGCGTAGATCGTGTCGAACGCGAGCGACGACTTGCCCGAGCCCGACAGGCCCGTGAACACCACGAGCTTGTCGCGCGGGATGGTCAGGTCGACGTTCTTGAGATTGTGCTCGCGCGCGCCCCGGATCGTGATGGTGCGGCCCCCGAAGGCCGGCGTCGCGTCGGCGCCCGGTCCGGCGAAGGCCCGCGCCGCGGGTTCAGGGGTCTTGGGTCGACGGGCCATGGATCACGGAGCTCGCTGGCGGGCGCGGGGCGCCTCCGATCCGACGGCATCGGGGGCCGGTTCGGCCCGGAATCGGACGGCGATCCGGCCTTGGTATCAAGTGCCGACCGCGGTGGGAACGGAAAACGAACGGATTCGCGGTGCCAGAGCCATTCCACTGTTGAGCGCGGCGTCAAACGCCTCGATCCGGCTTGCAACCTCGGGGGCGGACGGCGCAGGATGAGGGGCGAGACAGCGTCGTTCAAATGCGTTGCGGGAGATGGTCCATGGCGGGCAGCGTCAACAAGGTGATCCTGATCGGCAACCTCGGCAAGGACCCGCAGGTGCGCCGCATGAATTCCGGCGAGGCGGTGGTGAGCTTCAGCGTCGCCACCACGGAATCCTGGCGCGACAAGGCCAGCGGCGAGCGCAAGGACAAGACCGAGTGGCACAACGTGGTGATCTTCAACGAGAACCTCGCCAAGGTGGCCGAGCAATATTGCAAGAAGGGCTCCAAGGTCTACCTCGAAGGCCAGCTGCAGACCCGCAAGTGGCAGGACAAGGACGGGGCCGACAAGTACACGACCGAGGTGGTGCTGCAGCGGTTCCGCGGCGAACTCACGCTGCTGGACAGCCGGAACGCGGGCGAGATGGGCGGCCGCGAGGACGCGGGTTCGTTCGAGCGCCAGGGCAGCGGCGGCAGCTTTGGGCGCTCCTCGCCCATGGAGCAGCGCGCCCCGTCGGGCGGCCGCGGTGGCCTGGCCGAGACCATCGACGACGACATCCCGTTCTGAGGGCAGCCTTGGCATGAGCGGCTGGGACATCCTGGACCGGCGGTTCGGGCGCAAGCCCGCGCCGGTCACGCTGCATCCGCTGGCCGAGGGCGACGACTGCCCCGCCCCGCGCTGCCGCGGCACGATGAAGCGATGGGTGGCGTTCTGGGACGACGAGAGCCTGATCTGCAACCGCTGCGGCTGGCGCGAGAGTGAGGTCCGGGCGGAACGGCCGATGCCGGCGATCTTCTACACCGACGAGCACGCGAGCCCCGGGGCCGGGTTGCGGTCGCGGCTTGTAGGACCGTGACGGCCGCGGGAACGGCAGAGCACGTGCCGCTTCCCTTCTCCCGCCGGACGGAAAAGGACCGGTAGGGCGGACGAGGGGGTGCGTTCTTGTAGAAACGCCTCGCGAGGATGACCCGAGATCGGCAATGGTTCAGCCATGAGGGCCAGCGGGTGCGGTTGTGAATGGGCGAGGTGTTCGATGCGGACAAAAACCCGCATCCACCAATGCGGTGGCCGCCATAAGTCTTCCACGAGCGTTTCCTTTCATGCCGACACCGCTCTCGATCTCACGGTGTCGGCATGAAAGGCTTTGAGTGATGATCAAATTCACCATCCTGCTGACACGTAAATCCACCCTGACGCACGCTCAATTCGTCGAGCATCATAAAACGATCCACGCCGCGCTTTTCATGTCTGTGGGTGTCGTGAAAGAAACCGTGCGGCGTTACGTGCAGCAGCACGCGATGCCAGTCGAACTGCCCGGCATGCCTCCCGTCAGATATGACGGCATTACCGAATTATGGTTCGACAACGTCGAAGCCCTCGGTCGCTGCTTCTCGGATTCTGAATACTTGACGCGCATCCGTCCCGATGAGGAGTCGTTCCTTGATTTGCATGCCTGCGACTTCATCGTCTCGACGGAAACCGTCGTGCTGGCCTGACACAGGAGGCTGCCGCTGAATTTGCCTC
>CAXTEP010000025.1:23152-27749 GCA_964243125.1 uncultured Lichenihabitans sp. | reverse complement strand
GAGAGAACGGGTTCACGCCCGACAAGCCGCACAAGGAGTCGGCCCGCGTGACCGCCGACACGATGGGTAAGTACCACCCCACGGCAACCAAGCGATCGACGACGCGCTGGCCCGCATGGCCCGGACCTTCTCGCTGCGGCTGGCGCGAGATCACGGGCCGAGCGGACCGGTCGATGCCGGCGAGTCTCTGAGCCCAACGAGCGCGTGACATCCGGGCCGGGCTGAGTCGGGCCAGGGCCCTTGCCATGACTTCCTATCGTCCGGTGCCTCGCTGTGACGCGCAGCCTGCGTGTTGGGCTTCACCCCTCACTGTAGTAACGCACCTACAAGAATAAGGCGGCCATGACCGTCACGACATTCACGAGCCGGGAGTTCAATCAGGACTCCGGCGGCGCCAAAAAGGCCGCGGAAACATGGCCCCGTGTTCATCACGGATCGCGGCAAGCCCGCGCATGTCCTGTTGAGCATCGACCACTATCGCAAGCTGGCCGGGCAGGAGGTGACGTTGGCCGATACCTTGGCGCAGCCGGACGTTGCCGATTTCGAGTTCGAACCACCACGCGCGGGCGGCTTCATTCGGCTACCCGCCTCGTCGTGACGTTGCTTCGCGACACCAACGTTCTTTCGGAACTGTGCCGGCCGGACGAGGCGAACGCCAAAGCGGTCGCATGGGCTTCATCCGTGCCGACCACGGCCACTTTCTTGTCGGTCATCACCATCCTTGAAGTCGAGGTCGGCGCCTTGTCGATCGGACGCAGGGACGAGGCACGGGCAAGGATATTGCGCGCCTGGATCGACCGGCAGGTCTTGCCGAGGTTCGAGGGCCGTATTCTTCCGGTCGATACGTCCGTGGCGCAGCGGAGCGCGCGCCCGCGTGTGCCGGACCCGCGTGCCGAGCGTGACGCGCTGATCGCCGCGACGGCGCTTGTCCACGGGCTGACGGTCGTGCCCCGCAACCTGCCGGATTTCGAGCCGACCGGCGTGCCGGTGCTGAACCCTTGGGGATAGGCAGGACGTCAGCGGCCGGCTCGCGGAGTTGTCCGCCGAAGACAGGATCGGGGTCCGCGTGGGGTCGAGAGTGGATCTCAAGGTGATCCACCGTCGCGGCTTCGATCAAGGTGACACGGCCCTTCGGCCTGGAGTAGTCTGCAAGAACAATCAGGGATTTCAGGTTTTGGCGGACAGCAAGAACAATCGGCCGGACGATCCGTCGGGCATATCGCCGGTGTCCATCACCGATGAGATGAAGCGCTCCTACCTCGATTACGCCATGAGCGTGATCGTCAGCCGGGCGCTGCCGGACGTGCGCGACGGCTTGAAGCCCGTACACCGGCGCATCCTGCATTCCATGCAGGAGAACAACCACCTGCCCGACCGCTCCTACGTCAAGTCGGCCCGCATCGTGGGCGACGTCATGGGCAAGTACCATCCGCACGGCGATGGCGCGATCTACGACGCCCTGGTGCGCATGGCACAGACGTTCTCGATGCGGCTGCCGCTGATCGACGGCCAGGGTAATTTCGGGTCGGTGGACGGCGATCCCGCGGCCGCCATGCGCTACACCGAGTCGCGGCTCGCCCGGCCGTCCCTGGCGATGATCCAGGACATCGACGAGAACACGGTCGACTTCCAGCCCAATTACGACGGCAAGGAGCGCGAGCCGGTCGTCCTGCCGGCCCGCTTCCCCAACCTGCTGGTCAACGGCGCGGGCGGCATCGCGGTCGGCATGGCCACCAACATCCCGCCCCATAACCTGGGCGAGGTGATCGACGGCGTGCTGGCCGTGATGGAGCGGCCCGCCATCACGGTCGAAGAGCTGCTCGACATCATCCCCGGTCCCGATTTCCCCACGGGAGGCTCGATCCTGGGCCGGGCCGGCATCCGCTCGGCCTACGGCACGGGGCGCGGCTCCATCCTGATGCGCGCCAAGGTCGAGGTGGAGGAGATGCGCCGCGACCGCGAGGCGCTGATCGTCACCGAGATCCCCTACCAGGTCAACAAGACCACGCTGATCGAGAAGATCGCCGAGCTCGTGCGCGAGAAGCGGGTCGAGGGCATCTCGGAACTGCGCGACGAATCCGACCGCGACGGCATGCGGATCGTCATCGAGATCAAGCGCGACGCGGTCGCCGACGTGGTGCTGAACCAGCTGTGGCGCTACACGGCGCTGCAGTCGAGCTTCGGCGCCAACATGATCGCGCTGAACGGCGGCCGCCCCGAGATCCTCAACCTCAAGGACATCCTGACCGCCTTCGTGGACTTCCGCGAAACGGTGGTGACGCGGCGCACGAAGTTCCGCCTCACCAAGGCCCGCGACGCCGCCCACGTGCAGGTGGGCCTCGCCATCGCGGTTGCCAACATCGACGAGGTGATCCGGCTGATCCGCACCGCGCCCGACACGGGGGCGGCGCGCGTGGCCCTGATGGACCGCGACTGGCCGGCGCTCGACATGGCGCCGCTGATCACCCTCATCGCCGACCCGCGCCACAGCCTGGCGGCCGACGGCACCTACCGGCTGTCGGAGACGCAGGCCCGCGCCATCCTGGAACTGCGGCTCGCCCGCCTGACCGCGCTCGGTCGCGACGAGATCGCCGAGGCGCTCAACCGGCTCGCGGCCGAGATTGCCGACCTGCTCGACATCCTGGGATCGCGCGCCCGCATCTTCGGCATCATCCGGGACGAGCTCGCCGAAGTCCGCGCCGCCCACGCCACCCCGCGCCGGACCCTGATCCTCGACAGCGACGCCGACCTCGAGGACGAGGACCTGATCCAGCGCGACGACATGGTGGTGACGGTCAGCCACGCGGGCTACATCAAGCGCGTGCCGCTCTCGACCTATCGGGCGCAGCGGCGCGGCGGCAAGGGCCGCTCGGCCATGCAGACCCGCGACGAGGATTTCGTGGCGCGGCTGTTCGTGGCCAACACCCACACGCCCATCCTGTTCTTCTCGTCGCGCGGCCAGGCCTACAAGCTCAAGGTCTGGCGCCTGCCGCTCGCGGCCCCGCAGGCGCGCGGCAAGGCGCTGGTCAACATCCTGCCCCTGCAGGAGGGCGAGCGCATCGCCACGATCATGCCGCTGCCCGAGGACGAGGCCGCCTGGGACCAGCTCGACGTCATGTTCGCGACCACGCGCGGCACGGTGCGGCGCAACAAGCTGAGCGACTTCGCCCAGGTGAACCGCGCCGGCAAGATCGCCATGAAGCTCGACGAGGGCGAAGGCATCGTCGACGTCCAGATCTGCTCGGAGGACCGCGACGTGCTGCTGACCACCGCCAACGGCCAGTGCATCCGCTTCTCGGTGCGCGACGTGCGGGTGTTCAAGGGGCGCGACTCCATGGGGGTGCGGGGCATCGCGCTCGGCGACGGCGACGCCGTGATCGCGCTGTCGATCCTGCGCCACGTCGACGCGGGCCCGGGCGAGCGCATCGCCTACCTCAAGCGGCGGCGCGCCCGCGAGGGCGTAGTCGAGGACGACATCGAGCACGAGGTCGTGGGAGAGAATGGCGAGGCGCCCGACGCCGAGGCGCTGACCCCGCAGCGCTACGTCGAGATGTCGGAAGCCGAGCAGGACATCCTGACGGTGTCGGAACGCGGCTACGGCAAGCGCAGCTCGTCCTTCGAGTACCGGCTGACCGGGCGGGGCGGCAAGGGCATCGTGGCCATGGTCACCAACGCCCGCAACGGCAAGCTGGTCGCCTCCTTCCCGGTGGAGCACGCCGACGAGATCATGCTGGTGACCAACGGCGGCCAGCTGATCCGCGTGCCGGTGGACGGCATCCGGGTGGCGGGGCGCAATACCCAAGGGGTGATCGTCTTCAACACCCACAAGGACGAGAAGGTCGTGGCGGTGGAGCACATCCCCGAGGCCGCGGACGGCGGCGGTGGCGATGGGGGCGACGGCGAGGCGGACCCCGAGTGAGCCGCACCGGGTTCTACGCCGGCTCGTTCGACCCGCTCACCAACGGGCACGTCGACGTGATCGGCGCCGCAGCCCGCTTGTGCGACCGGCTGGTCGTGGCGGTGGGCGTGCACCCCACCAAGACGCCGATGTTTTCCGCCGAGGAGCGCGCCGGCCTGATCCGCGCCGCCTGCGCGGACCGGGTCGCGGCCGAAGGCTGCGCGCTTGCGGTGCAGAGCTTCGCGGGGCTCGCGGTCGAGGCCGCCCGGGCCGCGGGCGCCACGGTGATGATCCGCGGCCTGCGGGACGCCGGCGACTTCGACGACGAGATGCGGATGGCCGGCATGAACGCCCAGCTCGCGCCCGACGTGCAGACCCTGTTCGTCCCGGCATCCCCGGCCACCCGCCCGGTCGCCGCCACCCTGGTGCGCCAGATCGCGGCCATGGGTGGCGACGTGTCGGCCTTCGTGCCGCCCGCGGTCGCGGCCGCGATCGCCCGCAAGCGGGCCGCCGGCTGAAGCTTCGCCGGGCCTTGGCCACGGCCGGCCCGCGCCACCCTTTCGTGCTCGCAACCCTCATGATCCTGGCCCTGGTTCCGGCCACGGCGCTGCTCGGGCGCAACGCCACCAAGGTGGCGGGCGGCTTCGCCTACGGGTGCGACGCCTTCGGCTACCTGCGGGGCGCCGCGCTGTTCCGCAC
>CAXTEP010000025.1:0-23052 GCA_964243125.1 uncultured Lichenihabitans sp. | reverse complement strand
TCGCCTACGGGTGCGACGCCTTCGGCTACCTGCGGGGCGCCGCGCTGTTCCGCACCGGGGGCTTCGTCCGGGGCTTCGACACGGCCATCCGGCGCGATGAGGCCCGGGCGCTGGCCGAGGTCGCCGAGGCCGGCCGCCTTCCCCCCGACGCGTGGTCGGAGGCCGTGGCGCCGCACTGCCACCATTACGACCCGGGGTCGCGGCGCGTGATCCTGCAATACTCGCCCGGCACGGCCCTGCTCATGGCCGCCTTTTCCCGCGGCACGGAAGGGCAGAGGACGCTCGCGGCCACCGCTGGGCTTGTCCTGCTGGCCGCGATAGCGGCCGTGCTGGTCCACGGGGCCTCGTGGCGCTGCCTCGCCATCGTAGCGTCGCTGCTGGCCGTCACGCTCCGCCTGCTACGTGACCACGCGGCCTATGCCAGCTTCTCGGTGCCGTGGTCCGTGGGGCTCCTCGCGGTCGCGACGCTGGCAGCGGTGCGGCTTCCGGGGCTGCACGGGGCCGGGGCCGGGGCGACGGGTGCCCTGCTCGGCGCCGCCAGCGGCCTGCTGCTGCTGGTCCGGATCGCCAACCTATTCCCGGTCGCGGGCCTCGGCCTGTTCCTGCTGCTGCGTCGCGGCCCTCACCCGCGGAACCGCGCCGCGCCGGTGCTCGCCGCGGCTGCGTGCCTGCTGACCGGTCCACTCGGCCTGGCGCTGGCCAATTGAACCAACACGGGAAGCGCGCTGCGGAGCACCTATTCCCCCGTCGACGCGGCGGCCCCCTTTCCCGGCTGGCCGGGCGTCGCGGCCAACCTCCGCTTCTACGCGTTCGGGAGCCACTTCGCGGTTGACCTGCTGATCGCCCTGGCGGTCCCGGCGGTGTCGGCCGCGGTTCTGGCGCGGAGCCGGCCGTGCGGCGGCCCGGCCCTGCACGCGACGGTCGCGTCCGCCGCGGCGCTCGGGGCCGCCCTGGCGTTCTTTGCCGCGCACGGGATCACGGCGCCCTACTACCTCTTGCCGTCCGCCGCGGGGGCGCTCGACCTGCTCGCCTTTGCCTTCGCCTGGTGCGAGGCCGAGCCGCCGCGACCCTCGTCGGCGTCGTTCCCGGCGCTGGCGGCGCTGGCGGTCGCCGCGGCCCTGGCAACGGTCGTCGCGGCCGGAACGCAGCGTCCCGAAGCGGTCGCGTCCAGCGGCGCGCGCGACGCGCTGGCGCCCGGGTCGATCGTCTGGGCCGACATGCTGTCGGGTTCGCTGCTCTACTACGACGAAACCTACGCCGCGAAGCTGCCTTTCGCGGACCCCTGCACGCGCTACCGGCTGGTCAAGGGTGCGGCCGACCGGGGCCTGCCGCAGGTCTTCGTCCTCGACTCGCAGGTCATGCGGGACGCCGTCGCGGCCTTGGCTGATCCGGCGCTGGCCGCGTGCCGCCAGGGCCTCGCCGGCGCCGGCGTTCAGACCGGCATGTCGAGCCGGGTGCGTTCCCGGCCTGCGGCCGCGACCCGGGCTTGCGCGTCCTGCAGCATGGGGATGATGTCCTCGGCCCGTTCGGCGACCGCGTAGTTCACGTCGAGGCCGGGCCGGATGAAGCCGTTCTCGTGCATGTGGGCCAGCAGCGACAGCAGCGGGCGCCAGAAGCCCGCGATGTCGGCGATCAGCACCGGCTTGGTGTGCTGCTGGAGCTGCACCCAGGTCATCTGTTCGACGAGCTCCTCCAGGGTGCCGATGCCGCCCGGCATGGCCACGAAGGCGTCGGCCCGCTCGAACATCAGGCGCTTGCGCGTGTGCATGTCGGGCACCACGATCATTTCCTGCGCCTCGTGGATCATGGACTCGCGGTCGCGCAGGAACCCCGGAATGATGCCGGTGACCTGCCCCCCGTGGGCCAGCACGGCGCGCGCGGTCGCGCCCATCAGACCGTTGTCGCCACCGCCGTAGACCAGCGCGATGCCGTGCTCCGCCATGAGCCGCCCAAGCGTTTCCGCCGCCTGGACGTGGGCCGGGTTGCTGCCGCGGCCCGAGCCGCAATACACGCAGATGGACTTGATCTCGCTCATGCGGCCGGTTGTGCCGCCTGCGCCGGCGGGGGTCAAGCAGCCGCCGGGCGCACCAGGGTGCGCCCCGGGTCGCGGCAAAAGCGCGGCCCTGCACGAAATCTTCATGATTGCAATGGTGCGCCGGTCGACAACCCGCTAAGCTGTTGCCTGATCAGGGAGAACCAAGATGCTGGGGTGGTTGAGGAGCCCTCGCGGAAGTGCCGCGACCGTGACGGCGGTTGCCACGATCCTGGCCATGCTGTGGTTTGTTCCCCGCCTGACCCAGAACGGGCCGCGCTTCTTCGCGCCGGCCGGGCCGGCGGTCGATCCGGCCTCGGCGCCGGACGCGTTCTCGCGGGCCGCGAACCGCGGGCCGGCCGATGCTCCCGCTCCAGACGAGCCGCCCACGGCCGGACCTGTCGCGGCCGCGGACGCCCGGTCGGCTGTTCCGGCCGCGCTTCCGGTCGGCTCCGCACCGGACGGGGCCGTCGGCACCCTGGCCGGACCGGTCCCGGGCGCGACGCGGGACGGAGCCGGGCCCGCGCCGCCGGCCGGCGAGGCCGCTAGCCTCGCCTTCGACATCGTGCGCGTGTCGCCGGCCGGCGAGGCCGTGGTGGCGGGACGCAGCCTGCCGCAGGCGGAGGTCAGGCTGATGGACCACGATCAGGTCCTCGCTATCGCCACGGCCGACGCGGGCGGCCAGTTCGCCATCCTGCCGCCCCGGCTTCCCGAGGGCGACCACTACCTGACCCTGCAGGTCCGGCGCGCCGACCAGACCCTCGCGACCTCGGCCCAGGGCGTCGCCGTGTCGGTGGCCCGGGGCGGCGCCACCCCGCCCATGGTGGCGCTCCTCAAGCCCGATCAGCCTGCCCAGATCCTGTCGGACGGGACCGCGCCGGCCGCGGCCGGAACCCTCGCGACGCCGGCCGCGGCGCTGCCCGTGGCGATCCAGAGCGTGGCGGCCGACGCCGGAGGCAAGTTCCTGGCGTCGGGCGTCGCCAAGGCCGGCAGCCAGTGCCGCCTGTATCTCAATGGCGCCTTCCTGACCGACGTGACGGCCGCCAAGGACGGCCGCTGGTCCGTCCGGGTCGAGAAGGGCATGCGGCCCGGCAAGTACATGGTGCGGGCCGACGAGCTCGACGGGGTGAGCGGCAAGGTGGTGCATCGGGCCGAGGTGCCCTTCGATTATCCGGCCGTGGCGGTCGCCGGCCGGGGCCAGCGCCAGCTCATGGCCAGGACCGCCCCCGCCGTGCCTGCCCCCGCCGTGCCCGTGCCCGCCGCGCGGGCGGCGTCCGGCGCGACGCGGCCGGCCGGCAATCCCGTGGCGCTCGCCTCGGCCGACACGGGCGCCACCGCCTCCGACGCTCCCTCGGCCGCCACGGCCGTGGTGGCCGACCTGCAGACCGCCAGGGTGGTGCGCGGCGACAGCCTGTGGCGGATCAGCCGCAAGATGCTGGGGCACGGGGTCAACTACACGGAGATCTACGCGTCCAACACGGCGCAGATCCGCGACCCGGCCCTGATCTACCCGGGCCAGGTGTTCGTGGTTCCGCACCGCGAAACCCGCTAGCGCCCCGCCGCGCCGCCGCGACCCAAGCGCGCCGGGGTGATAAACCGGCCCGCTCCCGCTATATGAGGCGGACCGGCACCCGTGTCGTCCCGCCTCCAAGTCGCAGCCGAATGTCCGACCAGACCGTGCCCGTTTCCGCCCACGCGGCGTCTTCCCGACCGCGCGTGAGGGCCGAAGCCAATCTCTTCACCACCATCCGGTTCCTGTGGCCCTACATCTGGCCGGACCAGCGCACCGACCTCAAGCGCCGGATCTACGCGGCCCTGGCCATGCTGGTCGTGGCCAAGCTGATCACCATCGCGGTGCCCTACAGCTTCAAATGGGCCACCGACGCCATCACGGGCAAGCAGGACCCGGCGCTCGCGTCCCTGCCGGTCCTGCTGGTCGGGCCCGTCGCGCTGACCCTGATCTACGGGGCCATGCGCATCGCCATGGCGCTGATCACGCAGGGGCGCGACGCGCTCTTCGCCATGGTGGCCATGCACGCGGTCCGGCGGCTCGCCACCGAGGTCTTCGTCCACCTCCACGAACTGTCGCTGCGCTACCACCTCGAGCGCAAGACCGGCGGCCTGACCCGGGTGCTGGAGCGCGGCCGCACCGCCATCGAGACGATCGTCCGCATGATCATGCTGACGGGCCTGCCGACCGTGGTGGAGTTCGTGCTGATCCTCGCGGTGTTCACGTTCCAGTTCAACTGGCTCTACGCGCTCGCGGTCGTGGTGATGATCGCGGCCTACATGGTATTCACCACGGTCGCCACCAACTGGCGCATCGCCATTCGCACCTCCATGAACGAGAGCGACCAGGACGCCAACACCAAGGCGATCGACAGCCTGCTCAACTTCGAGACGGTGAAGTATTTCGGCGCCGAGGCGCGCGAAGCGCAGCGCTACGACGTGTCGATGGCGCGCTACGAGAAGCTCAGCATCCGCACCTACACGTCGCTTGCCTTTCTCAACGCCGGCCAGGCCGTGATCTTCAGCGTCGGCCTCGCGGTCATCATGGTGATGTGCATCCAGGGCATCCGGGCCGGGCGCAACACGGTGGGCGACTTCGTCCTGGTCAACGCCGTGATGATCCAGCTCTACCAGCCGCTCAACTTCATGGGCCTCGTGTACCGCGAGGTGAAGCAGGCCATCATCGACATCGAGCTGATGTTCGCGATCCTGGAACAGGCGCCCGAGGTGGAGGACCGGCCCGGTGCCGCGCCGCTCCGGGTGACGGAGGGGTGGCTGCGGTTCGACGACGTGGTGTTCGGCTACGATCCGAACCGCACCATCCTGCGGGGCGTCAGCTTCGAGGTCCCGCCGGGCCGCACCGTCGCGGTGGTGGGACCGTCGGGTGCCGGCAAGTCGACCCTGTCGCGGCTGCTGTTCCGCTTCTACGAGCCCCAGGCGGGCCGCATCACGATCGATGGCCAGGATATCCTCGATGTCACGCAGGCGTCGCTGCGCGACGCGATCGGCATGGTGCCGCAGGACACGGTGCTGTTCAACGACACGATCGGCTACAACATCCGCTACGGGCGCTGGGATGCCGGCGAGGACGAGGTCCGGCAGGCCGCGCGCGATGCCCAGATCGACGCCTTCATTTCCGCGGTTCCCGGCCGCTACGGCGCGCAGGTGGGTGAGCGCGGGCTGAAGCTTTCGGGCGGCGAGAAGCAGCGCGTCGCCATCGCGCGCACCATGCTGAAGGCGCCCCCCATCCTGGTGCTGGACGAGGCGACCTCGGCGCTCGACAGCTTCACCGAGAAAGACATCCAGGACGCGCTCGAACGCGTGTCGCGCGGCCGCACCACGCTGGTCATCGCCCACCGGCTGTCGACCGTGATCAACGCCGACGAGATCCTGGTGCTGGCCAAGGGCACGATCGCCGAGCGGGGCACGCACGCGGGCCTTCTGGCCCGCGACGGCCTTTACGCCGCCATGTGGAACCGCCAGCGCGAGGTCGACGAGGCCCAGGCGGTGCTGCGGCGGACCGCCGGCCGCGATGAGGCGTTCGACGACGTCCCGGCGGACGCCTGACCCTCCCGGACGGGCGTCCCGCTGCCGTGACTTCGCCGCGGAGAAATGCGAAACACACCCGATCAAGAGAGAGTTCCCTTCCTCGATGTCCATGATCTCCAGTGTCCGCCGGCAGCTCACACCCGTGCACCCGGAAGGATACGTGTTCATCGCTGGGTTCGCGGTGGCGGCCCTGATCCTCGACTGGCTGTGGAGCCCGCTCGGCTGGATCGGCGGCTTCGCGACCCTGTGGTGCGCCTATTTCTTCCGCGACCCCGCCCGCATCACGCCCATGCGGGACGGCCTCGTGGTGTCGCCCGCCGACGGCATGATCTCGTCCATCGGCTTCTTCGCGCCGCCTTCCGAGCTCGGGCTGGGCGATCGGCCGATGCAGCGCATCTCGGTGTTCATGAGCGTGTTCGACTGCCACGTGAACCGGGCCCCCATGACGGGCCGCATCGTCAAGATCGCCTACAAGCCCGGCCTGTTCGTCAACGCCGACCTCGACAAGGCGAGCGAGGACAACGAGCGCTCCTCCATGCTGCTGCAGACCAGCAGCGGGCAGGTCGGCATCGTGCAGATCGCCGGCCTGATCGCCCGCCGCATCGTGTCCTTCGTGCGCGAAGGCGAGACCATCGGGGCCGGCGACCGCTTCGGCCTGATCCGTTTCGGCTCGCGCGTCGACGTGTACCTGCCCGACGGCGTGCGGGTGCTGGTCGGCCACGGGTCGCGGGCGGTCGCGGGCGAGACCGTGCTGGCCGACGTCCGGGCCGCCGAGCCCGCCCGCAGCTTCAAGGCCGGCTGACCCGGGCCGTGACCATGGTGTCCGACATCGCCGCTCCGTCCGGCGGTCCGCCGTCCCCGCGCCCGGCCGAGCGGGCCACGGTGGCGTCCGTGGCGCAAAGGTCCGCCGCCGATCTCCTGGCCCGCATGACCCCGTCGCGCAGCCGCAAGGCGCTGGGCCTGATGGCGTGGCTGCTCGGGCCCAACCAGCGCAGCGCCGTCGAGGCGGTGATCGAGGAATTGTGCGAACGGCTGCTCGACGCCGGGCTGCCGATCGACCGCTACGGGTCCTCGATCTCCATGGTGACGGCCGAGCACGACGCCGTCAGCCGCCTCTGGGTCAGGGGCGCGGGCATGACCTACAACACCTACGTCCGGCCCGAGGAAGAGGACCCGGACTACCTGGCGAGCCCCTACTTCGAGGCTTCCAGCATGGGGACCTGGGTCGAGCTCTGGCTTCCCGACACGCCCGATGACCGCTTCGGGATCGTGCCCGAACTCAAGCGGGCGGGCTACCGCCACTACCTTTGCGCGCCCTTCACCCTCACCAACGGGTCGGACGGCTGGTCCACCTTCGCGACCACCCGGGACCGCGGCTTCGACGAGCAGGACCTCCTGACGCTGGCCTTCATCATGCCCGCGCTCGCGACGCGCGTCGACGCCCGCGTGGGCTGGCTCACGCTCGACAAGCTGCTGCGGACCTACGTGGGCGAGGAGCCCCACACCGCCATCCTGGCCGGCCGGGCCAAGCGCGGGCAGGTGTCGACCATCCGGGCCGCCATGCTGGTGGCGGACCTGCGCGACTCCACCGGGCACATCGCCGAGCTCAGCGCGGTGGGGGCCGTGGGCCTGTTCAACGACCTGTTCGACGCCCTGGTGCCCTCGATCGAGGGCCGCGGCGGCGAGGTGCTGAAATACCTGGGCGACGGTCTGCTGGCCATTTTCCGCGACGGGCAGGACGGGTTCGGGGGCGCGGCCGACCGGGCGCTCGAGGCCGCCGAGGCGAGCTTCGCGGCCTTGGCGGCCTTCAACCGCGCCCACCCGGACCGCCGCCCCATGGCCATCGGCGTCGCCCTGCACTACGGCGAGATCGCCTACGGCAACGTCGGGTCGGGCACGCGGCTTGATTTCACGGTGATCGGCCGGGACGTCGCCCTGGCGAGCCGGATCGCGGCCATGAACGGCCCCCTCAACGAGCCGCTGCTCATGTCGGCGGCCTTCGCGGGTCACGCGCGGCGCCTCGCCGAGCGTGTCGACCGGGTATCGGCGCGGGGGTTCCAGGAGCCGTTCGAGATCTTCAGGCCCGGGCCGCGCGTCGCGCCCGGGCCGTCGACCTGACCGTGCCGGCCGACTGGAACCGGCGGCGCGCGGCCGGGCGGCGCTTTCGCGCCGTGCCGATGCGGATCATGCTGCCAAACCTGGTGACGCTGCTGGCGCTCTGCCTGGGGCTGACCGCCATCCGGTTCGCGGTCGAGGGCCAGTTCGAGCGCGCCGTCTTCGCCATCCTGGCCGCCGCGGTGCTGGACGGGGTCGACGGCCGCCTCGCGCGGGCGCTGAACGGCACCACCCGGTTCGGGGCCGAGCTCGATTCGCTCGCGGACTTCCTCGACTTCGGCGTGGCCCCGGCCCTGACGCTCTACTTCTGGTCGCTCAGCACCATCAAGAGCTTCGGCTGGTTCGCCGCCATGGTGTTCGCCATCGCGTGCGCGCTGCGGCTTGCCCGCTTCAACGTCGCTCTCGACGACGCCGACAAGCCCGCCTGGGCGTCGCAGTTCTTCATCGGCATGCCGGCGCCCGCGGGCGCCATCGCGGTGCTGCTGCCGCTCTACATGCACCTGTCGGTGCTCGACCTCGACATGACCCGCAGCCTGGTGGCGGTCGAGATCCTCTACGTGCTCGGGGTGGCGGCCCTGATGGCGAGCCGCGTGCCGCACTGGTCGGGCAAGACGATCGGGCGCATCCCGCGCGAGCACGTCCTGCCGGTCCTGTTCGGCATCGCGGTCGTGATCCTGCTGATCGCGACCTTCTCGATGGAGATGCTGATCGTCCTGACGCTGCTCTACCTCGCCCTGATCCCCATCAGCTGGCGCCGGAGCCGGACGTTGCAGCGCGCCGAGGCGAACAGGCCTCCCCTCGACGTGCAGGCTTGAGATCGAAGCTGTTTTCGTCCCGGCACGGTTCACAAAACCGCGATCGTCCCCTACATGAACGGCATCGGGCGGACGGGTCCGAGCCTCGGAACCGCGTCGGACTGCCAGGGGCCAGCGACATCCGTCGCGGGGCCCGGCACCGATCGCGTGAATTCATCCCGCCCCGGTTGATTGTTTTGGTTGGTTTCGCAAGCGTCGCGCGTTCGCGCGCCCCAGAAAGAAACGGGTCTTATGCCGAAAGAAGAACTGCTTGAATTCCCCGGAACCGTGACGGAACTGCTGCCGAACGCGATGTTTCGCGTGAAGCTGGAAAACGAGCACGAGGTGACGGCCCACACGGCCGGCAAGATGCGCAAGAACCGGATTCGCGTCCTGACCGGCGACAAGGTCCTGGTCGAGATGACGCCCTACGACCTGACGAAGGGGCGGATCACCTACCGCTTCAAGTGACCCTCGTGACCGGTGACCCGTCCCCCAGCGGGTGGTCGCCCGGCGATCAATCCGCGCGCCCCCGCCTGGTGCTCGCATCCGCGTCCCCGCGCCGCCTGGCCCTTCTCCAGCGCGTCGGCATCGAGCCCGACCGGTTGATTCCGGCCGACATCGACGAAACGCCGCGCAAGACCGAACTGCCCCGCGTGCTCGCGGCGCGATTGGCCGCCGAGAAGGCCGCGGTCGCGGTTGCGGTCGCCCGGCGGGATGCCGCGCTAAATCCCTGTTTCCTGATCGCGGCCGACACCGTGGTGGCGGTGGGCCGGCGCATCCTTCCCAAATGCGAGATCCTCGACGAGGCCGAAACCTGCCTCCGCCTGCTGTCCGGGCGCGCCCACCGCGTGTTCACCGGCGTGACCCTGGTGACGCCCAAGGGCCAGCAACGGCACCGGCTGGTCGAAACCCGCGTCCGCTTCAAGCGGCTGTCGTCGGCCGAGCGGGACGCCTATCTCGCCACGGGCGAGTGGCGCGGCAAGGCGGGAGGCTACGCGATCCAGGGACTGGCGGAGTGTTTCGTGGTCAAGCTGATCGGCTCCTACTCGTCCGTGGTCGGCCTGCCGGTCCACGAGGTCGTCGGGCTGCTGTCGGGGGAAGGGTTTCCCGTGCATCGAGGATGGACGCAACCATGAACAAGCGCGCCCCGCACCGCCCGCCCGCCTCCCGGCCGGTGGCCGGGCTGCGCGCCGGCAAGCCGTGTCCGGTTTGCGGCAGGCCTGCGGCTCCGGACACCCACCCCTTCTGCTCGACGCGCTGCGCCGACGTGGACCTGCACCGGTGGCTGGGCGGCACCTACGTGGTGGCCGCCGAGGCGTCGGAGCCGGACGAACGGCCGGTCAACGACGACGAGGACTGAGGGTCCCTGCGCGGGTCTGCCCTCAAGCCGTCAGTCCACGTCGTCGTCCTGGGGGAGCGTGGACCGCGCCTTCTCGGGGCGGGAGAAGACCTGCTTGCAGGCCGGGCTCAACGATGCCCTGTTGTGCTGGAGGCAGGCCGTGATGGCGGTCTCGTCCGGCACCTGCGCGGCGCAAAGCCGGTACACGTCCGGCGTGCAGGCGAGCTGATCCTCCGCCGAGCCTTGCGCCGCCAGGGCGACTGCGGGAAGCAGCGCGAGAGCGAGGCTCGCGACGGCGGTTTTCATCGAAAGCATGAACCTTCCTCATGTTTTCGGATCAACGCCGTGTGCGTCAAATTGATCCCGCTCAGGATCGCACCACGGAGCATCCCGCGGCCGCAACCGGGTGGGGCGACGCGGAAGCGCGGTCGCGGGCCGTCAGGCCTTGCCCCGCTGCCGGTTCTGCATCGCTTCGAGGGCGCCCCCGAGATCGGCCGAGATCCACGGCTTGGGAACAAAATACCCGTTCGGGGGCAGGCGTTCCAGAATGCCTTCGACCTGACCCGAGGTGACCAGCAGGGCGATCCTGGGGCAGCCGAACGCGATCTGGGCCGCGAGGTTCACCCCGTCGAGTTCGCCTCCCATCCTGACGTCGGTGAACACCGCCAGGATGCCCGGCTCGTTCTTCATGACGTAGCCGGCCGCGTCTTCGGCATTATCGAATTCAGCCGTGTCGTAGCCGCAATCGTGGAAGGCCGCCGCCGCGCCCATCCGCTGGATCGGCTCGTCCTCGACGACCACGATGGTTCGCCGTTCCATGCTCCCCTCCCATGACAGTTCCGTGACTCAACCCGGACCTGCCGCACTCGTTCCCCCCTCCCCGGCCGCGCTCAAGCCAGGAGCCGGTAACCGGCAGAAACCAGGAACGGGCGGCCGCGCCGCGGGCCCCGCTCTTCCGGGCGTTCAGCGCGCGAAGGTCCGAGGCGCTCACGCCCGGCGCGTGAAGGCGAGGCAGGCGTCGACGACCCGTTCGAGCACGGGCCGGATCGGCGCCGCCCTGGCGGCATCGTAGGGCGGCGGCCAGCGGTCCTCCCGCACGGGTCCCTGCTCGTCGCCCTCCATGTAGCCGCGGCAGGCGAGTTCCATCTGCACCGCGTGCACGCCGCGGCCCGGGTCGCCGAGGCTGCGGGTGATCCACCCGCCCTTGAAGCGACCGTTCAGCACCGCGCCGAAGGGTTCCGCGGCGGCGCAGACACCCATGATCGCGGCTTCCAGGGCGGGGTCGCAGCTCGCGCCCCCGTTGGTGCCGACGTTGAGGTGCGGCAGCGTGCCTTCGAACAGGCGCGGGATCACGGACCGAATCGAATGGCAGTCGTACACCACCACGCGGCCGTGCGCCGCCCGGAGCCGCCCGATCTCGTGCCGCAGCGCCGCGTGGTAGGGATCGAACCAGCGCGCGCGCCAGTCCGCGATCTCGGCCTCGCCCGGCGCCGCGCCGGTCCGGTACAGCGGGTCGCCGTCGAAAGTCGTGGTCGGGCAGAGCTCGGTGGTGGCCCGGCCCGGATACAGGGAGGCGCCCGACGGATCGCGGTTCACGTCGACCACGGTGCGCGACAGGGCGGTGGACACCACGGTGGCGCCGAGCGGGCCCGCGAAGCCGTACAGCCGGTCGATCCACCAGTCCGCGTCCACCCGGGCCCGCCACGGCGACACGAGCCGGGCCTCGATGGCGGCCGGGATGATGGTCCCGGCATGGGGGATGCTGACCACCAGCGGGGCCTCGCCGCGCCGGACGGCGAGCCAGGGCAGGGGATCGGCGCTCATGGCGCCACGCCCGCGGGCCGGCCCCCCACCACGCGGGAATGCAGCGGGTTGAAGCCCATCCGGTAAACCAGTTCGGCCGGATGGTCGACCGACCAGACCGCGAGGTCGCAGCGCTTGCCGGGTTCCAGCGTGCCGGCCTCGCGCCCGAGGCCGAGCGCGCGGGCGGCCTCGCGCGTGATCCCGGCGAGGCATTCGTTCACCGTGAGGCGGAACAGGGTGGCGGCCATGTTGGCGGCGAGCAGCAGGGAGGTGAGGGGCGAGGTCCCCGGGTTGCAGTCGGTCGCCACCGCCATGCGGACCCCCCGGCGGCGGAACGCCTCGACGGGGGGCACCCGCGTGTCCCGCAGCGCGTAGAAGGCGCCCGGCAGCAGCACCGCCACAGTGCCGGCCGCGGCCAGGGCCGCGGCCCCGGCCTCGTCCGTGTGTTCGAGATGGTCGGCCGACAGCGCCCCGAACCGGGCCGCCAGCGCGGCCCCGCCGAGGTTCGACAGCTGGTCGGCGTGGAGCTTCACGGGCAGGCCCAGGGCCCGGGCCGCCCGGAACAGCCGGGCGGTCTGGTCCGGCGTGAACGCGATCGTCTCGCAGAAGGCGTCGACAGCGTCGGCGAGCCCGTCGCGGGCCACCGCCGGCAGGATCCGGTCGACCAGGGCGTCGATGTAGGCGTCCCGGTTGCCGTCCGCTTCGGGGGGCAGCGCGTGGGCGCCCAGAAAGCTCGTCACCACGCGGACGGCGCGGCATCGGCCGAGCCGGCGCGCGGCCCTCAGCATGCGGGCCTCCGAGTCGCGGTCGAGGCCGTAGCCCGACTTGATCTCGACCGTGGTGACGCCCTCGGCCAGGAGCGCGTCGAGCCGCGGCAGGGCGGAGGCCACGAGCTCGTCCTCGCCCGCGGCCCGCGTGGCGCGCACGCTCGCCGCGATGCCGCCGCCGCGGCGCGCGATCTCCTCGTAGCTCGCCCCGGCCAGCCGCGCTTCGAACTCGCGGGCGCGGTTGCCGCCGTGGACGAGATGGGTGTGGCAGTCGATCAGGCCGGGTGTGATCCAACGGCCGCCGCAGTCGATCGTGTCGGCTGCGCGCAGGCGGGGAGCGTCGGTTTCGGAACCCGCGTAGGCGATCAGGCCGTTTCGCGCCGCCACCAGGCCCCGGTCCACGGTGCCGAGCCCGTCGCCCCCTTCCGCCAGGGTGGCGAGCCGGGCGTTGCGCCAGATCCGGTCGCACGGCATCTCGCCTGAAGCCAATTGCGTCATGGATCACTCTTGCGGGCCGGCCCCGGTCCCGTCGGCCCGCGGGGATTGGGTCACGGATCGCGGGGCCGTGCAAGACCGCCCCCCCGCGTCGGTTTCAGGAGCCGAGCAGCGTGCGCGCCACCGCGTCCCGCCAGCCGCCGAGCTTGCGCCGGCGGCGCTCCGGATCCATGGCGGGCGTGAACCGCGTGTCGAGCCGCCACAGCGCCGCGAACGCGTCCGGGTCCGGAAACACGCCGGCCTGCAACCCGGCCAGGTAGGCGGCCCCGAGCGCCGTGGTTTCCCGCACCGCGGGCCTGTCCACGACCGCGTCGGTCAGGTCGGCCACGCATTGCATGGTCCAATCGCTGGCGCTCATGCCGCCGTCGGCCCGCATCGCCAGACCCGCCGCTAGCAGATCCGGACAATCGGCCCGCATGGCGTCGCCGATGTCGTGGGTCTGGTAGGCCACGCCTTCCAGCGCCGCGCGGGCGATCTCGCGCTTGGTGGAGCCGCGCGTCAGCCCCGTGATGAGGCCGCGCGCGTCGGGGACCCAGTTGGGCGCGCCCAGGCCCGTGAAGGCCGGTACGATGTAGACGGGCTGGTCCGGGTCCGATTCCGCCGCGAGCTGGCCGGTCTCGGCCGAGGAACGGACGAGGTGCAGCCCGTCGCGCAGCCATTGCACCGTGGTGCCGGCCGCGAACACGGAGCCTTCCAGCGCGTAGGCGCGCCGGCCCGCGAACTGGTAGGCCAGCGTGGTCAGCAGCCGGTGCTTCGAGGTCACGGCCTTGGCGCCGGTGTTGAGGAGCACGAAGCAGCCGGTTCCGAAAGTCGCCTTGATGGTTCCGGGCTGGAAACAGGCCTGGCCGACCAGGGCCGCCTGCTGGTCGCCGATCATGCTGCGGACCGGCAGCGCCGTGCCGAGATGTTCCGGCGCGCTCGCGCCGAAATCGTCGGCGCAGTCGCGCACCTTTGGCAGGAGCGCGGGCGGTACGCGGAACAGCTTGCACAGGTCTTCGTCCCACCGGCCCGTGTGGATGTTGTAGAGCGCGGTGCGCGACGCATTGGTGGCGTCGGTGAGATGCCGGGCCCCGTTGGTCAGGCGCCACAGCAGGAAGGTGTCGACGGTGCCGAAGGCGAGTTCGCCGCGCCGCGCCCGCGCCCGCGCGCCCTCGACGTGGTCGAGCAGCCATTCGACCTTGCTGGCCGAGAAATAGGGGTCGAGCAGCAGGCCCGACTTGGCCCGCACCACCGGGTCCGCGCCCTCGGCCCGCAGCGCCGCGCAGCGGTCGGCGGTGCGCCGGTCCTGCCACACGATGGCGTTGTGAATCGGCCGTCCCGTCGCGCGGTCCCAGATCACGACGGTTTCGCGCTGGTTGGCGATGCCGAGCGCCACCACGGCGACGCCCCGGTCGGCCGCCTTCTTGAGCGCGATGCGGGCCGTCGAGCAGGCGGTCCGCCACAGGTCGCGCGGGTCGTGCTCGACCCAGCCGGGCCGGGGATAATACTGCGGGAACTCCTCCTGGGCGGCCGCGACCGGCTGCGCGTCCGGCCCGAACACGATGGCGCGGGTCGACACGGTGCCTTGATCGATGACGAGGACCGAACCGGACATGGGCGACCTGAACTGCGTGGCTCGGGCGGGCTAGAGCACGAGAGGCTTGGAAGCGTTTGCGCCGTCTGAACCCGTGACCATGCTCCCTCCCCCTAGCGGAAGCATGGCGGCCGAGGCCGACGTGCTCCGGGCGTGACGGTCGACGGGGGCCGGCTCGCCTGCCGTTCCGGCCCGACCCTTTTCACGGTACAGGAAGCGAACCGTCTTGGCCTCGTCAAGGTTCATTCGGATGGTTCCCGTGACCTGCCGAAACGGCATCCACGGTTGAAACCGGGAAACCAGCATGAGCGATCCGAAACAGGCGCCGCAGCCGCCCTCGCCCCAGAACCCGAGCGACGGTCCCGACTCGCCGGGCATCCCCAAGCCGGCCGATGCCCGCGGCCCGGCCGACACGCCCGGCCAGGGTGGCGACTTCAGCGCCGAGGTGGCCGACGAAGCCGACGAGGCCCCGGCCGCCAACATCTGACGGCGTCGCGCGACGCCACCGCCCGGCAGAGGGTATCGGGCCGGCTCGCGGGTTCCGTCCTACGGGACGAGGAGGATCACGACGCCCTCGTCGGGGCGCAACCCGTCCGTGGGAGGCCCGGAACCGCGGTCCGGAAACGTCGAGGCGAGCAGGCGGCCGCCGGCCAGCCCTTCGACGTCCGGCAGGGCTTGCGGCTCGCGGCCGAGGTTCAGGGCCACGACGACCCGCTCGTCCCCGTGCCGCCGCTCGTAGGCCAGCACGTCGCCCTCGGACGCCAGCAGCGTGAACCCGCCGACGCTCAGGGCCGCGTGGCCGCGTCGCGTCGCGAGCAGGTGCCGGTAAAGGTTCAACATCGACCCGGAGTCCTCCCGTTCCACGGCGACGTTGGAAACAGGGTAGGCCGGGTCGAGCGGCAGCCAGGGCCGCCCGGCCGTGAATCCGGCGTTGGCGGACGCGTCCCAGTGGAACGGCGTGCGGGACGCGTCGCGCCCGAAGCCGGGCTCGTTGCGGCTCCAGGGGTCCTGGGCGGCCTCGGGCGGGATGTCGACGCGGGCGATGCCGAGCTCGTCGCCGTAGTAGAGCGTCGGCGTGCCCCGGAGCGTCAGCAGCAGCATCGCGGCCACGCGGGCCTGGGCCGGGCCGAGCCGGGCCGCGACCCGCAGCTGGTCGTGGTTGCCCAGCACCCAGTTGGGCCAGCCGCCCGGCGGCAGCGCGGCCTCGTAGTCGGCGATCATCCGGCCCAGCGCCGGGGCCGTCCAGGTCGCGAAGATCATCTGGAAGTTGAACGGCAGGTGGGCGCCGTCGCGGTTCGCGCCGTAATAGGTCATCAACCGGTCGACCGGCAGGTAGATCTCACCGATCAGCACCCGCTCGTCGTAGGCGTCCACCGCGCGCCGCATCGCGGCCACGACCGCGTGCACCTCCGGCTGGTCGGCGCTGTGGACCTGCAGCAGCCGGTTGATCTCCGGCTGACCCGGCCGGTAGTCGGGATTGGGAGGGTTGTCGCGGAACTCGGCATCCTTGACCATGAGCCACATCACGTCGATCCGGAACCCGTCCACGCCGCGGTCGAGCCAGAACCGCATGGCGGCGATCACGGCATCCTGGACGGCCGGGTTGCGCCAGTTCAGGTCCGGCTGCTCGCGCAGGAAGCCGTGCAGGTACCATTGGCCGGTGGCGGGATCGAAGGTCCAGGCCGGACCGCCGAAGTTCGACACCCAGTTGTTTGGTGGCACGTTCTCGCCCCGGCCGTCCCGCCAGATGTACCAGTCGCGCTTGGCGGCGTTCCGCGACGACCGGCTGTCGCGGAACCAAGCGTGCTGGTCGGAGGTGTGGCTCGGCACGACGTCCAGGATCACCTTGATGCCGCGCGCGTGGGCGTCGGCCACCAGGCGGTCGAACGTGGCAAGCGTCCCGAACAGGGGGTGGACGTCGCAGTAATCGGCCACGTCGTAGCCGAAATCCGCCATGGGCGAAGGATAGATCGGCGAGATCCAGATCGCGTCCACGCCGAGCCAGGTCACGTAATCGAGGCGCCGCCGGATGCCCTCGAGGTCGCCGACGCCGTCGCGGTCGGTGTCCTGGAACGAGCGCGGGTAGACCTGGTACACGGTGCCGCGTTGCCACCACAGGTGCTCGGACATGGTCGCCCCGCCGCCGCTCGCTTGCCCCGGGGCCCCGGTTCGCGCCCGCGACCCGTTCCGCCCGTGTCACCGCAATGACGCGACGGGGACAAACGTTCCCCGGTCCTGGAACTCGGCACCGCCCCCGTGGCTTAGCGGTCGAACAATCGTGAGGAGCATCGGGTAGCAATGACGAAGGGGCCTGAGCGCCGCCATCCCGCCGGGGCGGAACTCGTGGGAGACGGCGTTTCGTTCCGCGTCTGGGCACCGTCCGCGGCCGCCGTGGCCGTGGTGGTCGATGGCGCGAGCCACCGGCTGGCGGCCGACCGGGACGGCTATTTCGAAGCAACCGTGCGCGGCGTCGGGGCCGGCGCGGCCTACGGGTTCCGGCTGGACGACGACGCGGCGGTTCTGCCCGACCCGGCGTCGCGCTGCCAGCCGGAGGGCCCGTCGGGCTTGTCGCTTGTGTTCGACCCGGACGCGTTCCGCTGGACCGACGCGGCCTGGCCGGGCGTCACCATGGAAGGCCAGGTCATCTACGAGATGCACGTCGGCACCTTCACGCCCGAGGGCACCTGGGCGGCGGCGGCCGCCAAGCTGCCCTTCCTCAAGGACGTCGGCGTCACGGTGGTCGAAATGATGCCGGTCAACGAGTTCCCCGGCCGGTTCGGCTGGGGCTACGACGGTGTCAACCTGTTCGCGCCGACGCGCCTTTACGGCACGCCCGACGACCTTCGCGCCTTCGTGGACCGCGCCCACGCGCTCGGGCTCGGGGTCATCCTGGACGTCGTCTACAACCACATCGGCCCGGACGGGAACCACCTGCCGCGCTTTTCCAAGGACTATTTCACCGACCGCCACGGGACCGAGTGGGGCGAGGCCCTCAACTTCGACGGCCCGAACGCGGTGGGGATGCGCGACTTCGTGGTCAGCAACGCCGCCTACTGGATCGAGGACTACCGTTTCGACGGGCTGCGGCTCGACGCCACCCAGGCCATCTTCGACTCGTCGGACGAGCACGTCATCAAGGCGCTGGCCCGAGCCGCGCGCGCGGCCGCGGGAACGCGCAACATCATCCTGGTGGCCGAGAACGAGCCCCAGCACACCGAACTGGCCCGGCCCGTCGCCGAGGGCGGCTTCGGCCTGGACGGGCTGTGGAACGACGACCTGCACCATTCGGCCATGGTGGCGGTGACGGGCCACAACGAGGCCTACTACCAGGACCACGACGGCACCCCGCAGGAACTGATCTCGGCGGCCAAGCACGGCTACCTGTTCCAGGGGCAGCTTTACGCCAGTTCCGGCAAGCGGCGCGGCACGCCGAGCCTCGACCTGTCGCCGGCCGCCTTCGTGACCTTCGTCCAGAACCACGACCAGATCGCCAACTCGGCCCGGGGCTACCGGCTGCAGCAGCTGACGAGCCCCGGCCGCGCCCGGGCCATCACGGCCCTGATCCTGCTCATGCCCGGCACGCCCATGCTGTTCCAGGGCCAGGAGTTCTGGGCCTCGGCGCCGTTCCGGTTCTTCGCCGACCACCGGCCCGACCTCGCCAAGCTGGTCCGGGTCGGGCGGGGCCAGTTCCTGGCCCAGTTCGCGAGCCTCGCGTCCGAGGCCGCCCAGGCCCGGCTGCCCGACCCCGAGTCGCCCGACACCTTCGCGGCCTGCAAGCTTGACTGGGCCGAGGCGGAAGCCAACCGCCACGTCGTGGCGATGCACCGCGATCTGCTGCGACTCCGCGCCCGAGACGGGGCCTTCAGCACCGGAGCCCGGCTCGACGGGGCCGTGCTGGGCACCGAGGCCTTCCTGCTCCGCTTCTTCGCCGACAATGGCGACGACCGCGTGCTGGTGGTCAATCTCGGCCGCGACATCAAGCGGCGCAGCTTGGCCGAGCCGCTCATCGCCCCGCCGCACGGTCGGCGCTGGTCGGTGCTGTGGTCCAGCGAGGACCCGGCCTACGGGGGCTCGGACACGCCGCCCTTCGAGATGGACGACGGCCTGCACATCCCCGGGCAGGCCGCGATCGTGCTCGGACTGGAACCGCAAACCGGGCCCGACCCGCGCAAGCCGGGCGAGCCCTGAGGGTCGACGTTTCCACGCCGTCAGGATGCGGGTCCGGCCCGAAGCAGGCGTGGTCTGCCGCCTCGGGACATCATGCACGGGCCGCGGGGGTCTTCTACTTGTGCTTGGCCGCCGAGGCGGTATGCGCCTTGGTCGAGGTGTCGTGCGCCTTGGCCGAATGGCCGTGAGCCTCGGTGGAATGCTTGTGGGCCGCGGCGTCGTCGCCCTTTTCGTGGTGCTGGGCCGCCGTCCGATGCGACTTGGCCGCCGTCTCGTGATGGGCTGCAGCTTCCTCGTGAGCCTTGGTCGGCATTGTCTTCTCCTTGAGCAATCAGCACAATCATTGTGCTGCGACTGCAAACCGTTTGCTCAGTCGTTTGTTTCGCCATCAGCACCCCGGCCCGGCTGGATTGACGCGGCAGGACGTTCAACTACTCTGGACCGCGGGGCTCAACGTGGGAGGAAACGGTGATGCGCAGGATGGTTCTGGCCTTGCTGATGCTGGGTGCCGGCGTGACGGGCTCCGTGGCGGATGACTCATGCACCGTCACGGCCGCAGGCAAGAAACTGGCGGGCGCCGCCAAGACGAGCTTCATGACCAGGTGCGAGAAGGACGCCAAGGCGACCTGCGACGCGACCGCGTCGAGCAAGAAGCTGGCGGGCGCCGCCAAGGCGAGCTTCACCACCAAATGCGTAAAGGACGCGGTCGGCTCCTGATCGGCCGCAACCGTTAACCATGCCGTTCGACCGCATGCACCCGACGGCGCCACGGCGCGTTCCCGACTCCGTCAAGGGACGTCGAGGTCAGCCATGGTGTCGCGTCCGAACTGGAAGGGTTACCTGAAGCTCTCGCTCGTGTCCTGCCCGGTGGCGATGTACAACGCCACCTCGTCGGCCGAGAAGGTTTCGTTTCACCTTCTGAACCGGGCGACCGGCAACCGCCTCCACCGCCAGATGATCGATCCGGACACGGGCCAAGCCGTGAGCGGCGACGCGGTGGTGCACGGCTACGAGATCGCCAAGGGCCGTTTCGTCACCGTCGAGGACGACGAGATCGCCGGCGTCGCGCTCCAAAGCACCCACACGATCGACGTGGACCAGTTCGTCGAGCGGGCCGAGGTCAACGACGTCTACCTCGACGCACCCTACTACCTGGTGCCCGACGACAGGATGGGGGCCGAAGCGTTCGCGGTGATCCGCGAGGCCATGCGCAAGCGGCGCATGGCTGGCATCGCCCGCGTGGTTTTGGCCCGGCGCGAGCGGATCGTGCTGCTGGAACCGCGCGGGCGGGGCATCGTGGCCACCACGCTCCGCTACGCCCACGAGATCAAGGGCGAGGACGGCTTCTTCGCCGACATCCCGGACGTGCGGATCGCGGGCGAGATGCTCGACCTCGCCGAGCACATCATCGACACCAAGAAGCACGCCTTCGATCCCGACGGGTTCAAGGATCGCTACGAGACGGCTCTGCTCGACCTGATCAAGGCCAAGCAGACCGGAAACGCGCTCGCCCCCGAGGCGCCGGCCGCGGGGTCCGGCAACGTGGTCGACCTGATGGAGGCGCTGCGGCGGAGCGTCAGGGGCGAGGGCGCGCAAGCCCGGATCGAGGCCGCCCGCGGGGCCACCAAGCCCTTCCGCAAGACGCCGGCCCGCAAGGCTGCGCCGCGCCCGGCCGCGAAGCCCGCCCCGGCCAAGGCCTCGCGCACCCGCAAGGCGGGCTGAGGCGCGGCGCGGGTCAAGTGCCGCCCGGGGAAGGCCGCGGCGCGACCGTGCTGGCCCCGGTCCCGCCGATGAGCTTCAGCCAGCGGCCGAGCAGCAGAACCGCGGCCGCGAACAGGCCCGCCGACAGCCCGAGCCAGACGCCGGGCGCCCGCAGTCCGAACCAAAACGCGAGCGCGGCGCCGAGCGGGATCCCGATCCCCCAGTAGCCGACCGCGGCGATCAGCATGGGGACGCGCGTGTCGCGCAGTCCCCGCAGCATGCCGCCCAGCACCACCTGCGATCCGTCGGCGATCTGGAACAGGCCGGCAAGGCCCAGCAGCGTGACCGCGACGGCCCGCACGGCCGCCGTGCCGGGCTCGTCGGCCCCCAGGAACAGGCCGATGATCGGGCCCGGCGCGGCGATCAGCACCGCGGCCGACAGGCCCGTGGCCGCGACCGCGATCGCCAATGCGGTCCAACCGGCCCGCACGACGGCGGCCGGTGACCCGGCGCCCGCGGCCTGGCCGATCCGGATCGTCGCGGCTTGCGCGATGCCGAGCGGGACCATGAAGGTCAGCGCCGCAACCTGGAGCGCGATGGCGTGGGCCGCGAGCGCCGGGGCGTCGACCCGGCCGATCACCACCGCCGCCACCGCGAACATGCCGGTTTCCAGCATGAGGCCCAGGCCGATGGGCAGGCCGAGGCGCCAGAACGCGCCGAACCCGCGCCAGTCCGGCCGCAGCAGCCCGGCGAACACCCGCACGCGCCGCAGGCGCGGGTCGAGCACGGCCAAAAGCCCGAGCGACGCCGCCATGAACGTGTTGGCGCCAAGCGTCGCCAGCCCGGATCCCGCGAGACCGAGGCCCGGGAATGCGCCGTGAGGGCCGATCAGGAGCCAGTTCAGCAGGGCATTGAGGGCCAGCGCCGCCAAGCCGACCCCCACGGCCCAGCGCGGCCGCCCGGCCGCGGCCAGGAACGAGCGCAGCACCAGGTAGGCGAGGGTGGGCAGCAGCGACCATTGCAGGGCGTGGAGGTAGCGGGCCGCCCCCGCCGCCAGGAGCGGCGGCTGCCCCAGCGCCCGGAGGAGCGGCCCGGCCTGCCAGAGCAGGATCCAGACCGGGATCGCCAGCGCGGCGGCGCCGAACAGTCCCTGCTGCACGTGGCGGCGGACCAGGGGGCTCGCGGGGCCGGCGCGTCCGATCTCGCCCGCCACCAGCGGCGACACCGCGGCCGTCACCCCGATGCCGAACAGCAGGAACAGGTTGTAGACCGCCACCCCCAGGGTGGCGGACGCGAGAGCATCGGGGCCGATGCGGCCGATCATGGCGGTGCTGGTGATGTTGATGCCCATCTCCACCGTGTTGGTGACGACGAGCGGCCAGCTCAGCGCCAGGCAGGCGCGCGCTTCCGCGGTCCAGGCCGCGAGGGCTGCCTTGCGGGGCAGGGTGGCGTGCATGCGGTCTCGCGGTGAGAAGGGTCGCGGCATTTCGGGACCCGGCGCGCGGGTGCCGTCCGGAGCGTGTGGCGGGAGGGCCGCATGTTCCACGTCGGGGCCGGCGGCTCAAGGCCCGTGCCCGAATTTTAGGCGAGTTGTCGCATCGCTGCGGCAGGTCGGACGCTTTCGATGCGACGCGATGACGGATTCTTAACGCTGCGTAAAACGATGCGGCAGTCCGACCCTCCCGAATGGCAATCCTGCAATCACAGGTTGCGTATCTTGCTCGTCGCCCTCCGGTTTTCCGCGAGCACCATATGGACAGTTCATCCGACGCGGCTCGGCCGAGCCCGGCACCTCCTTCGGCCGGTGGCGACCAGCCCGACGCGGGGTCGCCGGCCCAGCGGCTCGACGCCATCGGCCGCGACCTGGTCGAGGCGGTCCGGGACCGGACGCTCGAGATCATCTGGCGCCCGGTGGTCCGGCTGGCCGATGCGAAACCGCTGGGCCACGAGGCGCTGCCCCGATGGAACCGGCGGGGCACGGGCTACCTGCCGCCCGATCTGCTCGCGAGCCTGGCGGGCAGGTTCGGCGTCGCCGACGCGGTCGACCGTTGGCTCCTGGAAGGCTGCTGCCGCGCCGCGGCGTCCTGGCCGGTGCCGCTCTGGGTGTCGGTCGCCCTGATCGGGCCCTGGTCCGCGCGCCGCGACTTTCCCGACCGCGTGGCCGCCATCCTGGCCGACGCCGGACTCGATCCATCCCGGCTTCGGCTCGGGATCGCGGCCGCAGGTCCGGGCGGCCCGGACGCCGGCCGCATCGCGGCCGGCCTGCGCTCGGTCGGGGTCGGCCTGGTGCTCGACGGTCCCGATCCGGACCCGGCCACCGGCCTAGGTCCCGGGCGGGGACTTGGCGTTCCGGCCGCCATTGTGAAGCTCGACCGGCGCGCGACCCGCGAGGCGCAGGCCGACGACGGCGGCCCGCTCGCCGGCGTGATCGCCCGCGCGCATGACCGGGGCATGGCGGTCTGCGCCGCGGGCGTGGAGGACGCCGGGCAGCGCGACCTCCTGCTGCGCTGCGGCTGCGACCTCGGGCAGGGCGACCTGTTCGGCTATCCGGCCTCGGTGCCGATGCTGCGGCCCGGCCCCCGCGCCGCGTGACCACGCTGGCGCGGCAAGACCGTGCTGGGCGGCAAGACCGCGCTGGGGCGGCGAGGCTGCCGGCCCTCCCCCTAATCGGCTGTTAAGGTGAACGATCCACAGTGTGGCGGTCG
>CAXTEP010000024.1:24577-30109 GCA_964243125.1 uncultured Lichenihabitans sp. | reverse complement strand
ACCCTCAGCCCCGGCGGCGCCACGACCCTCGCCACGGCGTCGGGCGCGAGTTTCGGCTTCCGCCGTTCCGTGCCGCTGATCACCGGCATCGCGGCCGGCCTCGCCTCCATGGCGGCCGCGGCCGCGGCCGGGCTCGGCGGCCTCCTGCTCGCGGTCCCGTCGCTGCAAACGGTCATGAAGGTGCTTGGCTCGCTGTACCTCCTGTGGCTCGCGGTGCAGATCGCGAGACGTGGGGCTCCCCACCGGATGGCGGGGACCGCGACGCCTTCGAGCTTCCTGGCCGGCGTCTGGATGCTTTGGCACAACCCGAAGGGCTGGGCCATGACGGTCGGGGCCGCGGCCTCCTTCGCGGCGCTCGCGGACGGGCCGATCCGCCTGGGGCTGCTGCTGGGCGCCGCGTTCGGTGCCGCGGCGGCAGCATCGCTTTCACTGTGGTGCGGCGCGGGTCTCCTGCTCGCCCGCGCCCTGCGGACCGACGCGCAATGGCGGGTGCTCAACGCCGCGCTGGGAGCCCTGCTCGCGGCCTCGATCGTGCCGATCTGGCGGTAGCGATATCGCGAGGGAGTGGCCGCCGCCCGGCGACCTTGCTCCGGCCTAGCCCGGCGCCAGCGTTTCCAGGAAGGAAGCGAGGTCGTCGGTCACGAAGTCGACGTGCGGCTCGGCGGCCCCGACCCCTTCCCAGGGTTCCCGATGGTCCGAGGCCGCCGAGGCCGGGACCACCAGCGTGGTCACCATGCCGCGCTCGTGCGGCACGACCAGGTTGCGGGCCAGGTCCTCGAACATGGCCGACCGCGCCGGGTCGACGCCGTGGCGGTCGAAGAAGCGGCCGTAGGTCGCGGGATCAGGTTTTGGGGTGAGGTCGGCCGCCACGATGTCGAACACGTCCTCGAATGCCGTGCCGAGGCCGAGCTGCTCGGCGGTCCGCAGCGCGTGGTCGCGCGACCCGTTGGTGAGGATCAGCTTGCGGCCGGGCAGCAGCGCCACAGCCTGGGCGAGGCGCGGGTTGGGGGGCAGGCGGCTGCGGTCGATGTCGTGCACGAAGGCCAGGAAGGGCCCGTGCGGGACGGCGTGCTCGGCCATCAGCCCGTGCAGCGTCGTGCCGTAGCGGCGGTAATAGTATTTCTGCAGCGCCCGGGCCGACAGGCCGTCGAGGCCGAACAGGTCGGCGAGGTAGTGGGTGATGCGAGCGTCGATCTGCGGCCACAGGTCGCTGTCGGGCGGGTAGAGCGTGTTGTCGAGATCGAACACCCAGGTGTCCACGTGGGCGAAGCGGCCGCGCGCCGTGTGGGACGCCGGAACGCCCGGAACCGTTCCGGTCGCCAGCGCCGTGCCGGCCCCGAGGACATCGGGGGCCAAATCCAGGGGCCCGACGGACCCGACCTCGCCCTTGCGGTCCAGCGATGCCGTCATCGCGTGATGAGCGTTCCGGCGCCGTGGTCGGTCAGAAGCTCCAGGAGCACGGCGTGCGGCACCTTGCCGTCGAGGATCACCACGCCCTCGACGCCCTGTTCAAGCGCGTAGATGCAGGTCTCGACCTTGGGGATCATGCCGCCCGTGATGGTGCCATCGGCGATCAGCCGGCGGATGTCGTCCACCTTGAGTTCCTTGATAATCTTGCGGTCGCGGTCGAGCACGCCCGGCACGTCGGTGAGGAACAGGAGCCGCTTGGCCTTGAGCGCGCCCGCGATGGCGCCCGCGAACGTGTCGGCGTTGACGTTGTAGGTGTCGCCGTCGTTCCCTTGCGCCACGGGGGCCAGCACGGGAATCAGCTCGCGGCCGAGCACCTGGTCCAGCACGGTGGTGTCGATGCGGTCGGGCTCGCCCACGAAGCCGAGGTCCTCCTGGTGCTCCGCGTCCGAGCCGACCCGTTCGAGTTTCTTGGCCCGGACCATGTCGCCGTCCTTGCCGCACAGGCCGATAGCCCGCCCGCCCTCGGCGTTGATGAAGCCCACGATCTGCTTGTTGATGGAGCCGCACAGCACCATCTCGACGATCTCGATCGTGGCGCTGTCGGTCACCCGCAAGCCGCCCGAGAAGTGCGACTCGATGCCGAGCTTCTTCAGCATGGCGCCGATCTGCGGGCCGCCGCCGTGCACCACGACCGGGTTCACGCCCGACTGTTCGAGCAGCACCATGTCGCGGGCGAAGTCGCGCGCCACGACCTCGTCGCCCATGGCGTGCCCGCCGTACTTCACCACCACGATGGCCTCGTCGTAGCGCAGCATGTGGGGCAGCGCCTGCATCAGGATCTCGGCCTGCTGCGCGGGGCTGCCCTTGAAGGGGTGTTCGGTCATGGGCTGGTCCGTGAACGGGGCGGGGAGGCGGCCCATGCCATGCGTCAGCCCGCCCGTTCGTGCAAGAGCAGCGCAACGCCGGCCCGCAGGTCGGCGATGCCCTCGCCGGTCTCCGCCGAGGTGAAGACGACGTGCGGGAAGGCCGCGGGCCGCCGGGCGAGCGCCCCTTGCGTATCGGCGACCCGCGCGTCGCGGTCGGCCTTGCGGACCTCGTCGAGCTTGGTCAGCACCACGGCGTAGGAAAGCGCGGACCCGTCGAGCAGGTCCATCGTGGTCTCGTCGCTGGGCTTCAGGCCGTGGCGGCCGTCGACCAGCAGGTAGACTCGCAGCAGCGTCGTGCGGCCGCGCAGGAAATCGCGGATCAGCGCCGTCCAGGCCTCCACGGCGCTCCGGCTCACGGCCGCGTAGCCGTAGCCCGGCATGTCGACCAGCCGGAGCCGGGGCCCGAGCGCGAAGAAGTTGAGCTGCTGGGTGCGGCCGGGCGTGTTGGAGGTCCGCGCCAGCGCCTTGCGCCCCGTGAGCGCGTTGATCAGCGAGGACTTGCCGACGTTGGAGCGGCCCGCGAAGGCGATCTCGGGCGCGCCGGGGGCCGGCAGGGACGCCACCGTCGTGGCGCCGTGAAAGAAGTCGCACGGCCCCGCGAAAAGCAGGCGGCTCGCCTCGGCGAAGTCCGGATCGGGGGCGTCCGTCATGGGGTCAGGTCCGGCGGAACATGCCCGATAGGTTGCCCCACAGCTCCACCTTGGCGCCCGACCTTTTGGTGATGATGTACTGCTGGATCACCGACAGCGTGTTATTCCAGGTCCAGTAAATCACGAGGCCCGACGGGAACGAGCTCAGCATGTAGGTGAAGATGAGCGGCATGTAGGTGAACATGGTCTTCTGCACCGGATCGGGCGGCTCCGGGTTCATCTTCATCTGCACGAACATCGACACGCCCATGATCAGCGGCCACACGCCGATCATCAGCGCGTGCGGCGGCGTGAACGGGATCAGGCCGAACAGGTTGAACACGGAGGTGGGGTCGGGCGACGACAGGTCCCGGATCCAGCCGAAGAAGGGCGCGTGCCGCATCTCGATCGTGATGAAGATCACCTTGTAGAGCGCGAAGAACACCGGGATCTGGATCACCATGGGCAGGCAGCCCGCCACGGGGTTGATCTTCTCCCGCTTGTAGATCTCCATCGTGGCTTCCTGCTGCTTCGCCTTGTCGTCGGGAAAGCGCTCCTTGATGGAGGCGAGCAGGGGCTGCGCGCGCTTCATCTTGGCCATGGACAGGTAGCTGCGGCTGGCGAGCGGGAAGAACAGGCCCTTGATCAGCACCGTGACGATCAGGATCGCCACGCCGAAGTTGCCGGTCAGCTTGTAGAAGAAGTCGAGCACCCGGAACAGCGGCTTGGTGATGAAGTAGAACCAGCCCCAGTCGATCATCAGGTCGAAGTTCTTGATGCCGAACTCGGCCTGGTACTTGTCGATCGTGGTGTTCTCCTTGGCGCCCGCGAAGACGCGCGTGGTGACCTCGACGCTGCCGCCGGGCGGCACGGGCTTGCCGGCCTCCAGCACGTCGGTCTGGTAGGTCTTGGGCTCCGCCGCCCCCGTGACCGAGAAGCGGCCCTTGTAGCTCACGCCCTGGTCGGGGATCACGGCCGCGGCCCAGTACTTGTCGGTGATGCCGAGCCAGCCACCCGTCCCGTCGAGGGTGCGGGTGCCGTCGGTCTCCTTGGTCATGGCGTCGTACTTGATTTCCTGCACGCGGCTGTCGCCGACGACGCCGATCAGCCCTTCGTGCAGCACCGCGTAGTTGGACACCTCCGGCTTGCCGTGCCGCGACACGAGCGCGTAGGGGAACAGGGTGACGGGCGCCGCGCCGATGTTGGCGACGCTGTCCTTGACCGTGAACATGTACTGGTCGTCGACCGCGATCGTCCGCGTGAAACGCAGGCCCGCGCCGTTGTCCCAGCTCAGCGTGACCGGCTTGTCGGTCGTCAGCGCGGTGGCGTCCGCGGTCCACAGGGTGTCGGGGCCCGGCAGCGCCGTGCTGACGCCGGGCTGGCCCACGAAGCCGATCTCGGCGTAGTAGGGCTGCGGCGAGCCCGAGGGCGAGAGCAGCTCGATGATGGGGCTGTCGGGGTCGGTTGTGACCCGGTAGTTACGGAGCGACACGTCGTCGATGCGGGCGCCCCGGAGGTCGATGGAGCCCGCGAGGCTGCGCGTGTCGATCGTGACGCGCGGGCTTGCCGCGACGGCCTCGGCCCGCGTGCGGATCGCGTCCGGCGTGACGGAGGCGGGTGCGGGGCCGGTCGGCGCCACCCCCGGCGGCGTGGCCGCACCCGTCACGCCCGTGGCCGGCGCGTCCGCGGGTTGCGGCGGCGCGGCGGGGTTCTGCATCTGGGCCTGCGTTTGCCGCGCCTTCTGCATCTGCGGCCAGCCGTAGAAATAGTTCCATCCCACGATCACCAGCACCGACAGGGCGATCGCGAGGTAAAGATTCTTGTTGTCGTCGGTCATGGTTCGGGTACGGCACCTGTCGAGCTGCAGCCGGATGACGCGTGCCGACCGGTTCGGCGGGCCGGGCGGCCTGCCGTGTGCGGTCTAGCGGTGGCGGGCATCCCGGCCCGCGCCGCGCGTCCTCTGCTTTTGTGCGCCTGCCTTGCGCACCGCCATCTGAATGTCGGCGATCAGACGGGCGAACGGGAGAATGAGACTTTCGCGGCGCGCGACGATTACATAGTCGGTATCGTTTGCTGTTGAAAGCGTCTTGGCGTGGCGCAGTGCTTCCCGGAAGCGGCGGCGCATGCGGTTGCGCTCGACCGCGCCGCCTTCCTTCTTGGTCACGGTCAGGCCGACGCGCGGGCCCTGGACGGCATCGTCCGCCTCCCGCCTGCGCGCCTGCAACGTGAAGCCCGCGAGGTGGACCCGGTTGCCCCGCGCCACCGCGACGAACTCGCGACGTCGCTTCAGGCGGGCCGGCGGGCCATCGCCGGACGGTTCGGCGGCTCGCGCCGGCTCATCACTCACGCCCGCATCCTGAGGGGCGCGGGCCTCGGACGATCAGGCCGACAGCTTCTTCCGGCCCCGTGCCCGGCGCGCCGCGATGACCCGGCGGCCCCCCACGGTTTCCATGCGGGCCCGGAAGCCGTGCCGGCGCTTGCGCACGAGCTTGCTGGGTTGATAGGTCCTCTTCACTGCCGTGCTCCGGTCCGCTGTGCCCGGCGCGCGCGGCCGTGCTCGAAAGGTC
>CAXTEP010000024.1:21631-24477 GCA_964243125.1 uncultured Lichenihabitans sp. | reverse complement strand
GCTCGGGCAGGACGACGCCGACCGTTTCATCGGCCGGGCCATCGAGGCCGGGGTCAATTTCATCGACACCGCGGACGTGTACTCGAACGGCCTGTCGGAGCAGATCACGGGCCAGGCCCTGCGTAACCTCGGCGTGTCCCGCGAAAGCATCGTGGTGGCCACCAAGGGCTACGGCACGACGGGCACGGGCCCCAACGGGGGCGGCAACTCGCGCCTGCACCTGCTCGAGGCCGCGAAGGCCAGCCTGAAGCGCCTGCAGCTCGACCACATCGACCTGTACCAGATCCACGGTTTCGATCCGGCGACCCCGATCGAGGAAACCCTGGGGGCGCTGGACACGCTGGTCCAGCACGGCCACGTCCGCTACGTCGGGGTGTCGAACTGGGCCGCTTGGCAGATCGCCAAGGCGCTGGGTATCGCCGAACGTCGCGGTCTGGCGCGGTTCGAAAGCCTGCAGGCCTATTACACGCTGGCGGGCCGCGACATCGAGCGCGAGATCGTGCCCATGCTGCGCGGCGAGGGCCTGGGCCTCATGGTCTGGAGCCCGCTCGCGGGCGGGCTGCTGAGCGGCAAATATGCCGGCGGGGGGGACGCGGCCGAGGGCCGTCGCGGTGCGTTCCAGTTTCCGCCCGCGGACCTGGCCCGGGTCGACGCGTGCCTGGACGTCATGCGGCCGGTGGCGGAAGGGCGCGGCGTGTCGCTGGCCCAGGTGGCGCTCGCCTGGCTGCTGCACCGGCGGGTCGTCAGCAGCGTCATCATCGGGGCCAAGCGATTCGAGCAGCTCGAGGACAATCTGGCGGCCGTCGCCATCGACCTCACCGCGGCCGAGCTCGACGCCCTGGACGGCGCCAGCGCCCTGCCCAGGGAATATCCGGGCTGGATGTTCGAAACCCAGGGGGCTCGCGCCCGGCAACTCGCCGCCGCCGGCCGGGAGGGCGCGCGCTAGCGGGGCCCGTCGCGTGGCGGCTCCGGCGACCCCCGACCTTTGCGTGATCGGCGGCGGGCCGGCGGGGTTCGCGATGGCCTCGGCCGCGGTCGGGCTCGGGCTTTCCTGCATCCTGATCGACGAGGGCCCGCGGCTCGGCCGCTCCCAGGCCGCCGATCTCGCGGCCGACATCCTGCTCGCCGCCCGACCCGGCGACACCTGGGCGGCGTTGCGCGACAGGGCCGGCCGCGCGATCGCGGCGCGGGCGCCCCAGCACGACGCCGCGAGGCTGCGCGCCATGGGCGTGACGGTGTTGGGGGAAAGGGCCCGCTTCCTCGACCCGGACACGCTGGCGGCCGGCGTGGCATCCATCCGGGCCCGGCGATTCGTGGTGGCGACCGGGGCCGCAGCGGTTCCGCCTCCCGCGGACGCGGCCCGCGGCCTGCTCACCCCCGAAGCGCTCCCGACGCTCGACGCCGTGCCGCCCCGGCTCGCCGTGCTGGGCGGTACCGCCGCGGCGCTCGAATGGGCGCAGCTTTTCGCCCGACTGGGCGCGGCCGTGACCCTGGCGGGCCCGGCCCCCGCGGTGGCGGATCCGGAGTTCCTCGACGCGATCCGAAACGCCCTGGCCCGCGACGGCGTCGAAACGCGCTGGGGCGATGAAATCGATCGCATCGCGGGGAACGGCGCTGCGGCGCGCCATGATCCGGGACGCGGCACGGTCACGGCCGGCCACGTTCTCGCGGCCGGTTTTCGGGCTCCTCGCGTTGCGGATCTCGGTCTCGACCGCGCGGGCGTCGGGGTCGAAGCCGGGGCGCCGGTCGTCCGGGGCGACCTGCGCACCCGCAACCCCCGCGTTTACGCGATCGGCGACGTTCTGGGCGGCACGGGCGGAGCGTCCGCGATCCCGGTGCAGGTCGGCCTCGTGATCCGCGCCGCCTTCTTCCGCCAGCCCGTGCGCTACCGGCCCGAGCGGGTGCCCACCGTGGTGCGCACCAGCCCGGCCCTGGCGCGGGTGGGATGGAGCGAGGCCGAGGCCCGCGACAGGGCGGGCGCGGTCGCGGTCCACCGCTGGCCGCTGGCCGACGCGGAGGGCGCGGCGGCCCGGGGCGACGTCGAGGGTTGGGTCAAAGTGGTGGCGACCCCGGGCGGCACCGTCCTGGGCGTCACAGTCCTCGGCCCGGGAGCGGGCGACCTCATCGTGCCCTGGTGCGTCGCCGTGGCGCGGAACATCTCCCTGGACGCGATGGCGTCGGTGCCGGGCCTCGCCGACGCGTCGCGGCGCGCCGCCCTGTCGTTCGTGGCGGGCCGCCTGCGGCGCCCCTGGGTTCGGCGCACGCTCGGGCTCCTGCGCCGGCTGGGGTGAGCGCGCTCAGGCCAATGAGGAGCACTGGCGCCGCGCCCGCGAGGCCCAGGAACCCAGCCGGGACGAGGCTCGGGACGACGACAATACATGCGTTTTCTGACGAGGGTTCGGAGCACCACGACCAGCACATGGCGATGCTGCGGGTCTTCGGCGGAATCGGTCTCGCTTCGTGGTTCTTCTGGCCGTGGCGCTGCTGGTCCGGCCCGGCCTCATGCAGCCGTCACGTCGATGGCGCCGTGAACCCGTCGCGGTTGAAACTCCGATAGGCCCCGTTCCTCGTTTACCTGGATGTGGAAATCGCGTGAAAAAAGCTTCCCGTGACCTGCCCGCGGCGGCTCCCGGCGGGTTCGGGCGGTGACCCGTAGGCGTCCCGCACGGTTGCGAAAGGCTCGTCGCCGCCGAGCCGCGTTACGGACGCGTAATGGAACTCGTGGCCGCGCAGGTGCGTCCCGGCCGGACCCAGGCTGCCTGTCGCCAGCGTTTCGGCACGGCGATAGCCCAGGTGCAGGCTGCGGCGCGCGAAGCTCGTCTCGACCCCGAGCAGGCCCGCCATGG
>CAXTEP010000024.1:16317-21531 GCA_964243125.1 uncultured Lichenihabitans sp. | reverse complement strand
AGGTGCAGGCTGCGGCGCGCGAAGCTCGTCTCGACCCCGAGCAGGCCCGCCATGGCGTGGGGGGTGCCGTCCGCGTCCGTGAGGCTCCGCCCCAGCACCATGTAGCCGCCGCATTCGCCGTGGATGGGTCGGGTGGACGCGAAGGCCCGCAGGCCGGCCAGGAACGCGGCCGCGGCGGCGATCCGGCCGCCGTGCAGTTCGGGGTAGCCGCCCGGCAGCCAGCAGGCGTCGCAATCGTCGGGGGGAGGCTCGTCGGCGAGCGGGGAAAAGAAGCGGCATTCCGCCCCGGCCCGGCGCCAGCCCGCCAGCACGTGTGGGTACAGGAACGAGAAAGCCGCGTCGCGCGCGACCGCGATCCGCCGTCCGGGCGGAGGAACCAGCGCGCCCGAGCTTCCCGCGTGCGGTCCGGGCCGCCCGAGGGCCCGAACGGCCGCGAGGTCCACGTGCGCCTCGATGAAGTCGGCCAGAAGATCAAGCCGCGTCGCCAGGTCGTCGGTTTCGCCGGCCTGCACGAGGCCGAGGTGCCGCTCGGGCAGGGCGACCGCGGAACTGCGGGGCAGGGCGCCCAGCACCGGCAGGCCGAGGGGCGCGACCGCGTCGGCCACCAGCCGGCGGTGCCGCTCGCTGCCGACGCGGTTCAGCACCACGCCCGCGACCCGGATTCGGGGGTCGAAGTCCAGGCAGCCCTTGATCTGCGCGGCCGCGGACTGCGACTGGCCGCCGACGTCGTGCACCAGCAGGACGGGCCAGCCCAGGGCCGCCGCCACGTCGGCGCTGGAACCGCGCCGCCCTTCCGGTCCGGGCACGCCGTCGAAGAGCCCCATCAGTCCCTCGCAGACCACGAGGTCGCATGCCGCGCCGTTGTCGGCCGCGAGGCCTACGAGCGCGGGCGGTTCCATGGCCCAGGCGTCCAGGTTGAAGCTGGGCCGTCCGGTCGCGGCGGCGTGAAACGCGGGATCGATGTAGTCCGGGCCGCATTTGGCACCGGCCACGTTCAGGCCGCGCCGGGTGAAGGCGCGGAGCAGGCCCAAGGTCAGCGTGGTCTTGCCGCTACCCGAGCGGGGCGCCGCCACGACGAGGCCGGCCGCGGTCACGCGCCGGCTCCCCCGTTGAGCGCCGCCGGCGCCAGCACGTCGTGCAACCGCACGATGTCGCCGATCGCCACGATGGCCGGCGCGCCCAGGCCGCGCGCGTCGGCGTCCGCCTTGGCCCGGCCGAGCGCCGTCACGTGGACGCCCTGACCCGGCAGGGTCGCGTCCGTGACGATCGCGACCGGCGTGTCGGACGGCAGGCCGCCGCGCATCAGCCCGGCCGCGATCTCGTCCAGGAACGTCATGCCCATGTACAGGATGATAGGCAGGCCGGTGCGGGCCAGCGCGGCCCAGTCGTTGGGCTCCACCGCGCCCGCCGCCGCGTGGCCCGTGGCCAGGATCACGGCCCGGTTGGTGTCGCGCGTGGTGGCCGGGATGCCCGCGTAGGCGAGGCCGCCCAGGCCTGCCGTGATGCCCGGCACGACGCGGAACCGGACGCCGGCCGCGGCCAGCGCCAGCGCCTCCTCGCCGCCGCGCCCGAACACGAAGGGATCGCCGCCCTTGAGGCGCAGCACCCGCCGGCCCGCCCGGGCGAGTTCGATCAGCCGCTCGGTGATGTCGCGCTGCTTCGGCGACGGCATGCCGCCGCGCTTGCCCGCGAATTCCTGCGCCGCGCCGGGCCGCGCGAGGCCCAGCACGGCCTCTCCCACCAGCGCGTCGTAGACCACGCAATCGGCCTGTTCGAGCGCGTTCAGGGCGTGCAGGGTTAGCAGCCCCGGGTCACCCGGGCCGGCGCCCACGAGCCACACGGTTCCGGGCTCGAAGCGGGGCAGGCCGAGGCCGTCCGGAACCGGCACGCGGACCCCCTCAGGCCTAGTTCTGGCCCGCGATCTTGTCGGCCAGGAGCGCGATGGTGCGCGAATACACGGAACTCGCATTCCACTGCTGGATGGCGGCGAAGTTCGCGGTGCCCGGGTCCCAGGGCTGGCCGGCCTGCCAGCCGTAGGCCTGCAGGTACTTGGCCGTGGAGGCCAGCACGTCGGGTACGCTGCGGACGAGGTCGCGCCGCCCGTCGCCGTCGAAATCGACCGCGTATTTGATGTAGGAGGAGGGCATGAACTGGGTTTGGCCGATCTCGCCCGCCCAGGCGCCCCGCATGCTGCCGCGGGTCATGTCGCCGCGCTGGATGATGCGCAGCGCGTCGGTCAGTTCGGCCGAGAACTTCTCGGACCGGCGGCAGTCGAACGCCAGGGTGGCGATCGAGCGGATCGTGTCGAACTTGCCCGTGTAGCCGCCGAAGTCGGTTTCCAGGCCCCAGATGGCCGTGATTACGGGGGCGGGCACGCCGTATTGCGCCTCGATCCGCGAGAAAAGGCCCGCGTAGCGCCCCACCAGGCTGCGGCCCTTGTTGATGCGGAACGAGTTGGCCATGCGGGCCGAGAACTGCTCGAAGCTTTGCCGGAACACGCCCTGGCCGTGGTCGTGCGAGATGGTGTCGCGATCGTAGGTCAGGCCGTCGAGGGCGGCGTCGATCGTGCCTTCCGAGATCCCCTGGGCCCTGGCCTGCTGCTTGTAGTTCTCCAGCCAGGCCGGAAACCCGCTCGGGTCGGAGCAGGCCGCGCGGCCGGGGCCGCAGGCGAGCAGCATGAGGAGACCGGCACCCATCACCGAGCGCCACCGATCGAGCGAACCCATTATCCTTAGTTCCCGCAGCAGATTGGGGGATCGCCCCGGCAAGGGGGGATCGTGGGCGAAGTCATTGGGGGTCGGGCCGCCACTGTCAACCCGCCCACTCGCTCACGGTTGAACCGGCCGAGCCGTCGCGGCTCAGTCCTGCAGCATGCGCTTGAGCAGTTCGAGCTCCTCGGCCAGGGTCGTCTGCTGGCCGCAAAGGTTCTCGATCTTGCGCACCGCGTGCAGCACGGTCGTGTGGTCGCGCCCGCCGAAGCGCCGGCCGATCTCGGGCAGCGAGCGCAGCGTCAGGCTCTTGGACAGGTACATGGCGATCTGGCGCGGCAGCACCACGGTGGCGGTGCGGCGCGACGACAGGATGTCGGCCCGGCTCACGTTGTAGTGGGTGGCGACGAGCTTCTGGATGTCCTCGATCTTGACCCGCTTGGGCTCCCGGGTCCGCACGAGGTCGCGGATGGCGGCTTCGGCGGTCTCGACCGTGTGGGGGCTGCCGTTCAGCGTCGCGTGCGCCATCAGCCGGTTCATGGCGCCGTCGAGGTCGCGGCCGTTGGTGACGATCGAGCGGGCCACGAGGGCCAGCACCTGGTCGGACAGCTCGAATCCCGGCTGCATGGTCCTGACCGTGGCGACGCGATTCTGCAGGAACTTCATCCTGAGCGCCTCGTCGAGCGGCTCCATGGCGACGCACAGGCCACCGGCCAGCCGAGAGCGGACCCGCTCCTCCAGAGTTTCGAGGTCGGCGGGCGGCCGGTCGGCCGCCACCACGACCTGCCGCCCGTCGTCGATGAGCGCGTTCAGCGTGTGGCAGAATTCCTGCTGGATCGACTTGCCCTGCAGGAACTGGACGTCGTCGATGATCAGGAGGTCGATGGCCCTGAGACGCTCCTTGAAGGCCAGCGCGGTCTGGGCCTTCAGCGACGCCACGAAGCCGTACATGAACTTCTCGGCCGTGAGATAGATGACGCGCCGGCCGGCGTCGGTGGCGGCGTGCGCCACGGCCTGGATTAGGTGCGTCTTGCCGAGCCCGACCGCGGCGTGGACGTAGAGCGGGCTGTAAAGCGGGGCCGCGCCGGGCGAGGCGTCGGCGACCTGCCGGGCCGCGCCGTAGGCGAGTTGGTTGGAGCGGCCCGTCAGGTAGCTCGCGAAGGTGAGCCGGCGGTCGAGCGGCGACCCGGTCAGCCCTTCGGGGTCGCGGGGCCGGGAAGGCGCGGCCGCTTCGGCGGCCCGGGGCCGGTCGACGGGCGGGCTGGCAGGCGGCTCGGGGGCCGTGGGCTCGCGCCGGGGCGGGGCCGGTCGCGGCGCGGCGCCGGGTCGCGGGCTCCTGGCCGAGGAGCGCAGGCCCACCGACAGCCGGACGACGTCGGGCGCGTCGCCCGCCAGCGCGGCCAGCATCCTGTCATTGTAGTGGGACTGGATCCAGGCCTTCAGGAAGCTGGTCGGCACCGTGAGATGGGCGGTCCCGTCCTCGACCCGGTCGAGCTCGAGCCGGGCGAACCAGGCATTGAACACCGCATCGCCAAGCTCGGCCCGCAGGCGCCGGCATGCCTGCGCCCAGATCGCCGCGAGATCGCGGGTCGCCGTCATGCCGTCCTCCGAAACCGTGGCGGGCCGCTCCTCCGGGGGGCGCTCCGAAGGTCCGGCCGCGGGCGGCGATGGAGGGACGGCTTCGCTGCGCGCAATCATGGGCAATTCGCTGCACTCGGTGGAAGATCGGGAAAACGGCGGGGCGGCCCGCCGGAGCACGTTCGCGTCGCGGACGTCGGACTCGGGTTTTGAACCGCCCTAGCGGGCCGGCCGCGTCCAGGGCAGCCCGATGGCCTTCCAGCCGGGCAGCCCCTGGCCGGGCGAGCCCTCGAAGCCGCCCGCCACGTTGTGGCTCCGACCGAAGCCCAGCGACGTCATGGCGCGGGCCGCCGCGGCGCTGCGGGCGCCGGACCGGCAAAGAAACAGCAGGGGCGTGTCGGCCTCCGCGCCCCTTCGCTTCAGTTCGGCCTCGAGGGTTGCGGCGAAGGCGGCGTTGGGGGACATGGCCGGATAGGACAGCCATTCCAGGAACACCGGCTCGCCCTTCACGGAAGCGAGGTCCGGCACGCCGACGTTCTCCCATTCCGGCCCGGTGCGGACGTCGATCAGCACGGCCCCGGGCTCCGTTTTCAGGACGTCCATCGCCTGCTCGGGCGATATGTCGCCCGCATGGTCCGCATTATCCGCCATGATCCGCAATCCTCCAACGCCAACCCACAACAACAGCAGCGTCACAGACACCGACGGCTCAGTCCTGCAAGCGTCTCATGAAATCCACTCGTCTTGATTAACGGCCTTCACCTGCAACGCGTCCGGCAAATAGAAAATTGTCCGGAGTCCGATGTCGCATCGCGAGCGACGATCCTCCGCAAACCGTCAAGCTGCATTTGCGGTTACGCGCAAATTCACTCGACAAATGAGTACACAGGGGCATTCCGGGGTGCAACAGACTCTGTCACGCAACGGT
>CAXTEP010000024.1:2322-16217 GCA_964243125.1 uncultured Lichenihabitans sp. | reverse complement strand
CCGCCAGCGCCCAGCCGGGTCCGGCCGCCGATCCGACCGCGCCCCTGCCCGTCAGCCTGACCGTCAACGGCAAGACCCACCGGCTCGGCCTGGACGTGCGCACCACGCTGCTCGACGCGCTGCGCGACCACGTGGGCCTGACGGGATCGAAGAAGGGCTGCGACCAAGGCCAGTGCGGCGCCTGCACGGTGCTGGTGGACGGGCGGCGGACCCTCGCGTGCCTGACGCTGGCGGTCGCGGTGCAGGGTCCAGCCGTCACCACGATCGAGGGACTGGCGTCGACCGACGGCCCGTTGCACCCCATGCAGCAGGCCTTCGTGGACCACGACGCCTTCCAGTGCGGCTATTGCACGCCGGGCCAGATCATGTCGGCCATCGGCTGCGTCACCGAGGGCCATGCCGGCAGCGACGACGCCATCCGCGAATACATGAGCGGCAACCTGTGCCGCTGCGCCGCCTATCCCAACATCGTGGCGGCCGTGAAGCAGGCCAAGCCGCAGATGGAGGGCTGAGCCATGCGCCCCTTCACCTACGAGCGCGCCGCCACCGCCGAGGCGGCCGGGCAGGCGCTGCGCGCCGTTGTCGCCGGGCAACCGCAGCCCGTCCCGGTCCAGGGCCGGTTCCCGGCCGAGTTCATGGCGGGCGGCACCACGCTGCTCGACCTCATGAAGCTCGACGTGATGCAGCCCGCCCGCGTGGTCGACATCAACGACCTCGCCAAGACCGGCGCCGCCGCGGTCGCGGTCGGCCCCGACGGCCTGCGGCTCGGCGCCCTGGCCCGCATGGCGACCGTCGCCGATCACCCGGAGGTCGTCAGGCTCTACCCGGCCATCGCCCAGTCGCTCGCGCTTGCGGCCAGCGCGCAACTCCGCAACATGGCCTCGGTGGGCGGCAGCGTGCTGCAGCGGACGCGCTGCAACTACTTCCGCGATCCAAGCTGGTCGGCGTGCAACAAGCGCAACCCGGGCTCGGGCTGCGCGGCGCTGGACGGGCAGAACCGGCAGCACGCCGTGCTGGGGTCGAGCCCGGACTGCATCGCGGCCTATCCGGGCGACTTCGCCCAGAGCCTGCTGATCTTCGACGCCGTCGTGGAGGTCACGGGTCCGCAGGGAGCGCGCCGCATCGCCTTCGCGGACCTGCACCGCCAGCCGGACCACACGCCCCACGTCGAGACGAGCCTCGCGCCGGGCGAGGTGATCACGGGCTTCACGGTCCCGGCCGCGCCCTGGACCCGCCGCTCGCTTTACCTCAAGATCCGCGACCGGCAGTCCTACGCGTTCGCGCTCGCGTCCGCCGCGGTGGCGCTCGACATGGAGGGCGGCACCGTGCGGCAGGCGCGGATCGCGCTCGGCGGCGTCGCTTCCGTGCCCTGGCGCGCCCGGGACGCCGAGGCGCTGCTGGTCGGCAAGCCGCTCGACGCGGTCGCGGCGGCCTCGGCGGCCCGCGCCGCCTTTGCGGGCGCGGTGCCGCGGCGCCACAACGCCTTCAAGATCGCTCTCGGACAGCAAACCGTTGCGCGCGCCCTGCTCCAGGCCGCGGCGCTGGAGGGTTAACCCCATGGTCACCGCAGCTCCCGCCCCCAAGGCCAACATGGGCCAGCCCGTGCCGCGCTACGACGCGCGCGCCAAGGTGACCGGCGCGGCCCTTTACGCGGCCGACATGCCGGTGGCCGACCCCGCGTACGCGTTCCTGGTGAGCAGCGGCATCGCCAAGGGCCGCGTCAAATCCATGGCGCTGGACGAGGCGCGGTCGCTGCCGGGCGTGCTGGAGATCCTGACGCACGACAACATGGCCCAAGCCGTCAAGGAAACGAAGTTCGTCAGCGATGGCGGCCCGGCCTCCAACACGGTGATCCCGCTCGACTCGCCCCGCATCAGCTACGGCGGGCAGACGATCGCGGTGGTGCTGGCCAACAGCTACGAGGCGGCCCGCGACGCGGCCCATCGCATCACCGTGGACTACGAGATCGAGGCGCCCTCCGCGACCTTCGGGTCGCCCGGCACGGTCGATCAAGAACTCGCGACGCAGAACAAGAAGCACGAGGACCCCAAGGTCGGCGACTTCGCGGCGGCCTTCGCGGCGGCGCCCGTCAGGATCGAGGCCAGCTACTCGACCCCCACCCAGCACCACAACCCGATCGAGCTCTTCGCCACGACCGCGTTCTGGGACGGCCCGAACCTGACGATCCACGAGCCGAGTCAGAACGTCTACGGCATCAAGAACGGGCTGGCGGCGCAGCTCGGCATCGAGGCGAGCCGGATCCGCGTCGTGAGCCCGTTCATCGGGGGCGCGTTCGGGTCCAAGGGGGCGCTCACCCAGCGCACCGCCATCGTGGCGATCGCGGCCAAGCGGTTGAACCGGCCCGTCAAGCTGGTCGCGACCCGCGAGCAGGGCTTCACGACCGCGACCTACCGGGCCGAAACCCGTCATACCGTCAAGCTGGGCGCGACGCCCGACGGCAGGCTCGCGGCGCTGAGCCACGAGGGTTTCGAGGTCACGTCGCGGCCCGACCCCTACGCGGTCGCGGGCACGGACGCGTCCACGCGCATGTACGCCTGTCCCAACATCGCCAGCAACGTGACGATCGTCCGGGCCGACCGCTCGACCCCGGGCTTCATGCGGGCCCCGGCCGAGACGCCCTACTTCTTCGCGCTCGAAAGCGCCATGGACGAGCTCGCGGTGGCGCTCGATATGGACCCGGTGCAATTGCGCCGCGTCAACGACACGATGAAGGAGCCCATCAAGGGGCTGCCCTATACCAGCCGCTCGCTGATGGAATGCTTCGACCAGGCCTCCGAGGCGTTCGGCTGGTCCAAGCGCGACCGCAAGCCCGGATCGATGCGGGACGGCGACTGGATGGTCGGCTGGGGCTGCGCCACCTCGGCCTACCCGACCCAGATGGCGCCCGCCAGCGCCCGCGTGCGCCTGCTGCCGGACGGCACCGCCCGGGTCGAGACCGCGAGCCACGAGATCGGCACCGGCATCTACACGGTCGTGGCGCAGATCGCGGCCGAGCGCCTCGGCCTGCCGGTCGAGAAGGTGTCGGTGGCGCTGGGCGACACCAACTGGCCACCCGCGCCGGTGTCGGGCGGGTCGATCACCACCGCGAGCGTGTGCAACGTGGTGGCGCAGGCCTGCGACGCCATCCGGGCCAAGCTCAGCAACGAGACCGCCTACGCGGCCGACCTCGTCGAGGCCATCAACAAGCGCGGGATCGGCGCGGTCGAGGAATATGCCGAATGGCTGCCGCACGGGGCCAAGCCCGGCGCCATGCAGGCGCTGTACAAGGGCGCCGCGCAGCCGCTCGGCGGCGCCAAGCTGCCCGACCGCATGCAGTTCGCGTTCGGGGCGCAGTTCGTCGAGGTGCGGGTGCACGCCCGCACCCGCGAGATCCGGGTGCCGCGCATCGTCGGCGCCTTCGCGGCCGGACGCATCATGAACACCCGGACGGCGCGCAGCCAGTACATGGGCGGCATGATCTGGGGCATCGGCTCGGCCCTGCACGAGGAAACCGAGATCGACGTCAACGCGGCCCGCTACGTCAACACCAACCTGGCCGACTACCTGATGCCCGTGAACGCCGACGTCACGGAGGTGGAGGTGATCCTGGTGCCCGAGGAGGACAAGCTCGTGAACCCGCTCGGCATCAAGGGCATCGGCGAGATCGGCATCGTGGGGACGTCGGCGGCGCTCGCCAACGCGGTCTTCCACGCCACGGGCCAGCGCATCCGCGACCTGCCGCTGCGCATCGACACCCTGGTGGCGGGGGCGTGAAGGGGCGCCTTGCGGCAGGGAACAGCAGGATGTTGCTTCAAGTCCGAGACCGAGACCGTGGTGTCTCCCGCCGCGGGGCTGGATCATCCCACGCAGGGTGATTGACGGTACTCAGGGCGTGAACAGCGACCGCAGCTGGCCGATCAGGAACGAGCGCCGCGTGTCGGCGAGCTTGGCCAGGAAGGTTTCGGCCCACCAGTCGATGTCGTGCTTCTCGATGCGCGCGTACATGCGGGCCTGCCGGTCGCGGCGCTCGTCGAGCGGCATTTCGAGGGCCTGCCGCATGGCGGCTGCCATGCCCTCGGTCTCGTGCGGGTTGACGATCACGGCGGAGTCGAGCTCGGCCGCGGCGCCGGCGAACTGCGACAGGATCAGGACACCGGGGTTCCCGGGGTCCTGGGCGGCCACGAATTCCTTGGCCACGAGGTTCATGCCGTCGCGCAAAGGGGTCACCACGGCGGCCGCGGCCTGCCGGAACAGGCCGGCGAGTTCGGGGCGCGAATAGGAACGGTTAACGTAGCGCAGCGGTGTCCAGGCGGCCTCGCCGAACCGCCCGTTCACGTCGCCCACGAGCTCGTTCACGGCCTTCACCATGTCGCCGTATTCGGGGATCTCCTCGCGGCTCTTGGGCGTGATCTGCAGCAGCGTCACCCTGTTGCGCCAGTCGGCCTCGGTTTCGAGGAAATGCCCGTAGGCTTCCAGGCGGTGGATGATGCCTTTGGAATAGTCCAGGCGATCGACGCCGATGAACAGCTTGGTGCCGATCAGGCTGTCGCTCACAAGATGCGAAAAATCCGACTGCGCCGACAGCCGGGCGAGGTCGGCGTAGTCGCGCGTCTCGATGCCGACCGGAAAGGCGCCGATCCGCGTCACGCGCCCGTCCACCGAATAGGCGCTGCCGTCCCGGCTCACCGTGGCCTTCGAGGCCGCGAGGTAGCGACCGTAGTTCTCCCGGTCGTTCTCGGTCTGGAAGCCGACGAGGTCGTAGTAGCTCATCACCCCGAGGCTGAGCTCCTGCTTGGGGATGGTGAACAGGAGGTCGGGCGGCGGGCAGGGGATGTGCAGGAAGAACCCGATCGGGTTGTTGAAGCCCCGGTTCCTCAGCTCGCGGGCCAGCGGGATCAGGTGGTAGTCGTGCACCCAGATGATGTCGTCGGGTTCGAGCAGCTTGGCGAGCTGGTCGGCAAACAGACCGTTGACCCGCAGGTAGCCGGTCAGGTCGGACCGGCTGAACTCCGCGAGATCGACGCGGTAGTGCAGGATCGGCCACAGCACCCGGTTGGCGAAGCCGTTGTAATATTCCTGGTAGTCGGCCGTGGACAGGTCGGTCACCACGTAGGTGATGTTGTCGCGCACCGCGACCGTCGGCTCCGGCAGGGGGCCGTCGTCCACCTTGCCGCTCCAGCCGAACCACAACCCGGACCGGTTCTTCAGCGCCGCATGAACCGCGACGGCCAACCCGCCGGGAGGCGCGGGCTTGCCCGGCTCCGGCACGACCACGCGGTTCGATACGATCACAAGTCGAGACACCAAGCGTCCTCCCAACTTTGTGACAGTCGCATCGCTGAATTGATGATCCCGGCCATCGAGTAGGTCTGAGGGAAGTTGCCCCAAAGCTCGCCCGTGGCGGCGTGAAGATCCTCCGACAGGATGCCAAAATGATTGCGGTGGGACAAGATGTCTGTGAACCGCTCCCGTGCCTCCTCCCGCCGGCCGATCTGGGCCAGGGCGTCGACGTACCAGAAATTGCACACCAGGAAGGCCGTCTCGGGCAGGCCGAAGTCGTCGGCGGCCGTGTAGCGCATGATGCGGTTGTCGAGCATGAGCTCGCGGCCCGTGGCCTCCACGGTCTTGACGAACCGCTCGTCGGTGGCGGCAATGAAGCCGAACTCGGGCAGGAGCAGGTTGCTGGCGTCGAGCTCGGGCTGGCCGAACGCGCCGGTCAGCGCGCCGCGCTCCGGGTTCCAGGCCTGGTCCAGGATGGTGTCGCGCAGGCGGCCCGCCTCGGCCGACCACTGCCGCGCCTCGGCCGCTAGGCCGAGCCGCTTGGCGATGCGGCCCAGGCGGTCGCAGGCGGTCCAGCACAGCGCCGCCGAGTAGGTGTGGACGCGCTTGCGGCCCCGATATTCCCAGATGCCGGCGTCGGGTTCGAGTGCGAAGCGCGAGGCCTGCCGGCCGAGCTGCTCCAGCCGGCGGAACAGCGCCTCGTCGCCCATCTTGGGCAGGCGCTCGTCCACGAACATCTGGGTCGCGCCCAGCACCACGCTGCCGTACACGTCGTGCTGCACCTGGATCACGGCCTCGTTGCCGACCCGCACCGGCTTGTTGTTCTTGAAGCCCTTGAGGTTGGGGGCGATCCACTCGGGCAGCGGCGTGCCCGGCACGATGCTGTGCACCGGTTGCAGGATGCTGTCGCTGCTGATCGCCAGATCCGTGATGTAGTTGATGTAGGATTCCATGGTCTGGGTGGCGCCGAGCCGGTTCAGCGCGTGCACCACGAAGAAGGAGTCGCGCAGCCAGCAGTAGCGGTAGTCCCAGTTGCGCGTCGAACCGTCGGCCTCGGGAATGGAGGTCGTGTGGGCCGCCACGATGGCGCCGGTTTCCTCGAAGCTGCAGAGCTTGAGCGTGATGGCGGCGCGGGCCACGTCGGCCTGCCACTCGTAGGGCAGGGCGAGGTAGCGCACCCAGTCGAGCCAGTATTCGTGCGTGCGCTGGAGGAAGTCGAACGTGGTGCTTTCCAGCCCGCTCAGGAACGGCTCGTCGGGGCCGAGCACGAGGGTGAGCGGCCGGTTGAGCGCGAAGCTTACCTCGCGCTCGATGTAGGACAGCGGCGCGTCCGTGGTGAGCCGCGTCACGTGGTCGCCCGCGATGTAGCGGATGTGGTTCGACCCCGTGGCGACCTGCGTCACCTCGCGGCCGTAATCGTGGGTCGGCCGCACCCGGATCGTGACGCGGGGCAGGCCCGCCACGGGCTCGATGCGGCGGACGATCTGGGCGGGGCGGAACACCCGCTCGAACCGCTTGAAGCGCGGCATGAAGTCGGTGACCTTGACGGCGCCGCCCGCGCTGTCGGTCAGCACCGTTTCCAGGATGGCGGTGTTGCGCAGGTAGGCGGCCTGGCTCGACACCTGGTCGGCCAGCACCACGTCGCAGAAGCCCTTCTCCTCGTCGCCGGCCAGCAGGCGGGAGAAGACGGGATCGGAATCGAAGCGCGGCGTGCACCACCAGACGATGCGGGTGCTGGTGTCCACCATGGCGGCGACCCGGCAATTGCCGATCAGGGCGTAGTCGAGGTTTCGCGGTTGGCCGTTGTTCATGCGTGCAGGCTTTCCATTCTGGCGATCTGCATGATCCAGTTGCGGACTTCCGAAGGGTTGGCGAAGGTTCCGCTGGTGTTGGGGAAGGGCGCCCCCACCGAATAGGCCCGGCCGTCGAAGTCGAGCGCGGCCGCGAAGCCGGGCTGGTCGGTCACGTCGTCGCCGATGAAGATCGGCTTGCGTCCCGCGAAGCGCTCGTGCGCCAGGAAGCGGCGGATCGCCAGCCCCTTGTTGAACCCCGTCCGCTTGATCTCGAACACGAAATGGCCGGGCATGAGCCGCAGCGGCTCGCCCGCGTGGCGCGCCAGCAGAGCCTCGAGGGCGCGCCGGATGTCGCCCTCGAAGGATGGCGCGTGGCGGAAGTGGATCGCGAAGCTGAACCGCTTGTTTTCCGCGATCGTGCCGGGAAAGGCGGCCAGCAGGGCGGTCAGGTCGTCCCACACCGCCGCGGGAACGAGGTCCTGCTCGGACACCACGACCGGACCGTCGGGATCGTAGCGCATCTCGGCGCCGTGCACGCCGCTGGCGCGCAGGCGCTCCGGGCCGAACAGGGCGTCGAGCTGGGCGATGGTGCGCCCGCTGACCAGCGCCAGCGCGCCGTCCACGAGGCGGCTCGCCCGGTGCAGGTCGTCCACGAGGCCGTCGGGCACCACCACGGCGTCCGGGCGCGGAGCGATGTCAATCAGCGATCCGTCCACGTCGAAGAACAGGCATGTCTCGTCGAGGGGGCGGTCGAGTGTCAGCAATCGGGAACTCCCGTGGACTGGTCCGGGCGCAGCTTTGGCAAGCTGCTCGCCCGCGATCCGGGTGCCCTTCCTAATGCTCAGCTCTAGCGCGTGTTGCGGTGCGGAACAATTAATCTTCCGGCAGTGTTCACGCTTGCAGGCCGACGCCCAGTTGGGTGTGTAACCGGGGGTTCCCATGAAGATTGCCCAGATCGCTCCGCTGATGGAAAGCGTTCCGCCCCGCCTCTACGGCGGCACCGAGCGGATCGTGTCCTGGCTCACGGAGGAACTGGTCAACCAGGGTCACGACGTCACGCTGTTCGCGAGCGGCGACTCGATCACGGCCGCCAGCCTGCTGCCCTGCACCACCGAGGCGATCCGCCTGTCCGAGACCATGAAGGACTGGCTGCCCCACTACACCATGATGGCCGACCGCGTCAGGCGCCTGGCGCAGTCCTTCGACATCCTGCACTTCCACGTCGACATGGTGCATTTCCCCCTGTTCCGCGGGCTTGAGAACAAGACCGTGACGACGCTGCACGGGCGCCAGGACATGCCCGACCTGTGGCCCTTCTACCGCGCCTTCCCGAAGATGCCGCTCGTGTCCATCTCGGACTCGCAGCGCGCCCCGATCGCGGACGCCAATTTCGCCGGCACCATCCTGCACGGCCTGCCCGCCAACCTGCACACGCCGAACTTCGACCCGCGCGGTGGCTACCTCGCGTTCCTGGGCCGCATCTCGGCCGAGAAGCGGCCCGACCGTGCCATCGAGATCGCCAAGGCGCTCGGCCTGCCGCTGAAGATCGCCGCCAAGGTCGACAAGGCCGACGAGAAATACTTCCGCGAGGTCATCAACCCGCTGATCCAGGGCCACCCCGAGGTCGAGTTCATCGGCGAGGTCGACGAGCGGCAGAAGACGAGGTTCCTCGGCGAAGCGCGGGCGCTCCTGTTCCCCATCGACTGGCCGGAGCCCTTCGGCTTGGTGATGATCGAGGCCATGGCGTGCGGCACGCCCGTGCTGGCGTTCCGCAACGGCTCGGTGGTCGAGGTGATCGACGACGGGGTGACGGGGCGCATCGTGGGCTCGATGCCCGAGGCGATCGCGGCCCTTCCCGAGGTCCTGTCGCTCGACCGGCGCGGCGTGCGCCGGACCTTCGACGAGCGCTTCACGGCCGGCCGCATGGCGCGGGACTACGTGGACCTCTACCAGCGGCAGGTCGCGGCCGAGCCCATGGCGATGCGGGCCGAGCAGATCCGGGCCGCCGCCGACATGTCGCTCGACAGCATGGTGCCGCTCGCGCCGCGTTTCGGGAAGCCGGCCGAAATTCAATGATGCTTGAGGACGCGCCGAAGCCAGGTAACGTCGACCCTGCTGGCCCTGCTCCCGAGCAGGGCCAGTTCTACATCACGGCCACGGGCCCGTCGTCGCGCCCGCGCCACGTTCTGAAGCACGGCGACAGTTTCGCCATCTTCGACGCCCACGGCGACGTGGGCGCCTCGGCGGGCGGCCCCGACGGATTGTTCAACCACGACACGCGTTTCCTGTCGCGGCTCGAACTGCTGATCAATGGCATGCAGCCGCTGCTGCTCGGCGCGACCGTCCGCGACGACAACGTCGCCATGACGGTGGACCTGACCAATCCCGACATCTACCGGGACGGTGTCATCGTGCTGCCCCGCGACACCATCCATGTGGTGCGGACCATCTATCTCTGGGGAGGGGTCGCCCACCAGAGGATCCACGTCGCCAATCACGGCGACCACGCCATCACCTTCACCCTGACCCTGGCGTTCGGGGCCGACTTCTCCGACCTCTTCGAGGTCCGCGGTAGCCGGCGCAAGCGCCGGGGCATTGCCACCCAGGCGGTCGAGGGGCCGGGCAGCGTCCGCCTGTCCTACACGGGGCTGGACGACCTCAAGCGGGACGCGCTGGTCCGCCTCGAACCCGCGCCGTCCTCGCTCACGCCGGGGTCGGCGGTCTACGGCCTGTCGCTCGCTTCCGAGGCGGCCACGACGCTGTTCCTGGCCGTCGAATGCCACGGGATCGACCCGCCCCAGGTGGGTACATTCTTCAAGGGCTTCATCGACGCCAACCGCCACCAGCGGGCCGCCTCGCGGGCCGTGGCCACCGTGGAAACCTCCAACGACATCCTGAACGAGGTGCTGTGCCGGTCCATGGCGGACCTGTTCATGCTGGTGACCGACACGCCGCAGGGCCCTTACCCCTATGCCGGGACGCCCTGGTACTCGACCACCTTCGGCCGCGACGGCATCTTCACGGCCGTGCAGATGCTGTGGTGCGACCCCTCGCTCGCCAAGGGCGTGCTGCGGCGGCTTGCTGCCTTCCAGGCCGATGCCGACGATGACAAGTCGGACGCCGAGCCCGGCAAGATCGTGCACGAGATGCGCGGCGGCGAGATGGCGGTGCTGCGCGAGATTCCCTTCGGCCTCTACTACGGCTCGATCGACGCCACCCCGCTGTTCGTGGTGCTGGCGGGCCTCTACCTCGAACGTACCGCCGACCTCGACACGGTCGCGGCGCTCTGGCCCGCGGTCGAGAGCGCGCTCGCCTGGATGGAGAACAGCGGCGACCGCGACCGCGACGGTTTCATCGAGTACCACCGCGCCCTCGACACCGGCCTGCAGAACCAGGGCTGGAAGGACTCCTACGACGCGGTGTTCCACGCCGACGGCACGCTGGCCGAGGGCCCGATTGCGCTCTGCGAGGTGCAGGGCTACGCCTATATGGCGCGGCGTCTCGCGGCCGGCATGGCGCGGCGGCTCGGCAAGCCCGATCTGGCCGCGGACCTCGACGCGACCGCGGCCGCCCTGGCCGACAGGTTCGACGCGGCCTTCTGGTGCGACGACATCGGCACCTACGCGATCGCGCTCGACGGCGCCAAGCGGCCCTGCCGGATCCGCACCTCGAACGCCGGGCAGGTGCTCTGGTCGGGCATCGCGCGGCCCGAGCGCGCGGCCCGCATCGCCGAGGATATGCTGTCGGCGAGCTTCTTTTCCGGCTGGGGCATCCGCACCTTGGCTATGGGCCAGCCGCGCTACAACCCGATGTCCTACCACGACGGCTCGGTCTGGCCGCACGACAATGCCCTGATCGCGGCCGGCATGGCGCGCTACGGCTACACGGCGTTGGCCGAGCGGGTGTTCGAGGGGCTGTTCGCGGCCGCGAGTTATATGAACCTGCGCCGCCTACCGGAACTGTTCTGCGGGTTCCGCCGTCGCCGCGGCGCGGGGCCGACCCTTTACCCCGTCGCCTGCTCGCCCCAGGCCTGGGCGGCCGGCACGCCGTTCTTCCTGTTGCAGGCGTGCCTCGGGCTGGAGGTCGATCCGTTCGCCCGCGCGATCCGGTTCCGCAACCCCCAGCTGCCGTCCTTCGCGGAGGAGATCACCCTGCGCAACCTGGGCTTCGACCATGCCATGGTGGACGTCACCCTGCGGCGCACCGACGACCACGTGTCGCTGCGGATCCTGCGCAACACCGGCGCCATCCAGGTGTCGATGGACCTGTCGTGACCGGTTCGGGCGGCCGCTGAGGCGGGGCCGCGTGGCGCGGTGCCGGGGAGGCGCTCGCCCCGCCGCGGCGGCGAAACCGAGCCGGCCGTGACGCCTCTCCTGTCCCGCGCCGCGGGCCCGCTCTGGATCGCCGGCGGCTGCGCGGCGTCGCTCCTGTCGGTCCTGTTCGTCGACCGTCCTGCCGCCACCTGGGTCCACGCGGCCGCGCGCGGCGACGCGGTGTTCGTGGCCCTCACCCACATCGTCGATCCCGTCCTGCCCCTCGCGATCTTCGGGTTCCTGGCCGCGGGCGCGGGCATTCGGGCCGGGTGGCGGCCCGGTCCGGCGGGCCGCGCGCTGTTCAGCGCCTGCATGGCCGTGCTGGTCGCCGTGGCGATCAAGGACCAGGCCAAATACGCGTTCGGGCGGCTGTGGCCGGAAACCTGGGTCAACAACAATCCCTCGTGGATCGGCACCGGAGCCTACGGGTTCGCGCCCTTTCATGGCGGCGCCGGCTGGGCCTCGTTCCCGTCGGGCCACATGACGGTGATCACCGCGCCGATGGCGGTGGTCTGGCTGACGGCGCCGCGATGGCGGCCGGTCGCCGGCCTGCCCGTGGTTCTGGTGGCGCTTGGCCTGTTCGGGGCCGACTACCATTTCGTGGGCGACATCCTGGCCGGCGCGCTGCTGGGCACCGTTTGCGCGGCCTGCGTGCTCGCGATGGCGGCCCGGTGGCGCCCCGAACGGTCGGGTCCGCCCTGATGCGGAGGCCGGCCACACTCCGGCTCGGCCGCGGCACCCTCCGCGACCCCGGCCCCGACCTGCGGCGGATGCCGATGGGACTCGACCCGGGCGGCATCAGCGTGGCCGAGGGCGTCAGGGCCGCCCTGGCGTCGGCGGTGTTCCTGGCCCTTAACCAGTGGATCGGCTCGGTGCCGCTGGGGATCGCCGCGACGGGCGCGATGATCACCTGCTTCTGCGACGTGGGCGGCAGCGTGCGGCAGCGCTTGCCCATGCTGCTGAGCTTCACGGTGCTGGGCGGGGTCACCTGGGCGGCCTTCGGCCTGCTCCGTCAGGGTCACCTCGCCGCCATCCTGCCGGTCGCGGCCGCGACCGTGTTCCTGTTCAGCATGGCCCGGGTGTGGGGACTCCGGGCCCAGACGGTCGGCAACATCCTGATCGTGGTGCTGGCGCTGGCCCTCGACAGGCCGCTGACGCCCGCCGCCGCGCTCCTGTTCCTGGCCTGTTTCGTGGCGGGCGGCCTGTGGGCCTGCATGCTCACGATCGTGATCTGGCGCATCCAGTCGGACCGTCCCGCGGCCCGCTCGCTTGGCCGGGTATGGCGGCAGCTGGCCGGGCTCGTGGGCGACCTGCGCGCCCTGCTGTCCGCGCGGTCCGCCGCCGAGGCTGATTGGGACGCCCACGCGCGCTCGCACCGGCGCGCCGTGCGGGCCGCCATCGAGGAGGCGCGCGGGCTGCTGACGACGTCGGTCCGCTCGCGCGACCTCCTGTCGGGCCGCGGCGCGCAGGGCCTGCTGATGCTGGAAGCGGCCGACCGCCTGTTCGGCGACCTGATTGTCCTGTCCGAGCTCCTGGAGACGTCGAGCCGCACGGACGCCCGGGACGGCGCCGAACGCCTGCTGCGGCGGCTGCGGCCCGTTCTGCTGGTGCTCGGCCACGATCCTCCGCCCGAGCCGGCCCGGATCCGCCGCAGCCTCGACCGGATGACCGCCGAGGTGCCGGGTCCGGCGACGCTGACGACGCTCGCGGGCCGCATCGCCGACCACCTCGGCGTGGTGCTCCGCGTCCGGCAGGGGCTGGACGCGCCGAGCCTGCGCACCGCCATCGCGCCGCCCGACGCCGGGTTCTGGCGGGCGCGGGTCTGGGGACCCCTGCGGGACGAGTGGACCTGGAAGTCGGCCGTGCTGCGGCACGCGGTCCGCGCCACCATCGTGGCGGTTCCGGCCATCGCGGTCACGCTCGTGTGGTGGACGCCCTACGCGCACTGGCTGGCCATCACGGTGGTGCTCACCATGCAGCCCTTCTTCGCCGCGACCTGGCAGCGGTTCCTGGAGCGGATCGGCGGCACCGTGCTGGGCGCCGTCCTCGGGGGCGCCCTGGCGTTCGTGCCGCAAACCCCGCTCGTCACGGCGAGCCTGCTGCTGCCGCTGTCGATCCTGGGGTTCTCGGTGCGGCAGGTCAGCTACGGGGCCTACGTGGCCTGCCTGACCCCGCTGATCGTGCTGGTGTTCGACCTCGCCGAGCCGGGCCACAGCGCCTGGACCGTGGCGGGCATGCGCACGCTTTACACGCTGGTGGGCGGCCTGACCGCGGTGGCGGCCTGCATGCTGCTATGGCCGAGCTGGGAGCCGAACCGGCTCGACCGGGACCTCCGCGACACGCTGCGGGCCTACGGCCGCCTGGCCGAGGCCGTGCTGGCCCCGCCTGATCCCGCCCAGGCCGGCGCCGTCGAGACAGCCCGCCGCGCCGCGGGACTGGCCAACAGCAACCTCGAAGCGTCGCTGTCGCGCGCCCTGCAGGAGCCTCGAACCAGCCGCAGCGCCGACCT
>CAXTEP010000024.1:0-2222 GCA_964243125.1 uncultured Lichenihabitans sp. | reverse complement strand
TTTTCCAGGTCGAGCTGGGTGCCGATCTCCTGGTAGGCGTCGAGGTTGTTCAGCGCGGGAACGGGCAGGCGGCCCGCCGCGAAGTCCTGCCACATCCGCCCGTACAGCGCTTCCAGCTCGCGGACGAGTCGGGGCGTATCGAACAGCGCGCAGGTGTCGCGGTTCCCCGCCAGGGTCTGCCGCAGGTGCGCGAGTGCGGCCGGATCGCGGCCGAGCTCAATCGCCCGCGCCACGTAGTGGTCCGGGCTCGTGCAGACCAGTTCGCCCAGGCCCGCGGCTCCGGCCAGGCTGGCGCAGACCCGTGACGCGAAGCTCCGCCCCGGCAGGGTCAGGATCGGCACCCCCATCCACATCGCGTCGGCCGCGGTCGTGTGGGCCCCGTAGGGCAGGGTGTCGAGGAACAGGTCGGCGAGCGGGTAGCGGGCCAGGTGGTCGGGATTGGGCTTCTTGCGCGCGAACACCAGGCGTTCGGGCGCAACGCCGCGCGCGGCCGCCAGGGCGCGCAGCCGCTCGTTGGTTTCCTCCGTTCCGGCGAGCAGCCACAGCACGCTGCCCGGTACGACCAGCAGGATCGTCATCCACCGCGCGAAGGTGAGCGCGGTGAGCTTCTGCATGCCGTTCAGGCAGCAGAACACCACGGCGCCTTCCGGCAGGTTCTCGTCAGCCCGGCTGGGTCGCCGGGCCGCCACGGGGCGCCGGCGGTCGTTCGGCTGGTAGCAGGGCAGCCGCAGCACCGTTTCCGAGTAGAACCGCTCCGCCTCGGCCGGGACCACGGCGGCGTCGGCCACGAGGTAGTGGTGGTAGGGACTCCCCATGGTGCCCGGATAGCCGAACCAGTTCACCGCGACCGGCGCCGGCCGCAGCGCGAACACCCTGGTCCGGGCGAACCGGGTGTAGCCGTTCACGTCGACCAGGATGTCGATCTCGTCGGCGGCGATCCGCGCCGCGGCCTGTTCGTCGCTCAGCGGATTGATGTCGACCCAATGGTCGACCGCGGCCATGATCCTGTCCCGGGTGGGATCGGCGCGGTCGATCCCGCAATAGTAGGCGTGGACCTCCACCCGGGCGCGGTCGTGCAGTTCCATGACCTCGGCCAGGCCGAACCCGACCGCGTGCTCCCTCAGGTCCGACGACACGTAGCCGACCCGCAGCCGCCCGCCGTGCCGGCCCGCGACGGCGGGATCCCACCGCCGCGGCCGGCCCGCCTTGGGAAAGCCAACCGCCTGCCGGTTGTAGCGGGCCGCCCGGGCGAGCTGGAACATCGGGTCGTCGGCGAGGTTCGCCAGCGACAGGGGCGAGATCCCGGCCGCCAGCGCTTCGCGCGACGCGCGCTCCCAGGGGGCCAGGACCGGCCAGCGGCACTGCCGCTGCCGCAGCGAGATCCAGTGCTGCAGCACCTCCTGCTGCCCCGGGTCGACGTCGAGGCACTGCTTCAGGGCATCCTCGGCGGCTAGGTCCTTGTCGTGGCTTTCGAGGACGCGGCCCACCTGCTGGAGGGCCGTCAGCTTGTTGGCCACGGCGTCGCCGTTGATCTGCGGCAGCTTGTTGGACAGTTCCAGCCATTGCAGGACGCCGGCGCCGGCCTGACCCGCATCCTCGAGGCAGCGCCCCAGGTTGACGTAGGGCGGGTAGAAGTCCTGCTTGAGGCGAATGCAGTCGCGGAACGCGCTGATGGCGCCGACCCGGTCCCCGCTTTCCGACAGCGCGATGCCGTGGTTGAACACGGCCGCGTAGGCGAGCGCGTCGTCCGGGTTGAAGGCGATCCAGGCCTTGTACAGGTCGCAGGCCAGCGCCAGCCGATGCTGGCCCTTCAGCGTCTCGGCGGCGCTGAACAGCTCCGCCACCGGCAGCGTCCGGGCCATGGCCCTGTCGCAGGCGGTTCTGAACAGGCCGTCGGCCTGATCGGGGGCGGGCGCGGGGTCGTGCAGCAGCATGGCGGGTCGGCCTCGGGCGCGCGACCCTCGAGTGATTGCCGGGCCGTCGACGAGAACAAGACCATCACGTCTTGGTTAACGGCCGGTGAAACCGTTCGAGGGGCCGGGCTGCTTCGCCCGGCCCCGCGTCACGCCCGCATCCGGGGCGGTCAGGCGACCGCGAACAGGGCGTTCACCTGATCGCCCGACATGGCCCCGATCTGGGTCGCCGTGAAGGCGTCGGCCTGGGTCTGGCTGAGCGCCATGATGTCGGCCGTGCTGATTCCCTTCAGGGCCGCGACGCTGATC
>CAXTEP010000023.1:25223-31840 GCA_964243125.1 uncultured Lichenihabitans sp. | reverse complement strand
CCAAGCCGAACCTTGGCAGGCACACCTCGCGCGCAAACCGCAACTGTAATGGTAGAGAGCGGGGACCAATGCGGGCGTGATACCGGGGTCGTCGACCTACCGGGTCGAACATGAGATCGCCTGCCCGTTGGCCTGTTCTTCAATCGATCCGCTGTCTGCGGCTCTGCCCTTGCCATACGTAGGTTCCGTCGCGGCTGAACATGTCGACGCAGACGCGATAGCGCGGCGACGTGCGACGGCGGCTGCCCATGGCGGCTGGACATCGTTCCACGTGTGAGCCTGCGGAGGGATCATTGAAGGTTGCCAGCCTCGGGACCTGTCAGGTCGACGGTTTCACGATCGCAACGTCGGTGAACTGGTCGACCGGGCATTGCCGGAGCGACAGGTTCGGTGATCATCAGTCGCGATCCCCTGAGACATCGCTGAGCCCGGGCCTTTTCAAGCTCAAGTGCGTCGGTTAGAGGCGGCATGCTCCGAGAATCGTGATCGAGCTTCGGCCAATTTGATGGCAAACAGTTTGAAGCGCCTCTTTCTTATTGCCCTCTTGGTCGTGGGACTCGCGGCCGTGTCGGCGCGGGCGCAGGAGCGGGGCAGCCTGAATCCGGTTCCCCTGCCTCCGCTCGCCAACCCGACCGATCCGGCGGTGCCGGCCAAGCAGGCGTTCGGGCGCGCCCTCGCGCCCGCCGATCTGGCGTCGCGCTCGATCGGCTCCTACGCGCGCGGTTGCCTGGCCGGGGCCGAGGCCCTGCCGATCAACGGCCCGGCCTGGCAGGTGATGCGCGTGTCGCGCAACCGCAACTGGGGCAACCCGGCCCTGATCGCCTTCCTGGAACGCTTCGCCACGCGGGTTCCCGCCGTCAACGGCTGGCCCGGCATCCTGGTCGGCGACGTGTCGCAGCCGCGCGGCGGTCCCATGCTGAGCGGGCACGCGTCCCACCAGATCGGCCTCGACGCCGACGTCTGGCTGTCGCCCATGCCCGACCGCGCGCTGTCGCGGGCCGAGCGCGAGTTCATGACCGCCACGGACGTGGTCAGGCCGGACGGCCTCGACGTCGACCCGCAGGCCTGGACGCCGCAGCACCTGGCCCTCATCCGGGCCGCGGCCCGGCAGCCCGAGGTCGAGCGCATCTTCGTCAACGCGGCCATCAAGAAGGCGATCTGCAGGGAGGCCACGGGCGACCGGTCCTGGCTTTCCAAGGTGCGGCCCATGTACGGCCACACCTTCCATTTCCACGTCAGGATCAAGTGCCCGGCCGGCGACGGCGCCTGCGAGCCGCAGGTGCCGGTGAAGCCGGGCGACGGCTGCGACGCTTCGCTCGCGGCCTGGTTCACCCCCGCGATCCTGCACCCGCGCCTCAACCCGAACGCCAAGCCGGCCGCGCTCTTGTCGGTGGCGCAACTGCCCCCGGCCTGCCGCCAAGTGCTGGTCGCGCATTAGCGGTCGAAGTTTCCCGGCCGCGGTTTTCCCTTTCGGGGCGGGAGCGGTCAGGATGGGCGGGCGAGCTTGCCTCGCGCGCGGGTCCGGCATCGCGTGTTCGAGCGGGTTATCCGCTTCGTGTCGATCCGGGCTGCGGCCAACGAGGTTTTCGCGTCCATGAGGCGAGACCTCGCCTCACGAAAGGGTGGCGATGTCCAAGCCGCCGCGGCAGGACGCGGGTCGGAACGCGCTACCAGTTGACCTGGAAGCGGCTCACGAAGGCGTCGCTCTGCACGTTCCGTCCCTGTCCCACCGAGAAGGCCGCGGGCTCCAGCCACGCGTGGACGTAGTTGTTGACGACGCGGACGTTGCGGTCCGGATACCAGTTCAGGCCGACGGTGGCGTCCTGCTCGGACCCCCCGCGCACCCCCGTGGTCTGCAGGTCGAGGGCGCTGTAGCGGGCCGCGGCCTCGAACACGCCGATGCCGCCGTTCGAGATGCGCTGGGGATCGTCGACCTGAACGCCTTGCAGCACGGCGAAGTCCGCCCCGTAGGTGGCCGAAATCCGATAAGGGCGGCCCGCACCGTTGATGACCCACCCGCCTTCGACGTAGCCGCCTTGGAAGGAGCGGTCGGCCTGACCGTTGCGCCCCGCGACGTTGAGGTAGGTGTACTCGCCCTGGATGCGGTAGGAGCCGTACTGGTACAACGCTTCGGCATTGAAACGGCCGATCGAATCGCTCCTGGCGAGGGCGCCGGTGCTGACGAGCGCTCGCTCCAAGGAGTCTTCGGGGCGGCTCGCGAAGGAGGGAATCAGCCCGTTCGAACTCAGCGCCCGGTACGATCCGGCGAGACCGAAGTGCAGGAGCTGGTTCTTTTCCAGGATCGGGGCGTAGGTGACGCGGGCGGTTCCGGCGACTCCGTTGTCGGTCACGCCGATATTGGCATTGCCGCCGAAAACGCCGGCCGTGACGGTCCATTTGTCGCCGTAGGCTCCGACGGCTCCGCCGAAGTTGCGGGCCGGCGTGAGACTGTCCATCAGCGACCGCTCGGTGAAGGTCGTGACGTTGTCGCTCTGCAGCTCGTTGAGGCTGAACGGCTCCTTGAAATTACCGATCGTGTAGATGACCTGGGTCTTGGGCGCCTGATAGGCCACAGCCGCGTCGACGATCGGTTGAGTGGCATTGGCGAAGTCGTATTGGAAGACGGCCAATAGTCCGTTGCTGAGGGTCAAGTACGATTCGAAGTACGCCCGCCGGGAATCATTGTCGGTCGGCAGGATGCTGGCGATGTTGGGCCTGACCCCGACGGTGCTGAAGTCGTACTGGTACCGGCCGCCGATGCGGAACTGGACGTCCTTCTCGGCCGTGTTGGCCGATATACCTTTCGTGTCGACCGAGAAGGTGCCGCCGCCCGGAAGCCTCGTGAAATAGGGGGGAATGAAGGGAAAGACGCCCGCGTTGGGCGCGTTGTTGTTCGCGTTCGTCACCTGTCCCTGCGAAGCCGATTCCGGTGCGCGGGGGGGACGCGTTTCGCGCCGAAGCGACTCCCCGGGGGCTCGGCGAGCCGGTTTCGGCGCGCCGACCGGGGCCGCCTGTTGTGCCCGTGCGGGGGAAGCAATGCAAAGGGCCGCGAACGTCAGAACAAGGGCCGAGCTCAAGGGAGCACCGAGCTCCCGACCGGCCTTGTTGCCAAGTGCCGCGCGTAATCCGCGATTCATCACGACGATCCTATGTCTGTCATTGTTATGACAGCTGCGTCACTGTCCAGCCATCATCTAGACTGATCCATCGTCACACGGGAGTCACATTGGGATTAGGTCCATTGAGGATGACCGATCGAGCGAGTGGTGTAGCGAACCTGCAACAAAGGCCGCCGAGCTCCATGCGGCGCGGCTTGCCCAACGGCGTCGAACCGACGTCTTGGATCAGCAAGAGAAGTGCCCGGTACTACCAACTGTCGTTGTGGTTTGTCACATTCACCTGCTGGCGATCGATGATGTCTGACTGACGATCGCTTGATTCCTGACCTTCATTGGCATGAATACGATGCCCGCAATAATTCATTCCACGCATGGCAAATATTAGAATGCCTTGGCTGGACTTTCAACAGAAACGTGTCAGCATCGTGCCGAGCTCGTTGATGCAATCAGGCTTGTCGTTCTTCAGCATCCAGTTCCAGGCAGGCGACAGCCACGAGCTTGTCAGGCGAAATCATCCCCGATCGCCTCAGCGATGATGGGCCTCGGACACCCCTGCGCACCGCGTCAGTGCCGGTTCGGCCGCTTGACCCTGCGTTCCAGCCACAGGCTGTAGCGCGAGGCCGCGAAGCAGAGGGCGAAGTAAACCAGCGCCGAAAACACGTAGACCTCGTCGTAGAAGCCGAGCCAGGCGGTGTCGTCGGTCGCCTTCCGGGCCGCGTTGAGCAGGTCGAACATGCCGATCACGGCGACGAGCGGCGTGTTCTGGACGAGGCCGATCAGCAGGTTGACGATGGCCGGGATCACGGCCCTGAGAGCCTGGGGCAGGACGACGAGGCGCAGGGTCCGTCAAGTTCCCAGGCCGAGCGACCGGGCGGCCTCGCCTTGCCCGGCCGGCACGGCCTGCAGGCCAGCCCTGACGATTTCGGCCAGGTAGGCCGCGATGAACACCGTGATGCCGAGTTGCGCCCTGACCAGCTTGTCGAGCGACGTCCCCTCGGGCAGCATCATCGGCACCAGGAGCGTCGCCACGTAGAGCACCGCCACCAGCGGAATGCCGCGCAGGGTCTCGATGGCGCCGACGCAGAGCAGCCGCAGGCCGCCCAGGCGCGAGCGGCGCCCCAGAGCCGGCAGGATCGCGACCGGGAACGCGCCCGCGAATCCCGTCACCGACAGGAGCATCGTCAGGGTGAGGCCGCCCCACTGGTCGGTCGGAACGCGGTTGCCGGAGAACGGGCCGCCCAGCAGCGCCACCGCGGCGGCCGGCGCTTGATGGCCGGATCGTCGCTGTTCACGAGCCTGTCGACGTTGGCCTGGGTGATCCCGAACTCTTCCGCCTGGATGAGCGTGTAGCTGACCCAGTTGACGACCTCCAGCCAGCGGTCGTCGCCGTAGCGGATCGCGGAGCCGAGCGGCTCCTTGGACAGGCGCTCGGGCAGGAGCACGTCATCGTCCGAGTTCTTGAGCTGCGTGCGCTTGATGCCGAGGTCCGAGGCGTCCTGCGTGAGCACGTCGCAGCGGCCGGTTTCGAAGGCTTTCAGGAACTCGCTCGTGTCCTCGATCGTGACCGGCTTGAAGGTGATCCTGTTCTTGCGGAAAAAGTCCGCGATGTTGAGTTCGCCCGTCGTGCCGGTCTGCACGCAGACCGTGGTGCCGTCGAGGTCGGTCGCCTTCGCGATGTTAAGCTTCCTGGGCACCAGCAGGCCCTGGCCGTCGTAGAAGGTGGTCGGGCCGAGCTGGGTCGAGCGCGTGAAGGTCTGCGTTACGCCCGACAGCAGGATGTCGAACTCGCCGGACTGGAGCGCGGGCAGGCGCTGCTGCGGCGACGAGGCGACGAACTCGACCTTGTTCGGGTCGTCGAAGACCGCGATGGCGAGCGCGCGGCCGACGTCCACGAAGAAGCCCTGCCACTTGCCGGCGCTGTCGGGCGCGAAGAAGCCGGGCTGCAAGCCGACGCCGACCTTGATGCTGCCGCGGGCCTTGATCCTGTCCAGCGTTTCGCCCGCCCGGGCCGCGCTCAGGGGCGCCGCGACGGCGACCAGCAGGGCCAGGGCCGCGGCCCCGAGGCGGCCGGCGAGGGACGAGGGACGGCCGGTCCGACGCCGACATGCGGGGGTTCCTCGATCGTGAAGGGTGGTGGGGACGGGTCCGGGGTGCGGAGGCCGGATCAGAAGGCGAGCTTGCTGCCGACGACCGCGAGCGTGCTGGCCAGGATGGGCCGGAGCACCCGGTCCGGGATCCTGGCCGCGAAATGGCTCCCGATCGCGATACCGGGGAGCGATCCGATCAGCAGCGACGCGAGCAGGCTCCAGTCGATCGAACCCAGGAACCAGTGTCCCGCCCCGGCGATGAGGGTCAGGGGCACCGCATGGGCGATGTCCGATCCCACCAGTCGCGCGACGGGAAGTTTTGGGTAAAGGATGAGCAGAACGGTGATGCCGATCGCCCCCGCGCCCACCGAGGACAGGGACACGAGAACACCGAGGATCGCGCCCAGCACGACCGTGAGCACGGTCGTCTGCGGCTCGGTCAGGTTGTCGGAGAAGCGGGCCAGGCGGTCGAGTAGCCAGCGCCGAAACAGCAGTGCGACGGCGGTCAGGATCAGGGCGAACCCGAGCACGGTGGTAATGACGTGCCCGGCAGCGTCGCTCTGCTTGCCGATCCAGGCGAGCACCAGCAGGGTAGCGACCGTGGCCGGGATGCTGCCCGTCGCGAGCCGCCGGGTGATGCGCCAGTCCACGGTCCCGTTGTAGCCGTGCACCAGCGTCCCGCCACTCTTGGTGAGGCCGGCGTAGAGCAGGTCGGTGCCCACCGCCGTGGCGGGATGGATGCCGAACAGGAGCACCAGCAGCGGCGTCATGAGCGAGCCGCCGCCCACGCCCGTGAAGCCGACAAGCGCGCCGACGAACAGGCCGGAAAGCGCGTACAGGGGATTGAGGGTGTGAAGCACGTCGGGCATCGCGTCAGGCCGCCTGGGAGGTGTGGGGGCGCCGCTCGAGGAACTCGATCAGCGTGAAATCCGAGACCAGGGCGCGGTCGGCCACGAAGACCGGAACCGCGCCCCGCCGCGCGGCGCGGACGATGCGGTTCTCGGCCTCGACGTCACCCAGCGCGACCAGGACCGCGGAAGCGGCGCCCAGGTCCGGGTCGCCGCGGCCGGGCTCCCGGATCTCGACCGCGAAATGGGCGGCGCAGCGCGTCACGGGCGCGTCGAAGGCGCGGCCGACGAGCAGGACGCTGTCGCTCCTGATCGTGGCAAGCCGCAGCAGGTCGAGGGTGCGGGACGAGCCGCCGAAGATCAGGATCTGATCAGGGGCGGGCCGCGTGTCGGGCCTCGTCCTCGGGCGGGGAATGGGCATCGGTGGTTCTCGAAGCGGGTGGCGTCCGATCGACGCGGGAAACCTGGGCGACGTCATTGAACCGGGATGCGCTTCGACAGCACGCGTCCGCGTCAGGCTCCTTCGCGCCCCGCCCCACCAGCAGCTTGACCCGTTCCACGAC
>CAXTEP010000023.1:22871-25123 GCA_964243125.1 uncultured Lichenihabitans sp. | reverse complement strand
AACGGGCCGACGCCTAATCGCTGCCCGGCCTTCCACCGTGAGCTTCGCATGGGCACATTCCCCGCAGGGCGGCCATCGCCCTTCTCGTGCCGGTCCCACCCGGAGCCGCGACGGCCGCGTCGCGTCCGGGGTCGCGGTTGCCTGGCAGGCAGGGCCCGATCCCATCGAGGCCACGCGCGGTGTTCGGCGTCGTGATCACGGCGGCGGGGGCCATTCCCGGGGAACGTGGTTTTCGTCGGCATCGGCGTGATCGGGTTGCGGGCCTCCTCGCCCGGCGTGCGGGAGAGGGAGCACGTCCTCGCGCTTCGGACGGGGCGGGGCTGATCCGATGACCGCCCCCCGGCTCCGAAACGTCGAAAACATCCCGCCCGTCGCAGGTCCTCGTGCGGGCGAGGCCCCGCGAGCCTCGCCGCCGTCGGGATCCGCGCTCCGCGACGCTCCGGACCGCCGTTCGTCCACGCCCGCGGCACGGGGGCGTCCGCCCGTCCGGGTCGCGCCATGAGGGGACCGTCCTTCGACGTGGACCTCGTCGAGCGCGAAGAGGACCTGCAAAGGGTCCTGCCCGACTGGTGGGGCTTGTGGAGCCGCGTCCCGAGCGCCACGCCCTTCGCGTCGCCGGCCTGGCTGCTGCCCTGGTGGCGCACTTTCCGGCCCGGGTCCCTCCAGTCGATTGCGGTGCGGCGGCACGGGCAGTTGGTCGGGCTGTCCTTGAACTACGTCGAGGACGGCGCCTGGGGCCGCAGGCTGCTGCCCCTGGGGATCGGTGTCAGCGACTATCTCGACGTCCTGGTCGATCCCGCGGTGGAGGGCGTGGGCGAGCGGCTCGTCGCCGAGATTTTGAACCTGTCCGACGGGTGGGACAGCTGGGAACTCGAGGAGCTCATGCCCGGGGCCGCCGGCCTGACCCTGCGGCTCGATGTGGGCGGCGCGGATCCCAGGCCGCAGTCCGCCTGCCCGGTGCTGCCGCTTCCCTCGCTGACCGACTGGCCGAAGACGCAGGCCTACCGCCGGTGGCGCCGATCCTGGAACCGCCTCGGGCGGCACGAGCACGTCAAGATCGTCGCCGCCACCGAGACCAACGTCCGGGCGCTGCTGGACGACCTCGTCGCCACGCATGGCCGGCGCTGGACCGAGGCGGGCGAAAGCGGCGTGCTGGCGAGCGACGCGGTCCAGGCTTTCCACCGCGAGGCCGTCCCGCGCCTCCTGGACGCCGGCCTGCTCCAGCTCTTCGGCCTCAAGGTGGACGGCCTCACCGTGGGAGCCTACTACGGGCTGCTCCACCGCCACCGCGCCTTCGGCTATCTCAGCGGCTTCGATCCCGCCTGGCGTTTCGAGAGTCCCGGAGCGGCCCTGCTCGGGCACGCGATCCGGCAGGCGGTGCTGCAGGGCTGCACCGAGTACCACTTCCTGCGCGGCCAGGAGACCTACAAATACGCCTGGGGCGCGAGCGACCGGTGGAACCGCGCGCGGACCGTCCGGTCGGCGGCGGCTGCGGCCCCCCGCGCGGACGCCTGAACCGACCGCGGAGGACGGGGGCCGAGCAGCCGGCGCGAGCGGGTCGCGGCAGCGGCGATCCGCCTGCCCTTCACCCGGCGCAGTTCCGGGCGTGGCGGCGACGGCTCACCCGCGCGCCCGCCGCGTTCGGAAGCGTTGGCCTGCCCCGGGACGCGCCGTTCGCAGGCCCGGCACCCTGACAGAATGTCTCGTTGAAATGCGTCCGATCGAGGAAAGATGGACCGTGATCGCCCACCCGCGGCGACGTTCCGACAAAGGAGACTTCCGATCATGAGCAACGCGGCGAACGCCCTTGACGTGTACCTCACCGGGCTGCGCAACCAGCACGCGGTGGAAACCCAGGCCATCGGAACGTTGCAGAACGAGATGACGCACACGCAATCCTATCCCGAGCTGCACGCGCGGATGACGCTGGACAAGGAGCGGTCGACCACCCAGGCGGCCCGGCTCGACGACCTGCTGGCCAAGCACGGTTCAGCCAAGTCGCTCGGCAAGGAGGCCATCGCGGGTGCGGTCGCCACCGTGGCGGGGTTCGCGCATGTCGCGGCCAAGGACGACGTGCTGAAGAACGTCCTGGCAGCAATCGGCTTCAAGGCCTACGAGATCGGGTCGTACAAGGCCCTGATCGCCCTGGCCGACCTGGCCGGCGCGACGGGAGACAAGGCGATCCTCGAAACCTCAAAGCGCGAGGAGGAGGAGATGGGCGACTGGCTCGGCGAACACCTGCCGAGCCTGGT
>CAXTEP010000023.1:17008-22771 GCA_964243125.1 uncultured Lichenihabitans sp. | reverse complement strand
GGACGCGCCGCCGCGGATGCGGTCGCGCAGCGCCGCGTAAACGCCCGCCACGTTGGCGGCCGCGTCCGGCATGGCGGCAAGTTCGCCCTCGTCGACGGGTTCGGGGGCGCCGTCGAGCGACAGCCTGAGGCGTCCGGACTGGAAGCCTCGCCGCGCTCCCCCCTCGATCGCGAGGCGGCCGGCCGTTCCGACCGCGGCCAGGAGGAAGGGGGCGTCCGGCGGCCGGCCGCCCGCGACCTCGGCGCCCAGAACGCCGCCTTCGGCGAAACGGGCCTGCAGCAGCAGGTAGTCGAAGGTGGTCCGCGGCCGCCGCTCGTCACCCGCCTGGATTTCCGGGAACTGGGCGGTGGCGAGCGCGCTCAGGTCGGCGAGCCCGCCCCCGACCGCCACCGCCATGTCGATCGTGTGGGCAGCCTGGATGGTGATCAGGTTGGCGAAGTTTTTTGGGTCCTCGAGGTAGACGAAGGGGGCGGGCACGACCGGCCCGAAGCCCGCCGTCGCGGACGAGACCGAGACGCCGAGGAGGCGGCCGACCGCCCCCGCCTCGATCAACGCGCGGGCCCGCCGGACCACCGGGTTGCCGCGCAGCTGCAGGCCGACCGCGGCCTGGACCCCGGCCGCGCGGGCCGCGTCCCTCATCTCGTCGGCCTCGGCGACGCCGCGCCCCAGCGGCCACTCGCAGTAGACGTGCTTGCCGGCCGCCAGGGCCGCCAGGACGAGGTCGCGATGGTCGGGCACGCGGGTCGCCACCGTGACGATGTCGACCTCGGCCGAGGTGGCGAGCTCCAACCCGTTGTCGTAGGCCGCGACGCCGAACGTGCGCCCTGCCTCGTCGGCGGTCTTCCGGCTGTTGGTCGCCACCGCGACCAGCCGGAGCCCTTCGAGGCGCTGGACGGCGGGAACGTGGGACTCCCGCGCCCAACCACCCGACGCGCTGGCGCCGATGATTCCCACCCGCAAAGCTGTCGTCATGGTTTTCTCCCTCGTCTTCGGGGGCCGCGCCCGAAGCTGGCGCGCCCGTCCCCGGCGGCGTGGTGGAAATATGGGCCGGGACGGACGGGGGATCATGCGCGAAGATTTGCGATGACTTGAAACGGGGCGTTTCGAATGGATCGCGTGACCAGCATGGCGGCTTTCGTGAAGGCCGCCGACCTCGGCTCCCTGACCGCGGCCGCGACCGCCCTCGGCATGTCGTCGCAGATGGTCGGCAAGCACATCGGCTTCCTGGAAGCCCGGCTCGGCGCGCCGCTGATGCGACGCACCACGCGGCGGCAGAGCCTGACCGACGTGGGCCGGCACTTCTACGAGCGGTGCCGCATCATCCTGGCCGACATGGAGGCCGCGGAGGCCCTGGTCCACGACATGAGTTCGACGCCGCGCGGTCGGCTGCGCGTCAGCGCGCCCGTGAACGTCGGGGCGGGCCGGCTGGCCCCGGCGATCACGCGCTATCTGGCGGCCTACCCGGCCGTCGAGGTCGAGCTGAACCTGACCGACCGCTACGTCGACGTGGTCAACGAGGGCTACGACGCCGTGGTCCGGCTGGGGCCGATCAAGGATACGGCGCTGGCGGCGCGCGAGCTCGAGCCCCATCGCCTGGTCGCCTGCGCGGCACCGGCCTACCTCGCGGCCCGGGGCACGCCGGTCTCGCCCGACGACCTCGCGGGGCACGACTGCCTGGGCTACGTCAACTGGTCCGGCCTGCCCTACGCGGAATGGCGCTTCACCAAGGCGGGCCGGGTGCATGCGGTGCAGGTGCGCAGCCGCTTCAACGTCAACGACGGGCGGGTGCTCCTGGCCGCCGCACTGGACGGGTACGGTGTCCTCCTGCAGCCGGAGGCGATCCTGCGCGACGCGCTCGACGCGGGCCGGCTCGTGCCGGTGCTTGCCGACTACGCGGCGCCGTCGCGGCCCATGCTCCTGCTCTTCTCGGCGCGCCGCCCGCAGCCGCCGACGCTGCGCAGCTTCATCGACTGCGTCGTGGATGCGCTCGGCCCGAAGAGCTCCAGGTCGACGGAAACTCGCCGAGTGCCGTGAGAGCGGCCCCGTTGCGGGCGCCGGAGCCGATCAAACCTCGATGGTCGCGATCGGGTCGCCGGAGCGGACGACGCGGCCGGGCGCCACCCTGATCTCGCCGAGGCGCCCTGAGGCGGGGGACGGGACCGCCATCTCCATCTTCATCGATTCGATGATCGCCACCGTGTCCCCGGCCCGGACCGGGTCGCCGACCGCGACGGTGTATTTCCAGACCGTGCCCGGAACACCGGTGCAGACCGCGACGTGACCCCGGGCGAGTTCGGCGGCCGGGCGCAGGTCGGCCTCGTCGGCCTGGAAGCTGTCCAGGCCCTGCTCCCGCCACCGGGTCCGCTCGGCGTCGAAGGCCGCCTGCTGGCTCGCCTTGAAGCGGGCGATGCCCGCCGCATTGTCGATCAGGCCCCGGGCGTAGTCCCGCGCCGAGAACCGGGTCGGCTCGATCCGCAGCGGGTAGGCGCCGTGCGGGAAGGCGGCGCGCGCCTCGCTCAACTCGGTGTGGCTGACCGGAAAGAAGCGGATCTGGTCGAAGAACCGCAGCAGCCAGGGGCGGCCGGGCTGGAACGCGGGCGTGGTGCGCCAGGTGTTCCACACCTGGACCGTGCGGCCGAAGAGCTGGTAGCCGCCGGGACCCTCCATGCCGTAGATGCACATGTAGGCGCCGCCGATGCCCACGGCGTTCTCCGGCGTCCAGGTGCGGGCCGGGTTGTACTTGGTGGTCACAAGCCGGTGGCGCGGGTCGAGCGGGGTCGCGACCGGCGCCCCGAGGTAGACGTCGCCCAGGCCGAGCACGAGGTAGCTGGCGTTGAAGACGATGCGGCGCACCGCAGCCTCGTCCGGCAATCCGTTGATGCGGCGGATGAACTCGACGTTGTCCGGGCACCACGGCGCGTTCGGCCGCACCAGCTCCTGATACTTGCGCATGGCGAGCACGGCGTCGGGATCGTTCCAGCAAAGCGGGAGGTGGACGATCCGGCTTGGCACCGTCACGTCGGCCGGGTCGGGCAGGGTTTCCTCGATCTCGGCCAACAGGCCGACGAGGCGGGTGCGGGTCAGCGCCGTCCCGTCGTAATGGATCTGCAGCGACCGGATGCCCGGCGTGAGGTCGATCAGGCCCGGCAGGTTCGCGATTCCTACCGCCTCGGCCAGCAGGTGCACCCGGAGGCGCAGCAGGATGTCGAGCGTCATGGGGCCGTATTCGACCAGCAGGTTGTCGTCGCCCTGCCGCCGGTAGACGACCGGCACGGGCCCGCCGTCGCGCCGGCCCACCACGGCGGCGCCGAGCCCGGGGACGCTCCGCACCGTCGGGCCCGCCGCCGGGTCGGCCGGACGCGACACGGGGGTGAACCGCACCCGGTCGCCGGGCCTCATCTGCCCCATCTTCCACTGCTCGTCGCGCGCGATCACGGCCGGGCACACGAAGCCGCCGAGGCTCGGGCCGTCCGGCCCCAGGATGATCGGCATGTCGCCCGTGAAGTCGATGGCGCCGACCGCGTAAGGGTTGTCGTGCAGGTTGGACGGATGCAGCCCCGCCTCGCCGCCGTCGGGCCGGGCCCAGCGCGGCGTCGGGCCGATCAGGCGGACGCCCGTGCGGGCGCTGTTGAAATGCACCTCGTAGGTGGCGGTGAAGAGGTCGTCGATGTCGTCGGGCCGAAAGAAGTCCGGCGCTCCGTGCGGGCCGTAGACGACCCCGACGGTCCAGTCGTGCGTGAGACTCGGGGGCGGCTCGACGTCGCGTCCGATGGGCGCGGCCGCCGGGGACGCTGCCGCGACCCGCAGCACGTCCCCGGTCTTGAGCGTCCCCGTGGCGTGACCGCCGAAGCCGCCGAGCGCGAAGGCGGCGCGGGAGCCGAGCACCTCCGGAGCCTCGAAGCCGCCGCGCACCGCCAGGTAGGCGCGCTGCCCGGGGCCCTCGATGGGTCCGACGTCGAGCGTTTGTCCGGCCCGCGCCGCCACCGCGGCCCCGTGCGGGACCGGAGCGCCGTCGAGCCTCGCCACCATGCGGGCGCCCGACAGCGCGATCACGGCATCCGTGTTGAAGCGCAGCGTCGGACCCGCCAGGGTCAGTTCCAGCGCCGCGGTTCCGGCCGCGTTGCCCACGAGCGCGTTGGCGTGCGCGAAGGAGCGCGGGTCCATCGGGCCGCTCGGCGGCACGCCGACGTGCCACAGGCCGAGGCGGCCGGGGAGCTCCTGCAGGCTCGACTGCGCGCCGGGCGCGAGCACCCCGAGGGTGCGGGATTGCACGTCGAAGTCCCGCAACGTCGTGGTGGCGACCTGCCCGCCGGCCAGGACCTCGGAGGCCGCGATGGCCCGGAGGTAGTCGAGGTTGGTCTCGATCCCCGCGACCGCGGTGTCGGCCAGCGCGGTCCGCAGCGCCTCGATCGCACCCGCCCGATCGTCGGCCGCGACGATGATCTTGGCCAGCATCGGGTCGTAGAACGGCGTCACCTCGGTGCCGGTCTCGATCCAGGTGTCGACGCGGGCCGCGGCGGGAAAGCGGACCTGCGTCAGCAACCCGGCGCTCGGGCGGAAACCGGCGGCCGGGTCCTCGGCGTAGACCCGCACCTCGATCGCGGCTCCCCGGGCGCTCGGCAACTGCGCCCCGAGCACGTCCTCGCCCGCCGCCTGCCGGATCATCCATTCGACGAGGTCGATGCCGAGCACCGCCTCGGTGACGGGGTGCTCGACCTGCAGGCGGGTGTTGACCTCGAGGAAGAAGAAGTCCTGCCGGACGGGATCGTAGATGAACTCGACCGTGCCGGCCGACGCGTAATCCACCTGCCGGCCGAGCGCCACCGCGGCCCCGTGCAGGGCGTGCCGGACGGCGTCCGGGAGGCCGGGCGCCGGGGTTTCCTCGAGAACCTTCTGGTGCCGGCGCTGGAGCGAACAATCCCGCTCCCCGAGCGCCACGACGCGACCCTTGCCGTCACCGAAGATCTGCACCTCGATGTGGCGGGCGCCGGCCACGAAGCGCTCCAAAAACACCCGCGCGTCGCCGAAGCTCGCCGCGGCCGTGCGCCGCACGCCGTCGAAGCGCTCGCGCAGCTCCTTGGGGCCGGCACAGAGCTGCATGCCGATGCCGCCGCCGCCCGCGCTGCTCTTCAGCATCACCGGATAGCCGATGCGCCCGGCCTCGCGCAGCGCCTCGTCGGCGTCGGCCAGCACGCCCGTGCCGGGCAGGAGCGGCACGCCGCAAGCGGTGGCGATCTCGCGCGCCGCATGCTTGAGCCCGAAGGCGCGCAGGTGGGCGGGATTGGGCCCGATGAAGACGATGCCGGCCTCGGCCAGGCGTTCGGCGAAGCCGACGTTCTCGGACAGGAAGCCGTAGCCGGGGTGGACCGCCTGCGCGCCCGTCGACCGGCAAGCCGCGATCACGGCCTCGGCGTCGAGATAGCTCGCGGACGCGGGGGACGGTCCCAGACGCACCGCTTCGTCGGCGTCGAGCACGGGGCGGGTGAAGCGGTCGGCGTCGGAATAAACCGCCACCGAGGTGATGCCAAGCCGGCGCAGCGTCCTGCACACGCGGCCGGCGATCTCGCCCCGGTTGGCGACCAGGATCTTGGTGAACATGGATCAGCCTTGAGGATCCCAGATCAGCACGCGGACCGGGGTCGGGTTGAACCCGTTGCAGGGATTGTTGATCTGCGGGCAGTTGGAGATGACGCAGAGCACGTCCATCTCGGCCCGCAGTTCCACGTAGTCGCCGGGGCTCGACACGCCGTCCACGATGGCGAG
>CAXTEP010000023.1:3200-16908 GCA_964243125.1 uncultured Lichenihabitans sp. | reverse complement strand
GGGAGGCTCATGGGCGTGGCTCGGCGACCAGGAAGGCGTCGTTGTTCTGGAAGCCGCGAACGGCCTCCGCGGTGGCGGTCCGGCACAGGTCGTCGTTGGCCACGGGCGGGGCCCGGAACCGCGTCGCCGTGACGGGCGGCGGCTCCCCCCCATCGGGATCGAGGGGGTGGGGGCAGTTGGACAGCGCCACGAGCAGGTCCATCTCGGCCCTCAGGTCGACGGCCTCGCCGGCCTGGCGCCGGGCGCCGTCCCAGGCGAGGCGTCCGCCGGCGTCGGTCACGACCGGCGCGAACAGGCTGACGCAGGGCGGCAGGTCGCGGCGGGACAGGCCGTGCTTGCCGGCGGCGAGCAGCAGGTTGTCGCGCGTATTCCGCCGCGGGGCGTTGCGGCCCGCCGTCTTCACGGAAGCCGGCGTGGACCCGCCGGCGATGCAATCGTGCGCCTCGCAGGTGTCCTCGATCAGCGACAGCATCACCCGGCCCATGTCGGAAAAAAGGACCCGTCCCCTGCCCAGGGCCGCGGTCCACTGGATCTTCACGGTGTCGGCGTAGTTCAGGCGCTCCGACGTGTCGGCTAGCGACCAGGCCACCAGCGCGACCGACGCGGGACCTTCGGGGGTCGCGACCCGCAGGGCCTCGCCGCGCTTCAGCACCGTGGACCAGTACCAGCCGCCCGGGATGGTTTCGCGGTGAAGCACGCTGGCGTCGGCGAGCGGCGCGAGCGGGCGGGGGCTCGGGCCTGGCATCGCGCGCGGCGCTTGCGTCCGGCCCGCGCGTTTCAGCTCGTCGTAGCGGCGCTTGTTGGCCGCGATCGCGGCTTCGATGTCGGGGTCCATGCCCATGCGACGGCCTTTGCGGAGGGAGGGGGAACGGGTTGGCCGGCGACGCGCTTCGGCCAAACATCGAGGTCGCGCGTGACGGTGGCGCCGCACCGCTCGCGGTCGGGCCGGCGCTCGAACGCGACCACGCGGGTGGCGAGCGAGAAGGCCTCGCGCAGGTCGTGCGTGACCATCACGACCGTGAGGTCGCCCTGGTGCCAGAGCCTCCGGGTCAGGGCGTGGATATCGGCCCGGATGCCGGGATCGAGGGCCCCGAAGGGCTCGTCGAGCAACAGGATCCTGGGGCCGCGCAGCAGCGCCTGGGCCAAGGCCAGCCGCTGCTGCATGCCGCCCGACAGCGCCGACGGATAATGCTCCTCGCTGCCCGCCAGGCCGACCTCGGTCAGGAGCGCGCGCGCCTTGTCCTTGGCGCGCCGGCGGGCGGCCCCGAACAGGCGCGCGGCCACGGGGGCGGCTTCGAGCTCCAACGGCAGCAGGAGGTTGCCGAGGACCGTCAGGTGCGGAAACACGGAATAGCGCTGGAACACGATCCCCCGATCGGGGCCGGGCTCGCCGCGCAGGGGGCGGCCGTCGAGGAGGATGCGGCCACGGCTGGGCGCCTCCTCGCCGAGCAGCAGCCGCAGAAAGGTGGTCTTGCCGCAGCCCGACGGCCCGACCAGGGCCACGAAGGCGCGCGGCGCGATGGCGAGCGAGACCCGCTCCAGCACGACCCGGCCGCGGTACTCCTTCCAAACGTCCTCGACCAGGATGCCGCCGTTCATGCGGCACGTCCCGGTCCGAACCAGGGGAACAGGGCCCGGCGCAGGCAGACCAGCCCGACGTTCATCAGGGCGGCCAGCAGGGTGATCCAGGCCACGTAGGGCAGGATCACGTCCATGGCGAGATAGCGGCGGACCAGGAAGATGCGGTAGCCGAGCCCCGCTTCCGCCGCGATGGCCTCGGCGGCGATCAGGAACAGCCAGGCCGGCCCGAGCGCGAACCGGAGCGCGTCGATCAGGCGGGGCATTACCTGCGGCAGCACGATGCGGATCGCCATCTGCCAGGACGAGGCCCCCAGCGTCTCGGCCTTGACGATCTGCTCGCGCGGGATCTCTCCGACCCGGGCCGCGAGGTCCCGGATCATCACCGGCGCGATGCCGATCGCGATCAGCGTGATCTTGGCGGTCTCGCCGAGCCCGAGCGTGATGAACAGGATGGGCAGCAGCGCCAGCGGCGGCACCATGGACACCGCCCCCACGAAGGAGGCCAGGAGCGCCCGCGCGTAGGGCAGCATGCCCGTGATCAGGCCCAGGCAGAGCGCCAGCGCGGTGGCGATGCCGAGGGCCGCGCCAAGACGCTCCAGGCTCGCCAGCGTGTCATCCCACAGGAGCACCCGCCCGGTGCGCGGGTCCGCCGCGAAGGCCATGCGGCGCAGCGCGTCGGCCAGCGTGCCGAAGCCCGGCAGCAGCTTGTCGGTGGCGTTGAGGGCCAGCCGGGCCGACGAGGCGAGCGCGTAGCCGATCAGCACGAGGCCGAAGGGCAGCGCCGCCAGCACGGCACGGGCGCCGCGCTCCGGCCTCCGATTAATCAGGCGCATGGGGGAACGCTCGGCGGGGGCGGTCGACGGCCTAAAGGTGGCCCGCCATGGCCATGTAGCGGTCGGTGAAGCGCAGCTTGATGTTGGCCTTGTCGCCCAGCACCTTGCCGTCCGCGAGTTCGATCCCGACCGCGTCGGCCGAGGTGGCGTTGGCGCCGAGCAGCTTCTTGTCGAACAGGAAGGTGCGCACGTGATCCATGGTGGCGCCGATCTCGGCCGACCGGGTGAACGCGAGGGCGTCCGGCGCCTCGGCGAAGAGGCGGGTCGTCGCCAGCTGGCCGTCGAAGCCCGCGAGGTCCGTGCCGGAGGCTTTGCCCATGGCGGTGCGGGCCGCCGTGGCGCCGGTGCCGTTCCCCGCCATGGCGGCCATTACGTCGTACCAGATGCCGACCAGCGCCTTGGCGAAATCGGGATTGTCCTTCAGCACGCCGGTGTTGGCCACCATGAGGTCCATGATCTCGCCGGGGATCTGCGAGGAGTCGAACACCTTCTTGGCGCCCGGGTCGGTGAGGATCTCGGACACGAGCGGGTTCCAGGTCACGACGGCCGTGACGTCGGGCGTCTTGTAGGCCGCCACCATGTCGGCGTCGGAGGTGTTCACCTCCGCGACGTCGCGCTCGGTCATCGTCACGCTGTCGAGCGCCCGGGCCAGCAGGTAGTCCGACACCGAGAACTGGACGAGGTTGACCTTCTGCCCCCTGATGTCGGCGAGGCGCGCCTTGTTCTTCAGGATCACGGCGTCGTTGCCGTTCGAGAAGTCGCCCACGATCACGGCGGTGGTGTCGACCCCGCCCGCGGCCGGCACCGACAGGGCGTCCATGTTGGTCACCGTCAGGGCATCGAAGGCGCCGGCCGTGTACTGGTTGATCGATTCCGCGTAGTCGTTGAACTGGGTGACCGCGATGGTGATGCCGTAGCGGTCGGCCCATTTCTTCACGATGCCGGTGTCCGACGCATAGCCCCAGGGCATCCAGCCCACGTAGATCGACCACGCGACCTTGAAGTCCTTCTTGGGTGCCGCCTCGGCCCCGGTGGCTAGGCCCGCTGCCAGCAGGAGCCCGAGAACCAGTCGACCGGTCGAGAATGAGATACGCAAGGCCGTCCCTTTCAAAAAAAGGGATTGAAAGACCGGAGTCGCCAATCCCTTGGCTTCCGAGGTCTCCCGGGCTTTTATCCCGCCGTGCACCGGCGGGATGTTTCCCCGCCGGAGGCCGCTCTCGGACCAGCGCATGCGGGCGGCATGCCGGAACCCTAGCGGCTAACTCGGCCGAGCCGATGCAGGGATCGTGCCACCGCGCCCCGGGCCGCATCGGCTCAGTCGTAGAACAGGGGCGCGAGCCGGGCCGTCTGGACGAAGTCCGGATCGTGCAGCGGCACGAGCTCCCCGCCCGTGTCCCGGGCGATCGCCTTCAGCCGGCGGATGCTCGCGAGCGCCGCGGGGTCGTCCATGCTGGCCCCCAGCACCTCGCGGTCGAAGTTCTCGATGAGGTCCGCCACGTCGCCGACCAGGATCTTCACGCCCGTCCTGGGCAGGCGCACGACGGCCGACTGGTGCCCGGGCTGGTGGCCCCGGGTGAGCACGAGATCGAGCCCCGGCATCAGGGTCGCGTCGCCGTCGACGACGTTCCAGCGGATGCCGGGCGCCCCGTATTCGTCGAAGTTCTTCCGGCCCCGGTCGGCCAGCGCGGCCTCGTATTCCAGCCGCTGGATCGTGACGCGCGCGCCGGGGAAGTCGCGCAGGTGGCCGGTGTGGTCGCCGTGCGCGTGGCTGAGGATGATCTCGGCCACGTCGGCGGGCGCCACCCCGAGGGCTGCGAGCTGCGGCAGCAGCTCGTGCTCGGGAAGCACGATCGGCGGGGCCGGGAACGTGTGGTTGACGAACCGCGCCCGGCTCGCCGCGACGTCGTCAAGGAGGCGGCCGTCGAGGCCGGTGTCGTACAGCACGAAGCCACGCCTGGTTTCCAGGAGGTAGCAGCAGATCGGGACGGCCAGCAGGATGTTGGCCTGCCCGTCGCGGATGCTGCCCGACTTCCGAATGATCTCGTATCCAGCGAGCAGGATGGTCAGCTTTTGGACGTCCGTCACGTGTTCGCGCTCCGCTTTGCCCGGTCCGCCCCGATCCTAGACGAATCCGGGGGTCGAAGACGCTGGCGTATCGACGGATCGCCTTTTTGCGCTTCCTGGCGGCTTCTACAGGGCGCCTTCCTGCGGCGCGCGACCGTTCGGAACCGGCTCTTAACGGGGCCGCCTTACGCTGGCGGCCGTCGTGGAGCCCCGCCGATGTCGTCGACCGACCAAGAGCAATACCTGCTCGAACTGATCAACGAGGCGCGGCTCGATCCCGTCGGCAACGCGGCGCGCTACCTGTCGTCCTACGATCCCTTGACCGCGCGGCAGGACGACATCCAGGCTGCGGTCGACGGCTTCGCGGTGTCGGGTCCGGACCTGCTCGCGGCGCTGTCGGCCCTGGCGCCCGCCCAGCCGCTCGCCTGGAACGACAGCCTGGCCACGGCGTCGCGCCGGCACGACGCCGCCATGATCGCGGCCGACGCGCAGTTGCACCTGCTGCCGGGCGAGGTCGACTTCGCGGCGCGCGACGCCGAGGCGGGTTACGGGCCGATGCGGCAGGGCGCCGAGAACATCTACGCCTATGCGGACGACCCGCTCTACGCCCATGCGGGGTTCATGATCGACTGGGGCAATGACGAGCCCGGCCACCGCACCAACATCATGAACCCGGACCTCCGCGAGGTCGGGATAGGCATCGTGGCCAACACCAACGGCGACGCGGATTTCGGCCCCATGGTCGTGACCGAGGATTTCGGGACGCGCGGCGCGGCCGGCGCCTTCGTGCTGGGCGTCGGCTACGCCGACCGCGACCGGGACGGGTTCTACTCGGTCGGCGAAGGCGTGGCGGGCTTGTCGGCCAGCGTCGCGGGCGTCACCGCGACCGCGGGCGGAAGCGGCGGCTACGCGCTGCAAACGAGCGCCACGGGCCCGCAAACCGTCACGCTGACGGGCGGCGGCCTGTCGGGAACCGTGACGGTGGGGCTCGACCTCGTGGGGGGAACGAACGTCAAGCTTGACGTGGTCGACGGCGCCACGCTGCGGACCTCCGCGTCCGCCGCGGTGTCGGGTCCGATCGGGACCGTGCAGGGGCTCGGCACCCGAGGCCTGTCAATCACCACCGGGGCGGGCACCCAGACCCTCGTGGGCACCGGCGGCGCCGACACGCTCCGGGCGGGACTCGACGACGACGTCGTGCGGGGCGGTCCCGGCAACGATGCCCTGTTCGGCGGCGGAGGCAATGACAACCTCGGGGGCGGACGCGGCGACGACGCGCTGCACGGCGGCAAGGGCGACGACGTGCTCCGCGGCGGGTTGGGCAACGACACGCTGTTCGGCGGCGGGGGCCGCAACACGCTGCAGGGCGGGGCGGGCGACAACACGTTCTTCGGCGGCGCGGGCAGCACCCTGTTCGTGTTCGGCGGCGGCGCCACCGGCCACAACGTCGTGAACGGCTTCAACGGCGGCAACGGCGACCGGCTGGCGCTGCAGGGACAGGCCTACGCGCTGGGGGCGGCTCCCGACGGGTCCGCGCGGCTCACGGTGGCGGCGGGCGGCACGGTCGACCTCGCCGGCCTGCGGCCCGACCAGGTCGGACCCTCCTTTTTCGCGTGAGCGTTCCGGGGCCCGGGCGCCTCCACGGCTTCGACGACCCGCGCCGGATGCGCGATAGATCTGGCGCGATCCCTCGCACTTTGGCACGGTCGCCCGCCGCCGTCCCGGCGGTCGTCGTGCGCCCGGAGGGTGGATGCCACCTCATATCACGCCGTGGTATGCGGCCGTTCTGGCCGTCGTTTACGTCGGCCTGTCGGCCCGCGTCGTGCGCGGACGGCGCTCCCACCGCGTCAATCTCGGCAGCGGCGGCATCGACGACATGGAACGCCGCATCCGTGCCCACGGCAACTTCGCCGAATACGTGCCGCTGACGCTTCTCCTGATCCTGATCGACGAGCTGCGCGGCCTGCCGCCTTTCGCGGTCCACGGCCTGTGCCTGTGCCTCCTCGTCGGCCGGCTGTCCCACGCCTGGGGCGTGTCGCGCGTCGAGCACCATTTCATGTTCCGGGTCGGCGGCCTGGGGCTCACGCTGACGGCTCTTGGCCTCGCGGCCCTGGCGGTCGCCGCAACGGCGTTCGCGTCCTGATCCGCTTCCGTGCGGTTGCGACGGCGTTGCCCCTGTTTCCGCCGCGGTCGGGCCGGTATGCTGCGCGGCGACGCGGCCCGGCTCGGTCGGACCCGCATCGATCCTGCGCCCGGGCGCCATCCCCGGCCCGTTCACCACGACGCGGAACCATGATCCCGAACCTTCTGTCCATCGCGGGCTCCGACCCGAGCGGCGGCGCCGGCATCCAGGCCGACCTCAAGACGTTTGGGGCGCTCGGCTGCTACGGCATGGCGGTCGTGACCGCGCTCACGGCCCAGAACACGCGCGGCGTCAGCGCCGTGCACGTGCCTTCGTCCGCCTTCCTGGCCGCGCAGATCGACGCCATCTGGGCCGACGTGGCGGTGGCGGCCACCAAGATCGGCATGCTGGCCGACGGGCCCGCCGCGACCGTCGTGGCCGACCGGCTCGGCGCCCACGGGGCGCGGCTGGTCGTGCTCGACCCCGTGCTGGTGGCGACCAGCGGCGACAGCCTCGGCGGCCCCGAGGTGGTGGGCGTCATCCGACGCCGCCTGCTGCCGATGGCGACCCTCGTCACCCCCAACCTGCCCGAAGCCGCCCGGCTCGCCGGAGGCCCCGTGCCCACCGACGTGGCCGGCATGCAGGAAACCGCCCGGGCGATCGTGGCGGCGGGCGCCCGGGCCGTGCTGGTCAAGGGCGGCCATCTCGGCGGCGGCACGTCGGTCGACGTGCTGTTCGACGGCACGACCCTGCGGGTCTTCGACGGCCCCCGCGTCGACACGCCCAACACGCACGGCACGGGATGCACGCTGTCGTCGGCGATCGCGAGCTTTCTGGCCCGCGGCCACGACCTGCCGGCTGCGGTTGAGGCCGCCAAGACCTATCTGACGGAAGCGCTGCGCCGCTCGGCCGACCTGTCGGTCGGGACGGGGCACGGCCCGGTCAACCATTTCCACGCGCAGGAACCGGTTGCGGCAAGGATCGAGGATCGACGATGACCATGCTTGCACGGGCCGAGCGCATGGCCGCCACGGGCCCCATCCCGTCCGGCCACCCGGCCGTCAAGACCCGGAAGGTGGGCGTGCTGCTGAGCAACCTCGGCACCCCGGACGCGACCGACTACTGGTCGATGCGGCGCTATCTGGCCGAGTTCCTGTCCGACAAGCGGGTGATCGAAACGCCGCGGGTGATCTGGCTCCTCATCCTCAACCTCATCATCCTCACGATCCGGCCGGGCCGGAAGGGCAAGGACTACGACACGATCTGGAACCGCGAGCTCAACGAGAGCCCGCTCAAGACCACCACGCGCAACCAGGCCGCCAAGCTGCAGGCCGCGCTCGACGGGGGCCTGCTCGGGCCCGGCACGGGCGGCAAGGTCCAGGTCGACTGGGGCATGCGCTACGGCAACCCGTCCATCAAGTCGGCGATCGACCGCCTGATGGCGGAGGGCTGCGACCGCATCCTGGTGGTGCCGCTCTACCCGCAATACGCGGCCGCCACGACCGCGACCGCCTGCGACAAGGTGTTCGAGGCCCTGATGACCATGCGGTGGCAGCCCGCCATCCGCGTGGCCCCGCCCTACCACGACGACCCCGCCTACATCGACGCCCTGGCGGCCTCGCTGCGGGACGGCCTCGCGGCGCTCGACTTCGAGCCCGAGGTCATCCTGGCCTCGTTCCACGGCGTGCCCAAGGAGTACCTGCTCAAGGGCGATCCGTACCATTGCCAGTGCGTCAAAACGGGCCGCCTCCTGCGCGACGCCATGGGGATGTCGGCCGACCGGCTTCGCCTGACCTTCCAGTCCCGCTTCGGACCCGCCGAATGGCTGCAGCCCTACACGGACGAGACCGTGAAGGCGCTCGCGGCCCAGGGGGTCAAGCGCCTGGCCGTGATCACGCCCGGCTTCTCGGCCGACTGCCTCGAAACCATCGAGGAGATCGGGGGCGAGAACGCCGAATACTTCCACCACGGCGGCGGCGAGCAGTTCGCACGCATTCCATGCCTGAACGACAGCGAGGCGGGCATGCGGGTCATCGAGGCGATCACGCGGCGCGAACTCATGGGCTGGGTCGACCCCGTGCCGGCCACCCGGCCGGCCGAAGCCGTCCCGGCCTGAGCCCCCGGTACCGGGCCGTCAGCGCAGGCAGGCCGTCCAGGCCGCGGCGTCGCGCGCCCGCTCCATGTTGATGGCCGCGAGTTCGCGGTGGCCCCGGGACGGTTTGGCGGGGTGCCGCAGGAAGGGATTGGGCAGGGCGGTGGCGAGCAGCGCGGCTTCCCGGGCCGACAACTGGCTCGCGGGCTTGCCGAAATCGCGCAGGGCCGCGGCCTGGGCGCCGAACACGCCGTCGCCCCATTCGGCGACGTTGAGGTAGATTTCCAGGATCCGCTTCTTGCTCCACACGGCATCGAGCAGCAGGGCCAGCGGGATCTCCATGGCCTTGCGCAGCACGGAGCGGCCGTTCCACAGGACGAGGTTGCGGGCCACCTGCATGGTGATGGTGGAGGCCCCGCGCTGCGGCCCGTCGGGATCGTCCATCACGGCGCGCATCTGCTGCCAGTCGACCCCGTCGTGGGCGCAGAACTGCCCGTCCTCCGACATCACCACGGCGTCGACGAGCCGCGGCGACACCGCCGCGAGCGGCACCCATTGCCGGTCGACGGGCCGGCCGGTGAGCCAGCGCCCGAGCATGAGCGTGGACGCCGCGTGGCCGGTCGCGTCGAAGGCAAGGACGCCGGCCAGCACCGCCGCGAGCACGAAGCAGGCCGCCAGAGCCCGCCTGATCCAACGGTTGATGACGCCGAAGCCCCCCCGGATTGGCACGTCAGCGCGGGCCGGGCCTCACGCCCCCTGCGACCTCGGCCACGCGACGGCGCGGAGCCGGCGTCGCGGCGGTGTGGGCCGGAAAGGGCTGCGTCATCGCGCCTGCGTTCACCTTGATCCACGCGGCCGGAGGCCCCGGGCCGCGACCCGACCCGATCGCTCGCGCAAGGACGATAAGCTGTGGCCGGAACAACCGCCACCGCGCTTTTCGATCCGGCATCGGTTGTAAAGCCCGCGGACGCATCGCATCTTTTCGATCTGAACAAGACCGTGTCCGCCCGGCTGCCGCGGACGGGACCGACGGACCGAGGAGAATGCGCTGACAATCATCGACGCACCAGCGGCGGTCGCGCCGCACACCGCGAAGCACGATGCGGTCCGCCGCGCCGTTCTCGGCAGCCTCGACGACGCCAAGGCCGAGGACGTCCTGCCGATCGACCTGCAGGGCAAGACGTCGCTGGCCGACGTCATGGTGATCGCCACGGGCCGATCCACCACCCACGTCGGCGCCATCGCGGACCGGGTCGTGCGGGCCTGCAAGGACGCGGGGGTGTCGGTGAAGGTCGAGGGCCTGCCGCATTGCGACTGGGTGCTGGTGGATGCGGGCGACATCATCGTCCACCTGTTCAGGCCCGAGGTCAGGCAGTTCTACAATCTCGAGAAGATGTGGGGCGTCGACCGGCCCGACGAGCAGCGCGCGGATCGCCTGACCGGCTGAGCGGGCCGCCCGTGCAGGTCGTCCTGCTCGCGGTCGGCCGCATGAAGCGGGGCCCGGAGCGGGACCTGCTCGACCGCTACCTCGATCGCGCCAGGACTCTCGGCCGGACGATCGGCATCGGCGACGTCACGGTTCGCGAGGTCGCCGAGAGCCGCGCCCGGGACGCGGCCGAGCGCAAGCGCGACGAAGCGCGGGCCCTGCTGGCCGAAGTTTCGCCCCCGACGAGGCTGGTGGTGCTCGACGAACGCGGGACGTCACTGTCGAGCCGGGCCTTTGCGGACATGCTGCGCACATATCGCGACGGGGCGGTCTCCCGTCTGGCCGTGGTGGTCGGCGGTGCCGATGGGTTCGCGGACGAGGTGCGGGCCAGGGCCGACGCTTGCGTGAGCTACGGGTCCGCGACCTTTCCCCACCAGATCGTGCGGCTGCTCGCCGCCGAGCAGATCTACCGCGCCCTCACCATCATCACGGGGCATCCGTACCATCGTGCCTGAACGATCGCTCGGCACGGGCAGTCGGGTCCAGGGCCATGCTGCGCACCGGCGAGCCGCGGTGCCCGTACGGGACATGCCGAGCTGGAACGGGGCTCCAGGCCTGGTCCGGCAATGGCTGCGCCAGGATGGAGGTGCAAAGCGACGCGATGCTGGACACCGCCGGGGGCAGGGGTTTGCCGCCCGTGGCGTGCACGAGATGCACCGATGGCATCACGACCGTTTCCGTGATGCGCCACGTCCGCAACCGCTCCATGCCGATCTCCCCGGCCGCGGCGCTGGTCGGCAGCAGGGTGTAGACCGCCCCCGTGGCCAGCAGGGCCCTGGTCAGGCCGACCGAGTCGGATTCCGTCACGTCCCGCAGGATTACCCCGGCCACCCCGGCCCGGGCCTCGATGAGTTCGCGCAAGCCGTGGCCGGCGCCGGGGAGCACGAGCGGAAGCTGGGCGATTTCCGCGAAGGCGATCCGATCTTCGGCGGCCGGCCGGGGCATCTCCGGGTCACGCGGCTCGCGGCTGCCGATCAGCAGCAGTTCGTCGGACAGCACCTTGGTTGAGCACAGGCCCTCGGCGCTGAACGGCGTGTACACGAGGCCGATGTCGACCCGGTCGCGCTGCACCCAGTCGAGCACGAAGCCGCTCATGGCTTCGGCAACCTGGAGCCTGACCGCTGGAAACCGCCGCCGCGTCTCGATCAGGAGCGGCATGGCCAGGATCGGGCTCACGGAGGACGGCATGCCGACCCGCACCCTGCCGGACGGCTCGCCCGAATGACCGCGGATCTCCTCGCGGGTAGCCTCGAACTGAGCGATGATCTGCTGGGCGTCGCGGAACAGGATCTCGCCCGCCGGCGTGGCGCGCACGCCCTGAGGGCTGCGCAGGAGCAGCGGCTTGCCGAAGTCCGCCTCCATGTTGCGGACGTGCAGGCTCAAGGCCGGTTGCGCCACGCGCAGCACCGTGGCGGCCTTGGACAGCGAGCCGTGTTCGACGATCGCCACGAAGTAACGGAGCTGCCGCAGGTCCAAGCGTTTCTACCCTTCCATGGAACAGCGCTCGCGAGGCCGCAATCGCGGGCTCGGGCGCAACCGACAGGGTTGGACCATCGAGCCTGGACCCCTCGCGTCTCGGGTGCCGGCCGCACGGTCCGAACGCGCCGCGAGGCTCGCCGAAACGCATCCAACCCCGGCGATCTTACCTGTCCGACGGCCCGCGACCGGCTTGGCCACCACGCGGACCGAACGCGCGACACTGTCGGCTGCAACAACCGGAATTCACCGCTACAACCCATTACTACCGAAAAATAGAGGTTTGGACAACCCTGCGGTGTGTTCCTCAGCGTAAGGATATGATTTTTGGTCAATAAGCAGTCGGAGGTCCCGCCTCGTCAGCGCCGCCCGACCCGCGGCGGGCGGGCACCGGTTCAGGCCCGGGGGTGGGCCGGCGACTTGGCCCGGACAAGGATGTGCAAAATCGCGGTCGCCAGCCCGGCCTTGACGATCCCGCCCAGCAGGAAGGGCGTAACCCCGTGGGCGACGGCGGCCCGTGCGCCCATGAGCTGCGCGAGCCAGGCCGCCCCCGCGGCGAGGATCAGGGCATTGGCCAGCAGCATGGCCGCGAGCGTCCGCGGGACGGTGCGCAGCAGGCCGCCCTCGGACAGCCAGCCCACCACGGCCGCGGTCAGCACGAAGGAAGCGAGATAGCCCGCGGTGGGACCCACGAGGTGGGCCGCGCCGCCGCCCTCGGCCAGGACCGGCAGGCCCAGGGCCGATTCGGCCAGCCAGGCCACCACCGTCAGGGCGCCGAGCCGGGCGCCCAGGACGGCGCCGATCAGCGGCACCGCCAAGGTCTGCAGGGTCATCGGCACGGGCACCATCGGCACCTGGATCCAGGACGACGCCGCCAGCAGCGCGGTTCCGCCCAGCACCGCCAGCGCCTTGGCGCCCGGCGACGTCCGGCCGACGACCGACGGCAGGACCTCGGACCGTGGCAGGGTTGAAGCGAGCGTCCGGTTCATGGCACCGACCTTTGGCATCGAAAACGCGGCAGATTGAGAAGATGTCGCGCGGCGCGTCAAGTCGCTTTCCCGTGTTCAGCCGGAAGGCCGCGGCGCGGACCGCACCGCCGCCTCCCAGAACGCGCGGCTGCGCGACGAGACCGTGGGGCGATCGGGCGGGATGCGCGCCAGGATCCCGTCGAGGAAAGCCCGGGCCGGCGCGACACCGCGCAGCAGAATCAGGGACCGCAGGATGCGGGTGATCCGGAGGTGGTTGTGGTCGTGCGGCACGAGCCAATGGTCGTTGCGGGCGTAGAACCCCGCCATCGTGGCGGCGGCGCGGTCGAGCGTGCGGCAGGCCTCCGGATCGGCCCGGATGGCCGTAGCCTCGGCTCGCGCCAGGACCGGCGAGCCCGGCACGGCGCCGCTCGGCTCCGGAAGCGGGAAGATCCACTGGATGTAGTCGTGGATGGCTTCCAGCCGGGCGTCGTCGAAGCGCAGCACGGCGTCGGCCGAGCGGCCGGCACCGTCGAGGCCCGTGCCCCGCAGGAAATCGTGGATGCGGCTCTCGCCCACCGCGGCGGATGCTAGCCGCGATAACCGTGCCGGTGGAAGCGCCGGCCGCGGTGACGGGGATAGTCGGTGCGCTGCGGGATGCCGAGCACGCCCTTGACGCCGCCCACCGCCCCGCCGACCGCGCCCCCGACGAGGCCGCCCACGGCACCGCCCACGGGCCCGGCCGCGCGATGGCCCGTGGCGGCCCCCTCGGCGGCCCCGCGGCCGATGCCCTGCGCGGCCGCGGCACCCGGTACGGCGAGCAGCGCCAGAACCGCGACGCTCAGGATCGACATTTTCATGGCGGCTGTTCCCCCCTTGGATGAAGACCGGGCGTTCGTGCCCCATCGGAGGACAACGGCGAGGCCGCGGCCGGGGTTCGCGACGACCCGCGGAATGATTCAGCCTGTGACAGGACCGCGACAGGCCGGCGTGAAAACCGTCAGCCGCTGATGCGCCGGCCCAGCGCCAGCGCCAGGAGGATGGCCCCGGCCGCCACGGCGGCGAGCACGCGAACCAGGCGGGCCGGAC
>CAXTEP010000023.1:0-3100 GCA_964243125.1 uncultured Lichenihabitans sp. | reverse complement strand
CCGCGACGGAGGATCCGCGGCGGCCGTTAACCACGGCGCCGCGAAGATCGGCTGCGACGTTCTGAACAGGGAGCCGCGGTCCGGTCAGGAACGTTGCAGGGGCTCGGCGAGCCAACCCCGGCACGCCGCCGCCCGCAAGGATCCTGATGTCGAAGCTGCCCGCCGCCCTGATCGCGGCTCGCGCATTCCCCCTGCTGACCCCGAAGCGACGCCGGGCGCCCAACCTGCTGATCGTCCTGGCCGGCGAGGACAGGGCCGAGCTGGTGGCGCGCATCCTGGCCGACATGGCGCCGGACGCGGCCGTGCACTTCTTCCCGGCCTGGGACTGCCTGCCCTACGACCGGGCCTCGCCGTCCCCCGACATCATGGGCCGGCGCATGCGGGTGCTGTACGACCTCGCGTCCTCGTCCGCCGGGGCCGCGGTGGTCACGACGCCGGCCGCCGTGCTGCAGCGCGTGCCGTCGCCCGACGCCTGCAAGGCCCCGCTGGTGCTGGAGCGGGGCTCCCGGCTCGACCGCGACCGCCTGGCCGCCGACCTCGCGCGGTTCGGCTATGTCCATGCCGACCAGGTCGCGGAACCGGGCCAGTTCGCGATCCGCGGCGAGGTGGTCGACCTGTTCCCGCCCGGCCCGAAACCCTATCGCCTGACCGTGGCGGAGGGCGAAATGCGGTCGATCCACCGCTACGACCCGCTGTCCCAGCGCAGCACGGGCGGGGAGGTCGAGCAGGTCCGCGTCGATCCGGTGACCGAACTCGCGGGCCCGGAAGGAAGCGATCCGGTCGAGTCGTCCCCAGGCGTCGAACACTGGCTGCCGGCGTTGCGGCCCGCCCTCGACACGGTGGTGGCCTACCTGCCGGATGTGCGCACGATGATCGAGCCACAGGCCGAGGCGCGGGCCGAGGCGGTCCTGGCGCAGGTCGCAGAGGCTTACGCCGACCGTGCCGCGAGCGACGCGCGCGAGGGGAGCGACCGCAAGGCGCTGCCGCCCGACCGCCTGTACCTGGACGCGGGGGAATGGCGCGATCTGGCCGCGACTGGACCGCTGCGGTTTCCCGGCCAGGATCCCGACGGCACGGTGCCGCAATTCGCCCTCGAGCGGTCCCCCAAGGCTTTCGAAACCTGGGTGGCGACGGCGCGGAACGCGGGCCGGCGCGTGGTGCTGGCGGCCAACAGCACCAAGGTGCTGCAAGCCCTGGCCAAGCGGGTCGAGCGGGCCGTGGGAACCGCGCCGCGCCGCATCGAGAGCTGGGGCGAGGCGCTCGCGGCCGAGCCCGGCGCGGTGCTGCTCTGCCGCATGGTGGCGGACCATGGCTTCGTGGAAGGGACCGTGTCGCTCGTCACCGCGTCCGACGTGCTGGGCCGCCGCGCCGAAGCGTCCCGCCCCGAAACGATGCATTCGTCCTGGCACGGCGCCGACGCGCAGCTGTCGTTCGGGGACGCGGTGATCCACTTCGACCATGGGCTGGGAGCCCTAAGGGCACTGGAAACGCTTCAAGGCGAAGCCCTGGCGGGACGGGAAGCGGCGCGCTTCGGCTTCGCCAAGGACGCCGACCTGCTGACCCCGGTCGAGGACCTCGACCAGGTGTGGCGCTACGGCACGGCCGACGGCGGCCCGTCCTTCGACCGGCTCGATTCGGACGCCTGGGAAAAGCGCCGCGCCCGCATCATGGGCGAGGTGCTCGACACCGCGCGGGCGCTGGTGGACCTAGCCGCCGAGCGCGACCGGACCGAAGCCCCGAGGCTCGTGCCGCCCGATGCCCCCTACGAGCGGTTCGCGGCAGGCTTCCCCTTCGCGCCCACGGCCGACCAGGGCCGCGCCATTGCGGCCGCGCTGGACGATCTCGCGGCGGGCCGGCCCATGGACCGGCTGGTGGTGGGCGACGTGGGGTTCGGCAAGACCGAGGTGGCCATGCGGGCCGCAGCGGCCGCGGTTCTGGCCGGGCGGCAGGTCGCGGTGGTGGCGCCCACGACCGTGCTGGTGCGCCAGCACGTGGCGAATTTCCGGAAGCGGTTCGAGCCGCTCGGCATCGCGGTCGCGCACCTGTCGCGTCTGGTGTCGTCCGGCGAAGCCCGTGACGTGAAGCAGGGTCTCGCGGACGGGTCGGTGCGGATCGTGGTCGGCACGCACGCGGTGGCGGCCAAGGGCGTGGCGTTCAAGGACCTTGGCCTGCTGGTCGTGGACGAGGAGCAGCGGTTCGGCACCGCCGACAAGGCGCGGCTGCGCGGGCTCGGCACCGGCATCCACGTGCTGACCCTGACCGCCACGCCCATCCCGCGCACCCTGCAGTCGGCCCTCGTGGGCCTGCAGGACCTGAGCGTGATCGCCACCCCGCCGGCGCGCCGCCGGCCGATCCGTACGCTGGTGGCGCCCTTCGACCGCGCCACGATCCGCACGGCCCTGCTCAACGAGAAGGCGCGGGGCGGTCAGAGCTTCGTGGTGGTGCCGCGGATCGAGGACCTGGACGGGCTCGCGGCCGAACTCAAGGCCGCGTCGCCGGAACTGGACATGGCCGTGGCTCACGGCCGGATGCCGGCCGCGGACGTCGACGAGGTCATGGTGGCGTTCGCGGAAGGGCGCGGCGACGTGCTGCTCGCCACCAGCATCATCGAGAGCGGGCTCGACGTGCCGCGCGCCAACACCATGGTGGTGGCGGACGCCGACCGGTTCGGCCTCGCGCAGCTCCACCAGCTGCGCGGCCGCGTCGGCCGGGGCCGGCAGCAGGGGATCTGCTACCTGATGACAGATCCGGACAGCCCGCTTCCCGAGGCGACGATGGGGCGCCTCAACACCCTGGCGGCGCTGGACAAGCTCGGCAGCGGCATGGCGATCAGCGCGCGCGACCTCGACCTGCGGGGCGCAGGCGACCTGATGGGCGACGAGCAGGCCGGCCACGTCCGGCTGATCGGGCTCGGCCTCTACCAGCACCTCCTGCAAATGGCGATCCGGCAGGCACGGGGCGAGGCCGTGGAGGACTGGACCCCGGAGCTTCACGTCGACGGGTTCGAGGGCACGGTGCCGGCCGACTACATTCCCGAACCCGAGATCCGCCTGAACATCTACGCGCGGCTGGCCCGCATCGCCGACACGCACGAGGCCGA
>CAXTEP010000022.1:2866-32475 GCA_964243125.1 uncultured Lichenihabitans sp. | reverse complement strand
GTCGGGTTCGGCCAGTTCGATCGCCGCGGAATAGCCGGTGAACTCGGGATCGGTGCCGACGAAGGCGAAGCCGCCGGCCCGGCGCACCGTGCTGCGGCCGCCGTCGCACCCGACCAGCCAGCGGGCGTGGAACAGCGCGCCACCGGCACGGACCGTCACGCCGTTCTCCGACGGGTCGAGGCCATCCAGGCCGACGCCGCGACGGATCTCCACCCCGAGCGCGTCGGCCCGAGCGGCCAGCACGCTTTCGAGATGCTCCAACGCGACCGCCAGCGGGGGACTCGCCGGACCCGGACGATGGTACGGCCACGCCGAAGGGTCGATCCGGTCGTGGAAGAACTGGATCCCTGCGAAATGGCCGCCGGGACGGCGCGCGTGGTTGGCCCAATGGGTGCCGCCCGAGGCCTCGGTCGGCGCCGCGACGGCGTCCAGCAGGCCGCGGCGGTGGAAGGCCTCGATCGTCGGCATCGACAGGCCGCGCAGGCCGAACGGCAGCCGCTTCAGCGCCGAGCGCGGGTCCTCGGCCTGTTCCAGCACCAGCACCGAAAGACCGGCGAGGCGCAACTCGCAGGCCAGAAACAGGCCGACCGGGCCGGCGCCCGCGACCAGGACGTCATGGGTCGGGGTCACGCCGCTCACGCCTCCCGTCCCAGCGGGTCGGCCGACCCGATGCGCCCCTCGTTGCCGTCAAGGTCGCCGATCAGGGCGCCTTGGAAGAAGTCGATCAGGCCGAAGGGCGCGCGATCGTCGAGGCAGAGCTCCAGGACACGGTGCGCTTCCGCCGCGGCCGCCTCGCTGCGCGGGAACATCGCGGCCTCATAGGCGGCGAGCGCCGCCTCGCGGTCGCCGGGGTGCGCCGCGATCGCGGCAGCCAGTTCGGCGCCGTCGAGCAGCGCCAGGTTCGCGCCTTCGCCGGCCGGGGGCGCGAGGTGTGCGGCGTCGCCGAGCAGCGTCACGCCGGGAACGCGCCGCCATCGGAGCCCGGCCGGAAAGGCGTGGAGAGGGCGCAGCACCGGCGGGGTCCCGTCGGTGATCAGCGCGGTGAGGGCCGGCGCCCACCCGTCGAACTCGGCGGCGATCCGTGCCCTGGCGGCCGCGGGATCGGCGAAGTCGATGGCGGCGAACCACGCGGCGGGCCGCGTCAGCGCGACGTAGGCGTGGAGCACGCCCCCCGGCTCCCGATGCACGAAGATCCCCCGACCCGGCGCGAGCGCGAACATGGCGCCGCCGCCGGCGGCCTCGGCGGTAGCCGGGTGGTGCGCGTCCACCTCGTGAAGGGAGGTCTCGACGAAGGAGGTGCCGAGATAGGCCGGCACCGCATCCGACAGCAAGGCGCGCACCTTCGACCAGGCGCCGTCGGCGCCGACGAGCAGCCGGCTGGTGACGGTCGATCCGTCCGCGAACGTCAAGGCGTGTCGCCCGTCCCCGAGCCGGTCGACCGCGGCAAGTTTGCGCCCCCACCGGATCGTCCCCTCGGGCAAGGACTCGATCAGGATCCGGCGCAGCTCGCCCCGCAGCACTTCGGGACGCCCGCCGGTGCCGTCGTCCCCCCGCTCGAACAGCACCGCGCCGCGGGCGTCGAGCAGCCGCGTCGCTTCGCCGCCCTCGTGCACGATTGCCCGGAACGCGTCGGTCAGGCCGGCCGCCGCGAGGGCGACCTGCCCGTCGTGCTCGTGGATGTCGAGCTGGCCGCCCTGCGAGCGGGCGCCGGCGGAAGGCTCGGCCTCGAAGATCGTCGCGGATATGCCGTGACGATGAAGGATCCGGGCGAGGACGAGCCCGCCGAGGCCCGCACCGATGATCGTGACGTGATTCAATCCCGTGCCCCTGCTATGATGGCTTGGAACGACGTTCCACAATCGCTTAGTGGAACGGCGTTCCAGAACTGTCAAGGCCGGACACATGGCAAGCATCACGCAACGACCGGAGCGCCGCGCCGAAGCCCTCTCGAAGGAGCGGATCGTGGGAACCGCGATCGAGATCCTCGACACGGAAGGCGCGAGCGCGCTGACGTTCCGCGCCCTGGCGGCGCGGCTGGCCACCGGCAGCGGGGCGATCTACTGGCACGTCGAGGACAAGCACGCCCTGCTCGCGGCCGCCACCGACCAGGTCGTCGCCGGGGCGACGGCGCAGGACGCGAAGGGCCTGTCGGGGCCGGAAGCGATCCGCGCCCTCGCCCTGGGGGTGTTCGACGCCATCGACGCGCATCCCTGGGTGGGGGCGCAGCTGTCCGGCAACCCGTGGCAAGATGCGGTGCTGCGCATCCTGGAGCGGATCGGCTCGCAGCTGGCCGTGCTCGGCCTTGCCGAGCAGGCCCGCTTCAACGCCGCCACCGCGCTGCTCAGCTTCATCCTCGGCCTTGCGGGGCAGTATGCGGTGGGCTCCCGGCATTTCGCCGGCGACATGGATCGGACCACGTTCCTGCGCGCGGTCGCGGCGCAATGGGCACGGCTCGATCCCGTGCAGCATCCGTTCGTGCGTCAGGTGGCGGCGCACCTGCCGAAACACGACGACCGCGAGCAGTTTCTGGCCGGCATCGATCTCATCCTCGCCGGAATCGAGAGCACGCGATGACCGGGGAACGCTTTGCTTGATCTCCGGGTGGACGAGGGCTGCGCGACGGCTCGGAGCGCCGTGCGCCCGGCGACCCTCGGCGCAGCGGGCGGGCGCGAAGCGGAATGCCGGCTTCCGCGGCGGTCGCCGACCGCAGTTCCCCACCCGGGGCAGCCAACCAGCAGGTCCAGATTCCAGACCGACCCGCGGCCCGCCTGTTGCGCGGGGCGCGCGGGCCCGCTATATCGCGGACGCTCCGGCGATCATCCCGTGCCGGGGCCCAAGTGGGCGCGTAGCTCAGCGGGAGAGCACTACCTTGACATGGTAGGGGTCACAGGTTCGATCCCTGTCGCGCCCACCACGCCGGCCCGGGCGGGTTACGGCTTGTACGGCGCGATGATCACGTTGACCCTGGGGCCGCCGTGCGCCACCAGCATCCGGCGCAGGCGCTCGGCCCGCTGATGGTGCAGAATCCGCTCCCACCACCGCCGCTTGACGAGTTCGGGGATGAGCACCGCGACCGAGCGGCCCGGCGTGTCCTCGTCGATTCTGGCGATCAGTTTCAGCAGCGGCTCGTGGATCTCGCGGAACGGCGCCGACATCAGCATGAGGCGGGGCGCCCGCAGGCCGCGCGCCCGCAGGGGTTCGTCCACGTCGGTCCGCCATTGCCGCTTCAGGGCCGAGCCGTCGTCGGCGGCGTCCGGCCCATCGAGGTCCAGGAGGTGGATGGCCAGCACGTCGGGCGACAGCGTCATGGCGAAGCGGAGCGCCCGGTCGGACATGCGGTTGCGCCCTTCCACCGCGACCAGCACCGTGGGCGGCTCGGTTTCCTCGACCTCGAAGGGGCCGGCAATGCGCAGCGTCGCGTCCAGCCGGTCGTAATAGCGCCGGATGGCGCGCAGCAGCGCGATGATGAGCGGGACCGCCAGCACCGTGATCCAGGCGCCCTCGACGAATTTCGCCGTGACGATCACGGCGAGCGCCAGCACGGTGGTCACGGCGCCCGCGGCGTTGATGGCGAGCCGCCCCGCGTTGCGGCCGTCCTGCTTGCGCCAGTGCGCCACCATGCCGATCTGGCTCATCGAGAAGGTCAGGAAGGCGCCGATCGCGAACAGCGGGATCAGCCGGTCCGTGATGCCGCCGAACAGGACCAGCAGCCCGCCGGCCGCCACCGTCAGCACCGCGATGCCGACCGAGAACACGAGGCGCCGGTCTGCCACCGCGAAGGAGCGGGGCAGGAAGTTGTCCTCCGCCACGATCCGGCACAGGCGCGGGAAGCCCACGAAGCTCGTGTTGGCCGACAAGCACAGCACGGCCAGCAGGCTCGTCATGGCGACGTCGTAGACGAGGCCGTGCCCCGCCACGGCGCCGGCCAGCTGCGACAGCACGCTGTGGTAGTCGGGCTTGGTCTGGTCCATGGCGGCCAGGCCGTAGCCGCGCGCCACGACCGCGATTCCCGCCAGCAGCAGCCCCAGCACGAGGCAGATCACGGTCAGCGTCCTGTGGGCCTGGTCCACCACCGGGTCCTTGAAGGCGCCGACGCCGTTCGACACCGCTTCCACGCCGGTCATCGCGGTGCAGCCGCTCGCGAAGGCGCGCATGAACAGCCACAGGCCCATGGCCTCCGTGGTGCCGACCAGGGGCGGGGGCGCGACAACGGGCTCGGGATGGCCCCCCGTTACGGCGATCTGCCACAGCCCGGCCCCCACCAGCCCGAGGAAGCTCGCGATGAACACGTAGGTGGGCAGGGCGAACAGCCAGCCCGCCTCGGCGGTGCCCCTGAGATTGGCGATCGTGACCAGCGCCAGGATGCCCAGGCAGAGCGCGAGCGTGTAGGGCTCCAGCCCCGGCACCGTCGAGGTCAGCGCCCCCACGCCGGCCGAGATGCCGACCGCGACGTTCAGGATGTAGTCGACCATCAGGGCCGCGGCGGCGAGCAGGCTCGCGTTCTCCCCCAGGTTCTCGCGCGACACCGTGTAGGCGCCGCCGTTGCTCGGGTAGGCCACCACGGTCTGCCGATAGCTCAGGTAGAGCACGACCAGCAGGGCCACGGTGGGCGCCATTACCCAGCCGATCCAGGCGAGGCTCGCGGCCCCGAGCGGGATCATGATCGTGAGGGCCGCTTCCGGCCCGTAGGACGCGGACCCGAGGCCGTCGAGTCCCATGGCCGGCACGGCCTCGAACCAGCCAATCTTGCGGGTGTCCTGGTCCCGGTTGGACAGCCGCCGGCCGATCAGCAGGTCGATAAACGCCATGACACCTCGCGCAAGGGGCATCCGCCCGCCCAAAGCAATGCTGGATGCGCCGATCTTGATCCGACGATCCGCGGCACGGGGCGGAGAACATGGCGAAAAGGATCAGTTCCGGGCCGGCGACCGCTCGGACCCGCACGGCAGCCCGGCAATGGCGCCGGTCCGCGCGCCCGGCTCGCGCCGATCTCCCAGCCCGTTCTTGTTGGCCAGAACCGTGACGTTGGCGGTCATCCCGGACACCAGGACGATCGGGCACGGCACGTTTTCGAGCTCGATGCGGACCGGAACGCGCTGGGCGAGCCTGACCCAGGTGAAGACGGGATTGACGTTGGGAAGCCCCTGGACCCCCGAGGCCGCGTCGCCGACGCTGATCCCCCGGCCGAGCCCCACAACGCGCCCGCGGATCGGCAGCCGGCTCCACGCCATCAGCGACACGCTGGCGACCGCACCCTCGGCGATGCGCGGCAGCTGCGTTTCCTCGAAATACGCCTCCACCCAGAAGCTGTCGGCGTCCACCAGGGTGAGCGCCGCCTGGCCCGTGCTGGCGAAGCCTCCTTCCTGGAGCAGGAGGTTGGTCACCCAGCCGTTCACGGCGGCCCGCACCGTGGTGCGCTTGAGGTTGAGCTTGGACTGGTCCAGCTCGCCCTGCATCTGCACCGCGGTGGCCCGCGCGGATTGCGCCTGCCCGCCCGTGGTCTGCTTCTGCTGGGGCGTCGTCGCGAGATCGGTGAGCGCGGCGGTGCGTTGCGCGATGCCCGCGAGGTAGTCCGCATGCGCCGTGGCGGCCTCCAGGGCGCCCTGGGCCTGGGTCACGGAATTGCGGAACGTGCCGGGGTCGATCTCGAACAGCACGTCGCCTTTGTGGACGAACTGGTTGTCCCCGACCCGGAGCGCCACGACCGTGCCCGACACCTCGGGCGCGACCTGCACGGTGTAGACGCGCACGCGCCCGTCCCGCGTCCAGGGCGTGTAGACGTAGTAGAGAAAAGCCGCGTAGGCGAGGCCCAGGGCCGCCCCGAGCGCGATCAGGGTCGCGACCACGTTGAAGGCCGCGGGCGGCTTGCGCGACAGCCAGTCCCGCAGGAACGCCCCGATCAAGACCCGGGGTACCGCAGCGACAGGATCAGCAGCGACGTCACGGCGACCAGGACGCTGAAATCAAACAGGGCCCGGTTCCAGACCAGGTGATTGACCCCGACCCGATCGAACAAGCGGCGCAGGCCGTAGCTGAGGACAAGCGCGGCGAGCAGGCAGATCACCCCGGGCTCGACGAAGAGCCCGAGCACGTCCACGGCGTGGTATTCGATCATGGCGGCCTCGTTGCAGGCATCGTCCCCGCCGGGACTCCCGGCCAGCCCTCGAGGTCGATATCCTCGACCAGCGAGGCGATCGCCGCGATGCGCTCGCCCTGAAGGTGATCGACATCGGTCCGCCCCGCAAGGTCACGCAGGGCTGTGCCGCGGCCAATCGTCGGGTCCGACCGGCGAATCGCCAGCGCCGCCCAGGTCAGGCGCCCGACGGTGCGGCCGAGGGCGTCGTCGGCCTTCCGCAGCGCGAGCAGCAGCAGGCCGAGCAGAAGCAGCGCCTGGCCGCTGCGGTGCGCATCCGCGTCGGGGCCGATCAGCGCGAGCCGCCCGAAGCCGCGGTCGAGCCAGCGGCCGGGCCGCAGCAGCAGGAAGGCGGGATCGAGGGCGGCGGACCGCACGCCGCGCACCAGGCGGCGCCGCGCCCTGTCGCGCCGGACCGCCGCACTGGCCGGCGGCGGCAGCGCCGCGAAGGCCACGACCGCCATTCCCATGCCGAGAACCTGCGCCAGAAGCTGGTTCAGGGACGCCGCGAGGTCGTAGGTCATCACGTTGGTCGGGTTGGTGACGCCGAGCACGAGGAAGGCGTATCCGGTGCCGTAAATGGCGCGCTTGTCCGAGCGGCCGATCACGGCCACCATGGTGATCGGCAGCAGCACGGCGGCGAGCACCGCGAACGTGCCGGTCATGGTCAGCAACAGGTAGTGCGCCACGAGTCCGACCACCGCCGCGAGCAGCACCCCCACCGTGAAGGCCCATACCTTCGAGGCGGGATCGGGCTGCGACGCGAACAGGATGGCGAGCAGGCCGGTCCAGGTGGCCGCGACCGACCCGTTGGTCCAGCCGGACGCGTACCAGAACGCGTTGACGATCGAGATGGTCGCGACCGCGCGCAGGGCATTGTTCAGCGCGTGCCGGCCGTCCCAGTCGCGGTCGTTCCACAGCAGCAGGTGCGGGCGCAGGGCGACGCGGCCGCGTCCGAGCCGGCCGCCGCCGCGCAGCACGCGCGCCGCCACCCGAACGCGGGCGATCTGCCGCTCGGCCTGCACGCCCTCGAAGCCGAGCAGGTGCGTGGACCGCGCCCCGACCCGGTCGGGCAACCGCGCGCGGAGCAGGGCGGCCGCGAGTGCACGGCCCAGGCGCGACGGCGCCTCGAAGACGGCGCGCCCGCCCGAGCGCAACGAGGGCTGCTCGGTGAAGGCGTCGTCGACCGCCCCGCTCAGCGCCGTGATCCGGGCGCTCGGCAGCGGGCCGGGATCGGGCCTGGACCGCATCGCGGCCGCGAGCCAGGCCGCGCAGGCGTCCGCGGCCTCGTCGAGCTGGGCCGCCAGCCCGCGGCCGACCTCGGGCACGCCCGGCGCCACGAGAACGTTGGCGGCGTAAGCGCACGCGATGCCGATCAGGATGGTCGAGCAGCGATCGACGCCGATGCCGAAGGCTTCGGTCGGATGCTCGACGTTGGCGAAGCCGATGATCGGCACGGTGAAGCCCATCAGGGCAAACCCGTAGGAGCGCTGGCCGCTTTCGACCGTGGAGGCCGCCGTGAGCAGGCCCAGCCACGCCGCCACGGCGGCGTCGAAGGCCAGGGTATCCTGGGCGAAGTTCGCCACCAGCGCCATGGCGATCCCGACGCCGATCACGGTGCTGAAGGCCCGCCACAGGCTTTTGCGGAGCGATGCGGCACGCGTCGCGAGGGTCACGGACAGGACGGTCCAACCGGCCCAGTGCGGCAGGGAAAACTCGAACCGCATCGACAGCCAGATGGCCACGATGACCGCGAGGGAAAGCCGGACGGCATCGAGGGCTTCGGACGGCACCCAGGCCCGCGCCGTCCCCTGCTCCCGACCGGTGATCGTCAAGTCACGTCCTTCACGATCGAGCCCCGTCCGACCAGGTTGCCGCGACGGCACGTCGTGGAAACTGCGGACAACCGACGGAACGCCGTTGCGGCGGTTCGACGATGGAAACTATGGCGCTCGCCGGATGCTTGGTCCAGCCCCGTCGAACCCCTGTCCGGCCGAACACCTCCGAGGCCCCGCCATGACAAGTGCTCCATCGGCCCTGCCCGCCTCGCTCCGGATCGAGCCGGCCGCGCGGCGCGTGCGGCTCGACCCGACCGAGCCGGCCTTCGTGCAGGATCCCTACGCGGCCTATCGCGCGATCCGCGCGGCCTGCCCGGCCTTCTTCTGGGAGGAGCTGGGCCACTGGTGCTTCATGAACCACGAGGCCGTGAACCGGCTGTTCCGGGACCGCCGCTTCGGCCGCGACGTGAGCCACGTCGCGTCCCGGGCGGAGCTCGGCTGGCCGGCGGTCCCCGATCACCTGCGGGCCTTCCACGCCTTCGAGGACCTCACCATGCTGGAGCGCGAGCCGCCGGCCCACACGCGGCTGCGCGCCCTGGTCAACAAGGCCTTCGTGTCGCGCACCGTGGACCGGCTCCGGCCCCGCGTGGCCCGGCTGGCGCACACCCTGATCGACCGCTTCGCGCCCGACGGGGCCGTGGACCTCCTGCCCGCCTTCGCGGAACCGATCCCGGTCACGGTGATCGCCGAGCTGCTGGGCGTGCCGGCTGAGGCCGCGCCGCAGCTGCTCGACTGGTCGCACCGGATGGTGGCCATGTACCGGTTCGGCCGCACGCGAACGATCGAGGAGGACGCGGTCGACGCCACGGAGGCGTTCGGCGCCTTCCTGCGCGGCCAGGTGGCGGCGCGGCGCAGCCGGCCCGGCGACGACGTCCTGAGCCTGTTGCTCCGGGCCGAGGCCGACGGGGCGCGCCTGTCCGAGGACGAGCTGGTCGCCAACGCCATCCTGCTGCTGAACGCCGGCCACGAGGCCACGGTCCACGCGATCGGCAACGGCGCGGCGGTTCTGCTGGCCGCGGGACGCGACACCGCCGGCCTGTTCGCGACCCCCGACGCCACGGCCGCGACGGTCGAGGAACTGCTCCGTTTCGCGCCGCCGCTCCACCTGTTCACCCGCTACGCCCTGCAGCCCGTGGAGCTCGACGGCATCGGCTTGCGGACCGGCGACCGGATCGGCCTCATGATCGGCGCCGCCAACCGCGACCCGGCCGCCTGGCCCGACCCGGACCGGTTCGATCCCGCCCGCGCGCCGGGCCCCCATCTCGCCTTCGGGGGCGGCATCCACTTCTGCGTCGGGGCGCCGCTGGCCCGGCTGGAACTGCAGGTCGCCCTGCCCATCCTGTTCGGGCGCTTGCCGGGGCTCCGGCTCGCCGAAGCGCCGCGCTTCGCCGACCGCTTCCACTTCCACGGGCTGGAAGCGCTGAACCTGCGGTTCTGACGCGACGCGGCGGCGCTCAGAACGGCTTGTTGCGCCTGACCTTGCGATAAGCCTTGGCGGCCGCCGCCATAAGGCGGGCGGCATCGGGCGGGGCCGCGGCCAGGGCACCCGCCGCGAAGGTGGCCCGCTCGTCGGAGGCCCCACCGGCCGTGCGGCCCCAGGCGGCGGTTTCGGTCCGCAGCAGGTCGCTCCTGGCCTCGTGGTCGTGCAGGGCGCCCAGCGACGATTGCAGGCCCGCGAGCCCCTCGGCGAGCGCCGCGCAGGCCGAGCCCTTGCCGATGCCCGGCGTGGCCGCGAAGAAGTCCAGGCCGTAGCGCAGCTTCTTGGCCTCGATGCGGAGCCTGTGCCGGTCGTGGGGCGACAGCGCGTTGAGGTGGCGGCCCATGCGGACCACGCGTGCCCTACGCTTGCGCAGGCGCGGCACCGCGAAAGCCGCGAGCGGCTGGGCGGCCTCGGGGCTGCGCCGCCAGGCGCCGTCCGCGAGCCAGGCCAGCAGATCGTCGAGCGCGATCCGCCACCGCACGGACCCGAGCGCCTCGGCGAGAACCGCGCGGGCGGCGCGCTGCCTGTCCCGCATGTGGGCCGCGAGCTCCGGCCCGCCCAGGAGCGACCCCTCGCCGGCGGCCGGATCGAAGGTGTGGCTCTGGAACACGTCGAGGTCGCGGGCCGCGCCGAGCAGGCCCGACATCCATTTGAGCTCGCCCGTCACCCGCGCGAAACGGTCGTCGGCCAGGATCGGCTTGAACAGCGCGACCGCGGCCCGCAGGCGGCGCAGCCCGACCCGGGCCTGGTGCACGGCCTCGATGTCGGGGTCGCCCGCGAAGGCCGCGGCGTTGAGCATGAACTGGTGCAGGCCGGCCTCGGCGGCGGCCTGCACGGCGGTGCGGGTCGGCGCGTCGGCGCGCAGCGTCACGTCGCGCCCCTTGGCGGGATACCCCCAGGAGCCGTCGAGCAACCGGGTCCCGCGCTCGGCCTTGCTGATCAAGCTCGGCACGAGGGGCAGGTCGGCCACCAGGATGCGCGACAGGTCGAACAGGGCCGCGGGCTCGCCGCGCTTGAGCTCGAGTTCCAGTTCGCAGACCGGCAGCGTCCGGGAGCCCGCCCTGATCTCGCCCTGGTCCAGCGCCGCCACGATGGCGGCCGTGCCTTGCGCGACCGCCAGGGTGGAGCGCTCGACCTCCACGGTGAACGAGGGCGCCAGCGCCTTGCCGACCCCGTGCCGGAAGCGCCGCCGCAGCGGCGTGGTGGCGAGCCAGTCGAGCGAGGGCGCCTCGCCCTCGGCCTCCGCTTCCCATTCGCCGCGGTCGAGCAGGGACCCGTCGGCCCGTTTCAAAGTCTGGACCCGGCGGCCGGCATTCTCGCGCACCCGCAGGCTAATGCCCCGCCTGGACAGGCAGCCGTCCGGCGTGTCGAAATAGGTGGCGTTCAAGCGCGCGGGGCCGCCCTCGCGGAGGGCGGAGGCCAGGATGGGATGGGCCTCGATCCGGGCCCAGTCCTCGGCCCTCACCGTGAACTTGAGTTCGTATTCGCGATCCTGACCCAACGCGACGCGTCCTTTGCACGGCCTCGCGGCCGGTTTGCTGCGGCCCGGAGGCCGCCGATGCGGAAAACAGGCCGCGAGCTTATGTAATGATATTGTCACATTCAAACCGGCGCCGCGCGCCGCCGACCGGAGCCAAGCCATGCCGACCCGCCGCAGCCGCAACCCCCTGGACGCCGCCGAAGCCGTGTTCAAGCCCGCGCCGCCCGAGATCGCCCCCCCGCCCGCCAGGGCGGCCGCGCCGGGCGCCAAGGAACTCGTGTCCCTGCGGCTCGACCAGGACGTGGTGGAGGCCTTCCAGGCCGACGGGCCGGGCTGGCAGGACCGCATCAACGCCGCCCTGCGGGCCGCGGCCGGCCTTCAGTAGAGGTCCAGCTCGAACGCGTTCTCGATGTGGCGCGGCCAGCGCCGGGGCGCCAGGAACAGGCCGTCGCCTCGCAGCACGTGGGCCGCGGCCCAGGAATTGCGGGCCAGCCAGGCCCGGGCGGCCCGCCCCATGCGGCGGCGCTTGGCGGCCGAGATCGCGGTCAGGGCGGCGTCGAGGTCGGGCCGCGCCTTGACCTCCACGAACGTCACGGTGCGGCCCCTCAGCGCCACGATGTCGATCTCGCCGCCCCGGACCGTGTAGTTGCGGGCGAGGACCCGGTAGCCCTTGAGGGCCAGCACCGCCACCGCGAGCCATTCGGCCCGGCGTCCGAAGGCCCGGGCCCGGCGGCGGGTCGCGCCCTCCGCTGCGGCCCCGGTCGCGCCGGGCGGCCGGTCGCGGCTCACGGGGCGTCGCGCCGGGACGCGAGCGCGATCGCCCGGGCATAGACCTGGCGCCGCGGCAGGCCGGTTTCGCCCGCCACCACGGCGGCCGCGTCCTTGACGGACAGCCGCCCCAGCTCGGCGCCGATCCGGGCGTCGAGGTCCGCCTCGGCCAGGACCGGGGGACCGGCCGCGGGTGGCGCCACCAGCAGCACGATCTCGCCGCGGGGCGCGTCCTCGGCGGCGTAGAGCCCGGCCAGGGCGGGTAGGGAGCCGCGCCGCACGGACTCGAACTTCTTGGTCAGCTCGCGCGCCACCGCGGCGTCGCGGTCGCCCAGCACGGCCGCGAGGTCGGCCAGGGTTTCGGCGATCCGGCGGGCCGATTCGAAGAACACCAGGGTACCAGGGATGGCCGCGAGTTCGGCCGCCCGCGCCCGGCGGGCCGCGCCGCGGACGGGCAGGAAGCCCTCGAAGAAGAACCGGTCGGTGGGCAGGCCCGCGACCGTCAGGGCCGCCAGCACCGCCGAAGCGCCCGGCACGGCCGTGACCGGCAGGCCGGCCGCCACCACGTCCGCGACCAGCTTGAAGCCCGGATCGGACACGAGCGGCGTGCCGGCGTCCGACACCAGCGCCAGCGCCTCGCCCCCTCGCAGCCGGGCGAGCAGGCGCGGCCGGAGGGCCGCGGCATTGTGCTCGTGGTAGGCGACCAGCGGGGTCGCGATCCCGTAGTGGGTCAGCAGCACCCGCGTCACGCGCGTGTCCTCGGCCAGCACCGCGTCGGCTCCCGCCAGCACCCGCACGGCCCGGAACGACAGGTCGCCGAGATTGCCGATGGGCGTCGCGACCACGTGCAGGCCGGGGTCGATCCGGCCGGGCTCGGCCCTGCCGGTCGGCCCGGGGATGGGCGCCGCCGCCGTCGGTCCGTCATCCGCCATGGTCCGCGTTCCCGAAGCCGCCCGCCGCGACGATACGCTTGCGGGCCAAATCGTGGTAAACGATCCTCCGTCCATGCGGCAACGACGGCCACGAGGTCGGCCGCCGCGAATCCGGCGAAGCCTGCTCGGCCCCGCCGACCTTGGGAGTGTGGCGTTGACGATACGCGTGACCGTTTCGGCCGCCGCGGCCCTGGGCGCGGCCGCTCTGCTGGCCGGATGCGGCCTGGGCAGCCCGTTCGCGAGCGGTGGCGGCGGCGAGCCGGGATTGTCGGCCCCCACCGTGCCGGTGCAGTCCAAGCCGCTCGGCGGGGGCGCCAAGTCGTCCTCGATCGGCACCGGGGCCGCCAAGGTCGCGCTGATCCTGCCCCTCACCCAGAACGGCAATCCGAGCCCGGTCGGCGCGTCGCTGCGCAACGCGGCCGAACTGGCCTACGCGGAATCGGGTTCCAACGACCTCACCATCATGGTCAAGGATGACCGCTCCACCCCGGACGGCGCGCGCGACGCCACCCAGGCGGCCGTGAACGAGGGGGCCGAGCTGATCCTCGGGCCGTTGTTCGCGGGCGACGTGCGCGAGGCCGCGCGGATCGCCAAGGCGGCCGATCGCCCCGTGATCGGCTTCTCCACCGATACGGGCGCGGCGGCCCACGGCGTCTACCTGCTGTCGTTCCTGATCGACAGCGACGTCGACCGCATCGTCGACTACGCGGCCCAGCAGAACAAGAAGTCGCTGGCCGCCCTGGTGCCGCAGAACGACTACGGCAACCTGGCGCTGGCCGCCTTCCAGCAGGCCGCGGCGCGCCGCAACCTGCGGGTCCAGGCCATCGAGCGCTACGGGGCCGGCACCCTGAAGGACGCCGTGGCCCGGATCGCCGGCGACCTGCCGCAGATCGACGCCCTGTTCGTCCCCGAACAGGCCGACGCCATGCCGGCCGTGGCCCAGGCGCTCGCGGCCGGCGGCATCGACGGCCGCAAGGTCCAGCTCATGGGCACGGGCGTGTGGAACGACGCCCGGGTGCTGAAGCTGCCCGCCCTGCAGGGCGCCTGGTTCGCGACCCCGGAAAACACCGGCTTCAACGCCTTCGCGCAGCGCTACCGGGCGAAGTTCGGCAGCGACCCGGTCCGCATCGCCACCCTGTCCTACGATTCGGTGTCGCTGGCCGCGGCCCTGGCCCGGACCCAAGGGACGCAGCGCTTCGCGGAAGCGACGCTGACCAATTCGTCCGGGTTCAACGGCGCCGACGGCGTGTTCCGGTTCAAGCCGGACGGCGCCAACGAGCGGGGCCTGGCGGTGCTGCAGGTAGGCAGCGGCGGCGCCACCGCGATCAGCCCGGCGCCCCGGTCGTTCACGGGCTCGAACACCTGAGGCGCGTCGCCGCGGTTTCGGCCGGGGCACGCCGCCGGAACGCCCGGCCTGTTTCCCCCGGGTGATTCGGGGGTAGGATCGGTCCCGTCACGCCCATCGGGAGACGCTCTTGAAGACCTGGAGGCCGCGCGCCGTCGAGCTTCTCCGCTCGCTGCTGGTGGCTTCCGTGGCGATCCCCGCCGTGCTCCTGGGGCTGCTCGGGTGGTTCACCTACCGGGACGCTTTCGTCGACGCGAAGCACGAGCTCGTGTGGACCACCGAAGTGGCGCGCGAGCACGCCGCCAAGGTCTTCGACAGCTACCAGCTCGTGGCCGACCGGGTCGCCGACCTCACGGGAGCACGCGACGCCGTGAACAATGCCGCGGCCGCGTCCCGGCTCAGCCGGCAGATCAAGGCCGTGGTGGCGGGCCTGCCGCAGATCGAGTCGCTGATCGTGCTCGACCGCACCGGCCACCTCGCGGTCGCCACCGACGCCGACCCGGTCGACCGCTCGCTCGACTTCTCGGACCGCGACTACTTCAAGGCCGTCCGGGATGGCGGGTCGACCAGCTACGTGAGCCGCGTGCAAACGAGCCGCATCACGGGCAAGACGTTCTTCGGCTGGGCCCGGGCCCGCCAGGACGCCGCCGGCGCCTTCGACGGCCTGGTGGATATCGCAGTCTCGCCCGACTTCCTCCGGGACTTCTACCGGACCCTGGTGCGGGAAATCGGCCAGAGTCCCGAGGGCCGCGTCGTGACGCTGGTGCGGCAGGACGGGCAGGTGCTGGTGCGCTACCCGGTGGCGGCCGGGCCCTTGCCGGTCATGCCGGGCGACCATCCCTTCTTCGCGGCCATCCGCGCCGATCCCGACGGCGGCATCTACCGGGCCCGTTCGCTGGTCGAGGCCGGCGGGCCCTGGCGGATGTTCGCCTACAGGAAGGTGCCGGGCCACCCCGTCTATATCGTGGCGGGCCGCTCGGTCGGCGCGATCCAGGCCGAATGGGGCCTCACCATGCTCCGCTACCTGGCGATCGGCGCGGCCGGCACCGCGGCCCTGTTCCTGGTCACCCTGACGACCCTGCGGGGCGCCCGGCGCGAACGCAACGCCCTGGCGCAGGTCCGCGCCGAGATGGCCCGGCGCGAACAGGCCGAGGACCAGCTGCGCCAGGCCCAGAAGATGGAGGCGGTCGGGCGCCTGACCGGCGGCATCGCCCACGACTTCAACAACCTGCTGACCGTGATCCGCTCGTCGGTGGACCTGCTGCGGTCGCCGCGCCTGGTCGAGACCCGGCGCGAACGCTACGTCGCGGCGATCGCGGACGCGGCCGATCGGGCCGCCCGGCTGACCGCGCAGCTCCTGGCCTTCGCGCGGCGCCAGGCTCTCAAGCCGGAAGTGTTCGACGTGGTGTCCAACGTCACCGCCGTGGTCGCGATGGTGCGGACCCTGATCGGGCCGCGCATCTCGGTCGAGAGCCACCTGCCCGACGGTCCGGTGTTCGCCGACGCGGACCCGAACCAGTTCGATACCTGCATCGTCAACCTCGCGGTTAATGCCCGCGACGCGATGGGTGGCGAGGGGCACCTCACGGTGGCGGTGGCGGCCGTGGCGGAACTGCCGGCCCGGCCGGGGCGCGCGGCCGTGCCGGGCCGGCACATCGCCATCGCGGTGTCCGACACCGGCGCCGGCATCGCGCCTGACCGGCTCGACGTGGTGTTCGAACCCTTCTTCACGACCAAGCCGACGGGCGAAGGCACCGGCCTCGGCCTGTCCCAGGTGTTCGGCTTCGCCAAGCAGTCGGGCGGCGACGTCACCGTGGACAGCGAGCTCGGCCGCGGCACGACGTTCACCATTTTCCTGCCCTGCGCGTCCGGGCCCGCGACTCGGCCCGACCCGGGCCCGGAACGGAGCGACACCCGGGAACCCCGGGCTTCCCGCGCCCTCGTGGTTGAGGACGACCCGAGCGTCGGGGCGGCCGTGACCGACGCGCTCGGGGAGCTCGGCTACACGTCCGTGCTGACCACCAGCGCCCGGGAAGCCCTGGCGGCGCTGGCCGGCGGCGCCGGCGGGTTCGCGGTGGTGTTCTCCGACGTCGTCATGCCGGGCATGAGCGGCATCGAGCTCGGGCGCGAGATCCGGAAGCGCCACGTCGACCTGCCCGTGGTGCTGACGAGCGGCTACAGCGAGGTTCTGGCCCAGGACGGCGCCCACGGCTTCGAACTGCTGGGCAAACCCTATTCGCTCGAACAGCTGGCCCGCGCGCTCGACACCGCGGCGCGCTGGCGGAACCGGCGGCAATCATTTCAGGTGCTGGCCGAAGCCCCCGCCCCGGGCGGCCCCGGACGCGGCTGAGCGGCTCCGAGGGCCTTGCCGGATCCTTGACGCTGCGGTTTCGACCCCCTATAGACGCCGCTCCGGACCAGGGCGCTCGGCTGCCCTGGTCTCCTCTGTTCATCGCGGCGGCAGGGAGCCAGACGGGTCACCCGTCGCGGCGCAGCCGGCCGCGCCGCCAAGGATCACGCGCATGGCCCGCCGCTGCGAACTCACCGGCAAAGCCGTTCAAACCGGCAACCTCGTCAGCCATTCCAACCACAAGACGCGCACGCGGTTCATGCCGAACCTGTGCAGCGTCACGCTGATCTCGGACGCCCTGGAGCGCTCGGTCCGCCTGCGCGTCGCCGCGGCCTCGCTGCGCAGCGTCGAGCATCGCGGCGGCCTGGACGCATTCCTGGCCAAGGCCGACGAGAGCGACCTGTCGCAAGGGGCCCGCGTCCTGAAGCGCGAGATCGCCAAGAAGGCGGCCGCCTCCGCCTGAGCGGAGGGCCGCCCCTCGTTTCGCGCCGGCTGCGGACGGGACGGCACTCAAATCCAAACCTGACGCGTCGAATATCGGCGCGCCGAGCGGATCGCCCGACCCGAACCGCGGGGCGTGGCCCTACTGCGTCGATTGCTGCTGCTGCGGCTGGTCGGGCTGAGCCTGCTGGTCCTGGTCGCGGCTCTGCTGGTTGGCGCGATGACGCCCGATCGCGCAGCCCGCGGCCGCGCCGAGCAGGCCGTGGTGGCCCGCGAAATGGCCCGCCACCCCGCCCACCAGAGCGCCCTTGATGCATCCCTTGGCGTCGGCCGCGGTGGTGACCAGGGACGCGCTGCCCAGGGTCGCACCCATCATGGCCAAAAGGGCGATGCGCTTCATGTTCAAGCCTCCGTTCAACAACACGGCAAGGTAACGCGCGAACGACCCGAAGATGTCCCGGGCGCGCGACGCATGCCCGGGCGTGGGCATCCTCAGCCGTTGCGCTGCCCGGTCAGGGCCGCCATCAGGTCCTTGGTCTGCGCGTACAGCGCCTTGTAGATGGGGAAGCGCCGATCGTAGACGGCCTGGTTGCCGGGGTCGGGCGCCTGGACGCGGGCCGTGGCGTTCCACCGCTCGATGTCGTCGAGCTTGGCGAAGCCGGTCGCGACCGCGGCCAGGAAGGCGTCCCCCAGGCTCGCGCCCGTGGTGACGTGGCGCAGGATCTGCGGGTGGCCGCTGGCGTCCGACACGGCCTGCAGCCAGACCGCGTTGTTGGTGCCGCCGCCCACCGCGATCACCCGGGCCGGCGGGTGACCGACGTCCGCGTAGGTTTCGGTGATGTGCCGGACCGCGAAGCCGATCCCCTCGATGCTGGCGCGGTACACGTCGGCCCGCGTGTGGGTCAGGTCCAGCCCGAAGATGACGCCCTTGGCCTGCGGGTCGTGGATGGGGGTCCGCTCGCCCGAGAAGTAGGGCAGCACCACGAGCCCCTTGGCGCCGGGCGGCGAGGACGCGGCTTCGGCCGCCAGCGTCGGCATCACCACCGCGGGGTCGATCTCGCGCGCGAAGGTGTCGGCGAACCAGCGGGTGAGCGTGCCGCTGGTGGCCAACCCCGCCTGGCTCACCTCCAGCCCCTCGAACAGCCAGGGCGCGTACCAGAGCCGGGCGTCGCGCACGGGCTTGCCGGTCACCAGGATCACGAAGATGGTCGACCCGTACATGAGCATGAGGTCGCCCGGCCCGGTGACCCCGACGCTGACCGCCTCGGCGGCCGCGTCGATCGTGCCGCACAGGACGGGCGTACCGACCGCCAAGCCCGCTTCGGCCGCCGCCGCGGCCGTCACGGTGCCCGCGACCTCGCTGCTCCACAGGAGCCGCGGCAGGCAGGCGAGGTCGATGATGCCGTCGGCGAAGTCCGGGCTCCAGCGGTTGGTGGCGGCATCGTAGAGCGGCGTGAAGCCCGCGGCCGTGAAATGGTCCATCGCGTACTCGCCCGTGAGCTTGTAAACGATGTAGGGAGTGGCGCTGAGCACCATGCGGGTGCGGGCGTAAAGGTCCGGCCGCTTGTTCTTGAGCCACATGATCTTGGGGCCGACCGACTGGCTGGTCAGGGCGTTGCCGCAGCGTTCGAGCAGCGTGTCGCGGCCGATGCGGTCCGTGAGTTCGGCGATCTCGTCCACGGCGCGGGTGTCGACCCCGTAGAGCACGCCGTTGCAGAGCGGGCGCCCGTCGCCGTCGAGCGGCAGCATGCAGGGCCCGATGGCGCTGGCCGCCACGGCCTTGATGTCGCCGGGCGCGACCCCGCTTTCGGCCAGCAGCGCCTTGGTGATGGCCACGAAGTCGCCCCACCAGTCCTCGTCGGCCCGGTGCTCGGCCCAGCCGGGCTGCGGCACGATCATCTTGTGGGGCTGGACGGCCCGCGCCACGATGCGCCCGTCCGCATCCACGAGCACGCCCTTGGACTCGAAGGTTCCGACATCCACGCCGATGAAATAGGCCACTCCGTCCTCCGCGCCGTCCTTGGCTCTTGGCCCGGACCATCGCGGAATTAGCGGGTCGACGCAACGGCGATGGACGGTCCGGGCCGGTGCGCCGGGGTCTTCCACCGAACCCGGCCGCGTCGCAAGCCCGCGTTAAGCGTGTTGCACGCCGCTGGAACGCCGGTAACGGAGCGCTGAGGCCCATCGGGGAGGGTCGCGCGGTCGGGGATCGGCCCGGTCGCGGATGGTTCCTCATGCTCATCGGTGTCTTGGCGGCAGGGCAGGATCCCGGCGCAGCGGAACCCGCGGCCGGTCGCGCCCTTCTTCAGGGCCTGCGGCGCCGGCTGGACCTGGCCCTGAGGCTCGTGCTGTTCATTCTCGCCGGACTGGCGATCGCGGCCGGCGCCGCGCTGCTGATCCGCGGCCTTGCCGGTCCCGCGACGGTGCCCGACCCGGAACCCGCCGCCGCCGCGGCAGGGTCGGCAGGGCCTCCCAGGGAACCTTGGGTGGAGGTGAACCACCCCCTGCACCTGTTCACCCTGTCGGGCTCGGCCTTCGATAAGCTGGCGCCGGCCTATCGGGCGCAGCGGAGCGCCGCGGGCGACGCGCGGCAGGACCTCCTGCGGTTCGGCACGTTCGGGGCCGAAACGCCGTTCCTCGACATCGCGGTCTTGCGTGCCGGCGCGAGCGGGGAGCAGCCCGCCCCCTTCTTCGTCGACATGGTGCGGCTCGGAGCGGCCGCGAACCTGGCGGTCGTGCGGAGCGACATCCCGGTGGCAATGCCAACCCGGTTCGGGGCCTTCGCCACGGCCGACCTGACCTTGGGGCAGGGCACCACCGCCCTGCCCTGCCTGGGCTTCCGGCTCGACCCCGCGAGTGCGGTCGCGATCCGCGGCCTTGCCTGCGGCACGCCGGCCAAACCCATGGACCGGGACACTCTCGCCTGTGCGCTCGATCGCCTGGACCTCGTGGCGGCCGGTGATGACACGGCCCTGCGCGACGTGTTCGTGGCGGCCGAGCGCCGGCGCGGACGGGATTGCACCGGACGGGCCACCCCCGCGGGCCCGCCCCGCGGCTGGCTCGACGGCGACGCGGCCGCGGTGCCGGCCAAACGCGGGCCCGCGCTCCGGCCCCGATCGTGAGCGGCCCACCCACAATAATTGGAACCCGATCCTGAATCACCGGTTGACAGATCGAGAAGCTTGAATGCGAGAGGAATAACATGACCAGCAAGACGGGTATTGCGGCCGCCGCCGCTCTCGCGTTTGTTGCCCTGTCCGGGGCCGCCCATGCGAAGTCCGCCCTGCCGGGCCAATTCTTCGATCCGTCCCGCGAGGCGCCTCCCCTGACGGTGCGCAAGGCGCTGCCGTTCACCGACAGCGGAACCGCGGCGCCGGTTGGCTACGAGAACGACTATGTGGTCGAGCAAACCACCCTCAACAAGCCCGTTTATTCGAGCTTCACGCCCGACCTGTTCGGCCAGGACGTACTTCCCGGGCCGTTCAACAGCATCGGCCGCGGCCAGTTCCAGGGCGGTTTCTGACCGCAACCGTCATCGTCGTACTGCTTCATGGGCGGTCTTTCCCCGGAAAGGCCGCCTTTTTCGTGCTCACGATCGAACCCAGGGGTGGAAAGAGGGTTCGGCCCCCGTGACCCGCAATCCTCCGGGTTCGTCCGGCCAGCCTCGATCGTCGGCGGGCCGTGTGGCACCGAGGGCACAGGAACCCTGATTGACGCGGGTCGGGCTTGGCCGCGATTTTGTCGCGTGCTTTAACCGCCACAGGATTTTCATTTTTCCATTCTTTCGGATTTGGCCATGCGCTTTTTCATGGCGCTCCTGCTGGTCGCGTCCGTGTTGTCGGGATGCGACGGCGCGGCGGGTTTCGGCGAAGGTCCGGGAACAAGCGTGCCGTGGCCCGGCGTGCAGGAAGAAACCCGGCTCCAGGACCTCTACATCGGCGCCATGTGCGAGCAGGCCGGGCTTCCGGTCCTCGGGGCGCCGTCGGCCCCCGTGTGCGATGCGGCCGGTTTCAGGCCGACCGACTGGGGCCTGATCGTCCAGGCCGGCATGAACGACATCGACCTGCGCTGCGACGAGTACCTGGCCTGGCTGGACGAGCGGAAGCGGTTCAGCGAGCCCATCCTCAAGGAACTCGCGGCCGTCAGCGCCGTCACCGAAGGGATCATGCAGATCTCCGGGACCGGCGCGGCCAGCATCGCCATCACGGGCCTGGCGTTCGGGCTGACCGCCACGTCCTTCACCAACTTCAATTCCCGGCTGCTGTTCGAGATCGACCATTCGGCCGTGCAAGCCATCGTGCTGCGCAGCCAGAACACGTTCCGCGACCAGATCCGGCGGCAGGTCATCGACAACCGCCCGGCCGCCGTCTACGCGCTGCGGTCCTACCTGCGCACCTGCATGCCGTTCACCTTGCAGACGCAGATCAACAACACCATCGTGCTGTTTGAGCGCGGCGGCGTGCCGGCCCTGGTGTCCGGCGGCCCGCTGATCGATCCCAGCGTGGTGGGCGTGCCCCGTATCACCGACGTGAACGCACCCCTGCCGGCCCCGCGCCGGATGCTGCCCCGCCGTTCGGGCCCGACCCTGTTCGGGCCCGTGGAGCCGACCCTGAAGCCCGCGGAGATCAAGGACCTGCAGCAGCTCGTCGGCCTGCCGCCCACGGGCGATCTCGGCCCGCACGGCTCGGACACCCGAAAAAGGCTGGTCGCCTGCGTCGCGACGCTCAGCGGGGCACGGCCGAGCACAGACGACACGCTCCTGCTCCGGGATGTGAAGATCCTTCTCGGCGCCGTTCAGGACGGGGGACAGGAGGCCGCGAAATGCGGCGGCTCTTGAAGCATTTCAGGAGATTTCGATGCCAATCGTTCCAAGTCTCTTCGCCCACGAATGCGTGTGGGACGGGCTGTATTTCGCGGTCCAGCCCCACTACCTGATGGCCGTGGCCCGCCTGCGGTCCCACATCGTGGACGACACGCAGGGCGACCTGATCGGCCCCTTCCGCCTGACGCGCGCCGAATGGGCCGCCAATTCCCGCGACGACGAGTTCGGGGTCGATTTCCTGCCGACCGATATCACGCTGTGGCGCATGCAGTGCAGCGTCTTCGCCCTGATGACGCAGCGGACCCAGGAAGCCCTGGCCACGACGCTGACCCGCAACCCGAGCGCGGTCGAGCTCTACATGGCGCAATGGCCCGGCACGGACGCGACCACCCTGCCGGCCGATCTCAGGCAGGCGCTGGACGACACGGCCCCGCTGCTGGTTCCGGCCGTGGCCGAGGTGCTCGACGACCCCACCCCACCCAGCATGGCCATCAAGGACCCGGTGGCGCCCCCGCCCCTGCCCCCGCCGCCACAGGCCGCCCCCGCGTTCAACTTCAGCTCCATCCCCAAGGCGCGCTGGCCGACCGCGACCCAGATCGTCGACGCCTTCGGCAAGGCGGGGTACGGCAGGTGGCAGCAGGCCGCGGCGCTCGCGAACGCCATCCGGGAGTCCGGCCTCAAGCCGGACGCCCACGCGGGCGGGATCGAGGATAGCTGGGGCCTGTTCCAGCTCAATCGAAGGGGAGGGCTGGGTTCGGGCAAGACGCCCGCCTTTCTCAGGGACCCCGGCAACAACATACAGATCGTCGTGAACGAAGTGGGCAAGTTCCCCGCCTTCGCGGCCGCCAGCACGGTGGCGGCCGCGGTCAGCGTCTTCGTGCGCAAGGTCGAGCGGCCCGCGAACGCCGACACGCAGGTTGCCCTGCGCCTGCAAACCGCCAACAAGCTCCTGGCCTGACGGGCGGCCCGTCAGCCTTCCGCCGCGAGGCCGGCCAGCCTGCTCACGATCGCATCGCCCATCACGCCGGTCGAGACCGTGTCGGCGGCGTCGCCCGCGATGTCGGGCGTCCGCAGGCCGTCGGCGAGCACGCCCGCGACCGCCCGGTCGATCAGGTCGGCCAGGTCGCCGCGCGCGAAGGAATAGCGCAGCGCCATGCCGAAGGACGCGATCATGGCGATCGGGTTGGCGACGCCCCGCCCCGCGATGTCGGGCGCCGAGCCGTGCACGGGCTCGTAAAGGGCGTGCCGCCGCCCGGCCGCATCGGCTTCGCCCAGCGACGCCGAAGGCAGCATGCCGAGCGACCCCGTCAGCATGGAGGCGACATCCGACAGCAGGTCGCCGAACAGGTTGTCGGTGACGATCACGTCGAACTGCTTGGGCCAGCGCACGAGCTGCATGCCGAGCGCGTCGGCCAGCATGTGGTCGAGCCCGACGTCGGCGAACTCGCGCCCGTGCAGCGCCTTCACGGTCTCGTGCCACAGCACGCCCGACTTCATGACGTTGCGCTTTTCCGACGAGGTCACGCGGTTGCGGCGCTTGCGGGCGAGGTCGAACGCGACCCGGCCGATCCGCTCGATCTCGTAGGTGTCGTAGACCTGCGTGTCGATGCCGCGCTTCTGCCCGTTGCCGAGGTCGCGGATCTCCTTGGGCTCGCCGAAATACACGCCGCCGGTCAGCTCCCGGACGATCATGATGTCGAGGCCCTCGACGATCTCGCGCTTGAGCGAGGAGGCGTCGGCAAGCGCCGGGTAGCAGATTGCGGGGCGCAGGTTGGCGAACAGGCCCATGTCCTTGCGCAGGCGCAGCAGCCCGGCTTCGGGCCGCACGTCATAGGGCACGCCGTCCCATTTCGGGCCACCCACGGCCGCCAGCAGAACCGCGTCGGCGGCCTGGGCCAGCCCCATGTCGGCGTCGCTGATCGCCCGGCCGTGCGCCTCGTAGGCGCTGCCCCCCACGAGGCCGCGCTCGATCTCGAAGCGGGCCAGCCCCGCCGCGCCGAACCAGGCCGCGACCTTCTCGACCTCGGCCATGACCTCGGGCCCGATGCCGTCGCCGGGCAGCAGGAAAAGTTTGTGGGACGGCATGGACGTCCTTCCGGTACGGACAATAACCCTTCGGCGCGGGTGCCGGGATGGCCGGGGCGGACCGGTGCTTATCGGCGGCCCGCGGGCTTGGCAAGCCGACCGCAGCAGCAAGGAATCACGACCATGGACCTTCCCGCCACCATGACGGCCGTGGCCATGACGGCGCCGGGCGGCCCGGACGTGCTCAGGCCCGAATCGCGGCCGGTGCCGCGGCCGGGGCCCGGCGAGGTCCTGATCCGGGTCGAGGCCGCGGGCGTCAACCGGCCCGACCTGATGCAGCGCAGCGGCGCCTACCCGCCCCCGCCCGGCGCATCCGACCTGCCGGGGCTCGAAGTGGCCGGCACGGTGGCGGCGCTCGGCCCCGAGGCCGCGCGCTACCGGGTCGGCGACCGGGTCTGCGCCCTGACGCCGGGGGGCGGCTACGCGGACTACGCGCTCGCGCCCGAGGCCACCACCTTGCCGGTGCCCGGCGACCTTTCGGCCACCGAGGCCGCGGCCCTGCCCGAAACCTTCTTCACGGTGTGGACCAACGTGTTCGAGCGCGGCGGCCTGCAGCCGGGCGAGACCCTGCTGGTGCACGGCGGCAGTTCGGGCATCGGCGCCACGGCCATCATGCTTGGCAAGGCGTTCGGGGCCCGGGTGCTGGTCACGGTCGGCTCGGACGCCAAGGCGCGGTTCTGCCACGACCTCGGGGCCGACCTCGCGATCCCCTACAAGACCGAGGACTTCGTCGAGGCCGTGCGCGCCGCGACCGGCCGCCGCGGCGCCGACGTGATCCTCGACATGGTGGGCGGCTCCTACGTGGAGCGCAACTACCGGGCCGCGGCCGAAAGCGGCCGCATCGTCCAGATCGCGTTCCAGGCCGGTTCCCGGACCAGCGTCGACCTGACGCCGCTCCTGACCAAGCGCCTGACCCACACGGGCTCCACGCTGCGGCCGCGCACCGTGGCCGAGAAAGGCGCCATCGGGGCGGCGCTGGAGCGTCGGGTCTGGCCGCTGCTGGCGGAAGGCCGCATCCGGCCCGTCATCGACCGAACGTTTCCCTTGCGGGAGGCCGCGGCCGCGCACGCCTACCTGGAAGCGGGCGACCACATGGGCAAGGTGGTGCTGATCGCGTGACCCGGCCGTTCGCGGCGTACGGCCTGCTGAGCCCGGCGCGGGGCGGCGCGATCGATGCGGACCGGGCAGCCAACAGGCATGAGCACCCGTCAGCGTTCCCAAAGCTTCGCTTGAGATTCGTAAGGCATCACCTTACAACCTGATCATGATAAAAACCTACGCCAGCAAGGCGCTCGAAACCTTCGCCACCCAGGGAGACGGCTCGAAGCTCCCCACGCCAAACCATAGGCGGGTCCGACGCATTCTGCTCGCGCTGGATGCAGCGACAAAGCCCGAGGACATGAATCTTCCCGGCTTCCGGTTTCATGGGCTCAACACCAAACCCAAGCGATATGCGGTCGATACCAGCGGCAATTACCGGGTTACCTGGGCCTGGAACGACGGCGACGCGATCGACGTCGATATCCAAGATTACCATTAGAAAGCCACGTCATCATATCAGCCTGCGTCAGTTATCGCTTGACATGTAACCCATTACCTTACATCTATGGTGATACGGAAACAATGATGGTCTGGCGTGACGCCGTGCGGACAGGATGAATGATGAACAAGCTCGTGTCCGGTCTTACCCCCATGCATCCCGGAGAGCTGTTCCGGGAGGACATTCTGCCCGCTTTGAACAAGCCCAAGGCGGAGATCGCTCGGCTGCTCGAGATATCCCGGCAAACCCTCTACGATCTTCTCGCCGAGAAGCAGGACTTCACCCCAACCATGGCTCTGCGGGTCGGTAGGCTCACGGGAACCGCGCCGGAAATGTGGGTGAACATGCAGTGCAACTATGATCTGCGCGTGCAGTCCGTGAAGGATGCCGACATACTCGCGCGCATTCCGACGCTTAGGGCCGCTTGACCGCGGCACCGGTGGGCGCCGTTAAGTTTGTGTTAACCTTTCATCTTCACTATGGCGGAGCTCAGCAGGGCGGATGGCTTCCTTGTCGATATCCACCCGCCTCGTTCGACGCCTCCCTGTTCAACTCATCGGCCGCCTCCGGGCGGCCTTTTTTCGTCCGCACCCTTAACCATAACGGTGCGTGAACGTGCGGCTCCGCGCGATCGGCTCTATCTTTGCAATGCGGCGTGCAGATCCGGGAGCTTGTCCCGGACCGGCACAGGACGGCCGACCGGGAACGGGGCCGAGGAGCGTTGGCGATGCAGGGTTCGATGGACGGAAACGCGGGTCGGGACAACACGGTCTCGTTCGCGCAGGCGCTGGCCGGCTCGCCGCGGTTCAAGGGCCTGTTCGCCGAAGGCATGCAGCTCGTCGAGGACGCGGCCTCCTACCTGGACGGTCCGGGGCGTCTCGACGCGCGCGGCCTCGGCAAGACGATGGCCCAGGCCTATTCGGCCGAAAGCATGCGGCTGACCACGCGGCTCATGCAGATCGCCTCCTGGCTGCTGATCCGCCGCGCCATCAGCGCCGGCGAGATGACGGCCGAGGAGGCCGCGGCCGAGAAGATCAGGGTGCGGATCGCGGTGCAGAGCCGCGCCGCGGCGCCCGCGATCTTCGACCAGCTCCCCGAGCGCCTGAAGACCCTGACCGAGCAGTCGCTGCGGCTGCAGGCCCGCATCGTCCATCTCGACCGCGCCATCCAGGAGGAAAGCGCCGACGCGAACCGGGCGGCCCCGAAGCGGGGGGTCGAGCAGCAGTTCGACCGGCTCCGCTCGGTTTACGGGTCGGTGGCCTGAAGAAACGCGGCCGGGGCGCGCTCCCGCGCTACTTCTTGCCCGCGAACGACAGGCCGGAGAAGCGCGAGTTGAAGCGCGACAAGCGGCCGCCGCGGTCCATGAGCTGCTGGCTGCCGCCCGTCCAGGCCGGGTGGGTCTTGGGGTCGATGTCGAGGTTCAGCGTGTCGCCGTCCGACCCCATGGTGGACCGGGTCGTGAACTCGGTGCCGTCCGTCATGACGACCTTGATGAAATGGTAGTTGGGGTGGGTATCGGTCTTCATGGTCGGTCCTTCGGTTCCGGCACGCGATGGCGGAGGCCGGGCGGCCTGCACGGAAACGTTGCGGAGCCTGCGCGAAGCACGCGCCTTACGGCATCGGGCGTTCCGGCGCAACCGCGAACCGCGCGGCCGCGCCGCAGGGGACCGGCGCCGTCTGCCGCTATTCTAAACAGCGGCGGGGCACCCTAGGTTAGGGGTCATCGACCTGCCCGCCGGCTCCTCCGGGGACCGACGGCGCGCATCCCGAAGGCCACGATGCCGAGATCCTCCAGCCGCGCCGCAGGCCAGCCCCGCGCTTCGTTGCGCACGCTCGGGGCTCTCCTGCCCTACGCGGTGCGCTACCGCGGCCGGATCGCGCTGGCGGGCGTCGCCCTGACGCTGGCCTCGGTCGCGACCCTGACGGTGCCCGAAGCGGTCCGCCGCATGATCGACTTCGGCTTCAGGGCCGACCACGCCGCCCTGATCAACGCTTATTTCCTGGCCCTGCTGGCCGTGGTGAGCGTCCTCGCCGCAGCATCGGGGGCGCGGTCCTACCTGGTGGTGACGCTGGGCGAGCGGATCGTGGCGGACCTGCGCCAGGCCCTGTTCACCCACCTGAGCGGGCTCGACGCCCGGTTCTACGACACGGCGCAGACGGGCGAGCTCGTGTCGCGGCTCAGCGCCGACACCACGCAGATCAAGGCCACCTTCGGGTCGTCGGCCTCCACCGCGCTGCGCAACCTGTTCCTGTTCGTGGGCGCGGTCGCCATGATGGTGGTGTCGAGCCCGAAGCTCTCGGGGCTGGTGCTGGTGGCGATCCCGGTGATCGTGCTGCCGTTGGTGCTGTCGGGCCGCGCGGTCGGCCGCCGGTCCCGCGCCGCCCAGGACAGGCTCGCCGACGCCATGGCGTTTGCGACCGAGAACCTGGGCGCCGTGCGGATCATGCAGGCGTTCGGGGCCGAGCCCGTGACGCGCCGCCGGTTCGCGCGGGCCGTGGACGCGAGCTACGCGGCCGCGCGCGACGCCGCGGGCGCCCGGGGCCTGCTGACCACGGTGGCGATCTTTCTGGCCTTCGCGAGCGTGGTGGCGGTGCTGTGGCTCGGCGCCCACGACGTGATGAGCGGCCGCATGTCGGCCGGGCTCCTGTCCCAGTTCGTGCTCTACGCCGTGTTCGGGGCGGGCGCGCTCGGGCAGCTCAGCGAGGTGTGGAGCGAGATTTCGGCCGCGGCGGGCGCGGCGGGGCGGGTCGGCGAGCTCCTGGCCGTGGTGCCCGCGATCCGGCCCCCGCTCCACCCCGAGCGCCTGCCTGATCCCGTGACGGGCCGCCTGCGCTTCGAAGGCGTCGACTTCGCCTATCCGGGCCGCCCGGACGAGGCCGCGGTGCGGGGTCTCGACCTCGACGTGGCGCCCGGCGAAACGGTCGCGATCGTCGGGCCCTCGGGGGCCGGCAAGTCGACCGTGTTCGGGCTGCTGATGCGGTTCTACGATCCGGGCGCGGGGCGCATCCTGCTCGACGGCGTGCCGGCCGACCGGCTCGACCCCGCGGACCTTCGGCGGCAGTTCGCCCTCGTGCCGCAGGATCCCGTGATCTTCTCCGGCTCGGTCCGGGACAACATCCGCTACGGCCGGCCCGACGCCACCGATGCCGAGGTCGAGGACGCGGCCCGGCGCGCCGCCGCGCACGGCTTCGTCGCGGCCCTGCCGCAGGGCTACGACACGCCCGTCGGCGAGCGCGGCGTGACCCTGTCGGGAGGGCAGCGCCAGCGGCTCGCGATCGCCCGCGCGATCCTCAAGGACGCGCCCGTGCTGCTGCTCGACGAGGCCACCTCGGCGCTCGACGCCGAAAGCGAGGGCGCGGTGCAGCGCGCCCTCGACGGCCTGGTGGGCAGCCGCACCGTGCTGGTCATCGCCCACCGGCTCGCGACCGTCCGCAAGGCCGACCGGATCGTGGTGATGGACGGGGGACGCGTGGTCGAGCAGGGCACCCACGCGGCGCTGGCGGCGCAGAACGGGCTCTACGCCCGCCTGGCCCGGCTCCAGTTCGACCTGCACGACACCCGGGCGAGCCGCACGGCCGCCGAATAGTCCGCAAAGCCTCAATCCCCGGTCCCGGTTTCGCCGGATTTCCCGTCGACACCGCTGGATAAACCCGACCCGACGGCCGCGCCCCGCATGGACGAACCCTCAACCCGCCTGTTCCTGATCACTCCCGCGCTCGACGCGGCCGAACCCTTCGCGGCCGCGCTGTCGGCCGCCCTGGCCGCGGGCGACGTGGCCTGCGTGCTGCTGCGCCACGCCGCGCGCGACGAGCGGGGCGCCAAGGCGCTGCTCAAGCCCCTCGTGGCCGCGGTCCAGGAGCACGGTGCCGCGGCTCTGGTGGAGGGCGACGAGCGGCTGGCCGCCCACGCGGGCGCCGACGGCGTCCAGGTGGGTGGACCGGGCCAGCGGCTCGACGACGCGGTGGCGAGCCTGAAGCCGGAGCGCATCGTGGGGGTGGGCGGCCTCGGCTCGCGCGACGACGCCATGCTGGCGGGCGAGGCCGACGTCGACTACCTCCTGTTCGGCGAGCCGGGGCCGGACGGCGCCCTGCCCGATCCCGTCGACACGCTCGAGCGCGTGCGATGGTGGGCCGAAATCTTCAACCTGCCCTGCGTGGGGTTTGCCGGAACGCTCGACGAGGTCGCGGCCCTGGCCCGGGCCGGGGCGGAGTTCGTGGCCCTGGGCGACGCCGTGTGGGGGGACCCGCGCGGGCCGGCCGCCGCGGTGGCCGAGGCCGAAGCGGCGCTGCGGGCCGCGGCGGCGGAGAGCGCGGCGTGATGGGACGCGCCCGGTGCCGGCGCGGCCTCGCCGCGGGGGTCGGCGTCGCAGCCATGATCGTGGCGGCCGTTTCGGC
>CAXTEP010000022.1:0-2766 GCA_964243125.1 uncultured Lichenihabitans sp. | reverse complement strand
ACGGACGGGCCCGCCATGGCGCTGGTGGGCGAAATCTACGCCCAGGGCCTCGCGGTCCGCCGCGACCTCGCCGAGGCCGCCAAATGGAACGAACTCGCGAGCCGGCAAGGCAACCGCGAAGGCACGTTCGCCTACGCGCTCGCCCTTGTGCAGGGGTCGGGGGTCGCCAAGGACAAGGCCGCGGCCAAGGCGCTGTTCGAGAAGGCCGCCGCGCAGGGCCACGCCGGCGCCTTCTACAACCTCGGCGTGCTGGCGCTGGAGGGGGACGGCAAGACCACCAATTTCGGCGTCGCGGCCGCGTTTTTCCGGCGCGCCGCCGACGAGGGCGACGTCGACGCCCTGGAAGCGCTCGCCTCGCTCTACCGGAGCGGCCTCGGCGTGATGGCCGACAACGCCAAGGCGGCTGACCTCCTCAAGCAGGCGGCCGACCAGCGCCACGTCGGCGCCGCGGTCGAATACGCCATCATGCTGTTCAACGGCGACGGCATCCCCAAGGACGAGGCCCGGGCGGCCCGCTACTTCACCATGGCGGCCTACGGCGGCAACCCCGTGGCGGCCAACCGCCTGGGCCGCCTTTACGCGGCCGGCCGGGGTGTCGCCAAGGACCCGGTCGAGGCGGCGCGCTGGCACATCCTGGCCCGTGCGGCGGGGATCGCGGACCCCTGGCTCGACACCCAGCTCGCCTTGCTTTCCCCCGCCGACAAGGCCAAGGTCGAGGACGAGATCCGCAGGCAGCTCGGCCGGTAGCAGCGCCGCGGCCGCCCCTGCCCCAAGGACCCCGATGATCCGCTCCGCCCTGATGAACGTGATGACGGCTGCGGCGCTCAAGGCCGGCCGCGGCCTCAAGCGCGATTTCGGCGAGGTCGAGAACCTGCAGGTGTCGGTCAAGGGCCCGGGCGACTTCGTGACCGCGGCCGACAAGCGGTCCGAGCAGGTCCTGTTCGAGGAACTGTCCAGGGCGCGGCCCGGCTACGGCTTCGTGATGGAGGAGGGCGGCACCGTCGAGGGCACCGACCGCAGCCACACCTGGCATATCGATCCGCTCGACGGCACCACCAACTTCCTGCACGGCCTGCCGGTCTTCGCGATCTCGATCGGGCTGGAGCGGGACGGCGCCGTCGTGGCCGGCGTCATCTACAACCCCGCCACCGACGACATGTTCTTCGCCGAGCGCGGCCAGGGCGCCTATCTCAACAACCACCGCCTGCGCGTGGCGGCCCGGCGCGAGCTGTCCGACTCGCTCGTGTCCTGCGGCATCCCGCCCCTCGCCAGTGCGGCCGCGCACCCGCGCTTCAAGACCGAGATGGCCGCGGCCCTGGCGCGCGCCGGCAACCTCCGGCGGCTCGGCGCCGCGGCGCTCGACCTCGCCTACGTGGCGGCGGGCCGCTTCGACGGCTACTGGGAGCGCGGGGTCAAGAGCTGGGACGTCGCGGCCGGCATCGTCATGGTGCGCGAGGCCGGTGGTTTCGTGAGCGACGCCGACGGGGGCGACCGCATGCTGACGGGGCGCAGCATCTGCGCCGGCAACGAGACGATCCACCGCCACCTGCTGGCCGTGCTGCGCGAGGCTGCTTAACCGAAGCCTGCTTTTTACTGAAGCGCCGCGCGTTTGCTGTTATGCTGGCGCGATTGCCGCGCGTAGGAACGCCTGCGGCCGGTTTTCATCGGGTAGCCGGAATGGCGCAGGCAAGCCAGGTTTTGCGATTGTCGTCCCCGCGCGTGTTCCTGCTGCGGATGGTGGTGTTTCTCATCCTGGCGGGCTTCGTGGCCCTGATCCTGTACCGCCAGATCGCGGTGGCGTTCATGGCCAACCCGGGCCTCAACGGGCTGATCCTGGGCGTCATGCTGATCGGCATCATCCTGGGGCTTCGGCAGGTCACCCGGCTGATCCCCGAGATCCGCTGGTCCAACAGTTTCGCCGGCACCGGCAAGCCCGGCGCCGCGGCTCCCGTCCTGCTCGCCCCCATGGCGGCGATCTTCACCGGCGGCGGGGTCACGGGCCTGCGCTCCATCTCAGCCGTGACGCTGCGGGCCCTGCTCGACTCGGTCGGCACCCGGCTCGACGAGTCGCGCGAGATCGCCCGCTATCTCACGGGCCTGCTGGTCTTCCTCGGGCTGCTCGGCACCTTCTGGGGCCTGCTCGAAACGGTCGGGTCCATCTCGGGCGTGATCCGGTCCATGACGGGCGGCGGCGACGCCACGATGATGTTCGACGACCTCAAAAACGGCCTGTCGGCGCCCATCGCGGGCATGAGCGTGTCGTTCACCTCGTCGCTGTTCGGCCTGTCGGGCTCGCTGATCCTGGGCTTCCTCGACCTGCAGGCCGGCCAGGCCCAGAACCGGTTCTACAACGAGCTCGAGGACATGCTGTCGACGGTCGCGACCGCCGACCTCGAAACCCCGGTCGTGGGCGCGCCCCCGTCCGCGGTTCCGTCCGACCTCCGCTCGGCGCTGGACAAGATCGCGGCCTCGACCGACACGTCCTCGTCCCGCGCCGCCACGATCGCCATGGCCAACCTCGCCGAGGGCATCCAGGGCCTCGTGCAGCACATGCGCTCCGAGCAGCAGCTGATCCGCGACTGGGTGGAGGCGCAGGCGGGCCGCGACGCGCAGATCCGCACCCTGCTCGAACGGCTGACGACCGAGCGCGAGCTGCGCTGATGGCGCTGGCCCGCAGCCGGAGAGCCCACCGCGGCATCGACTACTGGCCCGGCTTCGTCGACGCCCTGTCGACCATGCTGCTGGTGATCACCTTCCTGCTGTCGG
>CAXTEP010000021.1:5284-32787 GCA_964243125.1 uncultured Lichenihabitans sp. | reverse complement strand
GCCAGGCCAGGAAGCGGTCGGTCAGGAAGGCGGTCTCGCTGTCCTCCGCCGCGAACACGGCCGGCTCGCCGAAGCCGCGCCGGGCATAGATGCCGTCGCGGCCGGCGTCGGGATCGGGGACGGCGTGGCCGCGGCCGCGGAGGTGGGCCAGCCAGGGCGTCGAGCGCTCGGTCAGCAGCGTGTCGACCGCCATGCCGGGGCAGACGTTCTCGTAGTCGCCGAGGTCCGGGTCGAGCGGAGGCTTGCCGCGCGGGTCGAGCGCGGTGTCGGTGTAGCCGAACAGGGTCGGCAGGTAGCCGGCGCGGCGGAGCTCGGTGAACAGCGTCGGGTGGCGCGCGTCGAGCGGCGTGCCGTTGCCGACGACGCGGTGCTTGTGGGCGTAGAGCCCCGTCACCAGCCCGGCCCGGGCCGGGGCGCAGGGATAGGCCTGGCAATAGTGCCGGGTGAACCGCGTGCCCTCGCGGGCCAGGGCGTCGAGGTTGGGGGTGCGCGCGAACGGGTGGCGGGCCGCGCCCAGCAGGTCGCCGCGCCACTGGTCGACCGTGATGAGCAGGATGTTGGGACGCGTGTCGGGCATGCGGCCTTATAGATTACTCAGGCCGGAAACACGTGCGCGTCGCGCGGGTCGAGGGCGATGTGGACCCGGTCGCCCGTGCCCAGGGCCGCGGTGTCGCGGCTCGGCCAGTCGGCGCGCAGGTGCAGCGGGCCGTCGTCGGTGTCGACCGCGAGGTAGAAGCGCGTCGTGGAGCCCCCGAAAATGCGGTTCTCGATCCGGGCGGGCTGGCCGGTGGCGGCGTCGGCGCGCCGCACGTCCTCGGCGCGGATGAACACGAGCGCGCGGGGCGTGCTCACGCCCGTCTCGATCACGGCCGCGCCGCCGAGCGCGATGCGGCCGTGGCGCACCGGCAGGTCAAGCGCGTTGCGGTTGCCGATGAAGCCGGCGCTGAAGGGCGTGGCGGGCGTGTCGTAGAGCTCGGCCGGCGTGGCGACCTGCTCGACCCGGCCGCCGCGCATCACCACAACGCGGTCGGCGACCGCCAGCGCCTCGGACTGGTCGTGGGTGACCAGCAGCGCCGTGGTGCGGATGCTCTGCTGGATGCGGCGGATCTCGTCGCGCAGGTGCAGCCGCACCACCGCGTCGAGCGCCGACAGCGGCTCGTCGAGCAGCAGCACGGCCGGGTCGGGCGCGAGCGCGCGGGCGAGCGCGGTGCGCTGCTGCTGGCCGCCCGACAGGCGGTTCGGGTGCCGGTCGGCCCAGTCGGCAAGGCCCACGAGGTGGAGCAGCTCGTCGACGCGGCGATCCACGGCAGGCTTGGCCTGGCCCCGCACGGCCAGCGGGAAGGCGATGTTCTGCCTCACCGTCATGTTGGGGAACAGGGCGTAGCTCTGGAACACCATGCCGATGGGCCGCTGCCGGGTCGGCAGGTCGGTCACGTCGCGGCCGTCGAACAGCACGCGGCCCGCATCGGGTTCCAACAGCCCGGCGACCGCGCGCAGCAGGGTGGTCTTGCCGCAGCCCGAGGAGCCCAGCAGGGCGACCAGCTCGCCCGAATGGACCTCCAGGCCCACGTCGTCCAGCGCGAGCTTGTCGCCGTAGCGCTTGGTCAGGCGTTCAACCGTGATGGTGCTCACTTGGCGTGGGCTCCCTTGCTCTCGATGCGCGCGAGCGACGCGCCGTTGCGGTTGAACAGCACCACGGCGACCGAGAGGACGAGCGTCAGCGCGAAGATCACGGTGGTCATCACGGCCAGCAGGTTGAAGTCCGCGTCGTCGCCCTTGAGCAGGTTCAGCATGTAGAGCGGCACGGTCTCGAAGCGGTTGCCGGCCAGGATCTGCACCAGGGCAAGCTCGTTGAAGCTGAACCCGAAGGCCAGGATGGCGCCGCTCGCGAGCCCCGGCCCGATGTTGGGCAGGATCACGCGGGCCAGCGTGGTGCCGATCCCAGCCCCGCAGGTGCGCGACGCTTCGCTGAGCGCCGCCACGTCGGCGGCCGCCATGGAGCCGTCCACGGCCCAGTACACGAACGAGAACGCGACCGCGGCGTGGGCGGGCAGCAGCAGCCAGACCGTACCCTGCAGGGCCGGCGTGTAGCGGCCCGTCAGCGTCAGCAGCCCGAAGGCGATCACGGCGATGGGGATCGAGAACGGGATGGCGGCCAGGAGTTCGATCACGGGGCGGATGCGCGGGTTGCGCACGCGCTGCCAGTAGGCCGCGGGCGTGACCAGCAGCAGGTCGAGCGCCGCGGCCGCGACCGCGAGCCCCAGGCTACGCAGCGTCACGGTGCGGAAGCGGGTGTCGGCGAACGCGTCCGACCAGTGCGCGAGCGTGTAGCCGTCCGGCAGCACGTGGGCGGTCCAGCGCGTCGCCACGCCGTAGAGCAGCACCGCGACCATCGGGACCAGGATGTAGAAGATCGTGGCGCCCAGCAGGACCGTGCCGCCCCATCCGACGCGCGGCCGCCCGACCCGCGGCAGGGCGAAGCGCCGCCCCGCGCCCCGGGCTGCGGCCGGGGCATCGGCGGTGCCGGTCAGGTCAGCCATCGCGTCCCCCTGCGGACCACCGCCCGGTAGGTGATGAGGCTCAGGGCCGCCACCGCCATCAGCAGCACGGCGTAGACCGGCATGCGGCGGTCGCCGAACATGGAGCCGTAGAGCGAGCGATACATCTCGACCGTGACGAGCCGGTAGGCGGCCGCGTGCTCGCCCACGAGCGCCACCGGCACGCCGTAAAGGCCGACCGACCAGGTGAAGATCAGCAGCCAGTCGGCCAGCACGAAGGGGCGCAGCACCGGCCAGCCGACGTGGCGCCAGAACTGCAGCCGGGTGGCGGACGCCGCCTGAGCCGCGTCCCACCAGTCGTCGCGCAGCAGGCTCATGGCGGGCAGCGACAGCAGCACGAACAGCGGCACGTTGGTGTAGCAATAGGCCAGCACGAGGCCCGTGAAGGAGGCCTGGGACGGGGCGACGTCGAGGTTCAGGCCCTTCAGCGCCAGCGTGACCATGCCGTAGGTGCCGAGCGCCGCCACGTAGGCGAAGCCGATGCCGATGCCGGAGAAGTTGGTCGCGACGTTGAGCAGCCCGAGGTGCAGCGAGCGGTTGAGCCGCGTCATGCGCGAGATCAGCCAGGACAGCGGCGTGCCGACCAGGGCCGACACCGTCGCGACCGTGGCGCCGAGCGCCAGCGAATGGCCGACCGCGCGCTGCGCCGCCAGCGCCCCGAACGTCTTGGTCCAGTTCTCGAGCGTGAAGCCGCCGTCGTCGCCCGTGACGCTCGCCACCACCATGGCGAGCGCGGGGGCGAGCAGCAGCACGGTCGCGACCGCGATCAGCGGCAGGGCCAGCGACCAGTCGGCGAGCCAGGACGCGACCGCGGCCCCGAACGATCGGGACCGCGGCGCGCCCGGGGCAAGCGTCCGCGCGACGGGGCTGGCCGCATCCGTCATCCGGCTCAGCCCGCGACCTCGTCGCGCCAGGTGCCCGCGACCTTCTGGAGGTCGACCTTGGACCAGTCGGGCAGCACCTTGACCTTGGCGTAGTCGCTGTCGGGGAGCCAGTTGGCCTTGGCGTCGTCGGGCAGCTTGAGGTCGCCCAGCACCCAGCGGATCGGCCGCGCCCCGAACTTGGCGAAGGCCGCCTGGCCGTCATCGCTGAGCACGAAATCGAGCATCAGCTTGGCGACGTTCATCTTGGCGGTGTTGTAGGTGTTGAGCATCAGCGCCGAGGGCGCGTAGATCGAGACGCCCGGGATCACAACCTTGGCACCGACGCCCTTGGCCTGCATCGCCTTCGCGGCCGCGATGCCGTTGAAGTCGTACTTGATCTGGATCGGCACCTCGCCCTTCTCGAGCGTCTGGGCGGAACTTGCCGCGGTCGCGTACTGGCCGACCATGGCCTTGGCGAACTCGACCGCGGGGCTCAGGTTGCTTTCGCTGCCGCCGTTGGCATAGGCCCAGGCGATGAAGGTCGCCACATCGGTGCCGCTGCCGCCGCTGGCGTCGATCACGTTGATCTTGCCCTTGTACTCGGGCTTGACGAGGTCGGCCCAGGTTTGCGGCACGTTCTTGACCACGTCGGTGTTGACCACGAAGGAGGGCACGCCCGTGAAGGTCGCGACCCAGCCGCCCTTCTCGCCCTTGAGCCCGGCCGGCAGCTTGGCGGCGCTGGGGGGCATGTAGGGCGGCACCACGCCCTTCTGTTCGGCCACGCGGCCGAACAGAATGCCGATGTCGGCCGAGATCGCCACGGGATTGTTCTTCTCGGCCTCGAACTTGGTGACCTCCTCGAAGGAGTTCATGTCCGTGTCGGCGTGGGTCAGCGCGAAGCCGTAGCGCGCCGCCAGCTTCTGCAGCACCTCGCCGTAATTGGCCCAGCTGTCGGGCATGCCGTAGCTGACGTACTGGGCGCCCTCGACCTTGGCCTTGGCGAGGTCGGGCGCGGCCGACCAGTCGGCCGCCTCGGCGGCGCGCGCGAGGGTCGCGAGCGGCAGACCACCCGCGGCGGCCGCGAGGCCGAGCAGGCCCGTTCCGGCCAGCACGTCGCGCCGCGTGAGCCCGGCATGGAAGGTTGGGTGAGGAAGCGGCATGGCGGTCGAGGTCCCTGGGCTGAGGGCCGCGGGCGCCCACGCGCCGCGGCCCGGCGCGGGAACCAGGTTCACCCGGACCCTCGCGCGGCCCCTCCTTTGCCCAGGGTTGATGACGGCCGAATGACGGCGCCGCTGCCCCGACCTCGCTAGCGCGGTCGGGGCGTCCGCCCGGTCAAAGGTCCACGCCGTGCGGCAGGATGACGATGTCGCGGATCACGACGCCGCGCGGACGGGTCAGCATGAACAGCACCGCGGCCGCCACCTCCTTGGGCTCCATCAGGCTGCCGGACGCCAGGGCGTCGTCGAGCTTGGCCTTCGGCCAGTCCTTGAGCAGGGCCGTGACCACGGGCCCGGGCGCGACCTCGCCGACCCGGATGCCGTGCTTAATCAGCTGCCGCCGGAGCGTGTGCACGAAGGCCTGGATGGCGTGCTTGGAGGCCGTGTAGATCGGCTCCCAGACGACCGGGATGAAGCCCGCCACCGAACTGGTCACGATGATGTCGCCGGTCTTGCGCTCGACCATGTGGGGCAGCACCGCGTGGATGGACCGGAACGCGGCGTTGACGTTGAGGTTCAGCATGCGGTCCCAGGCGTCGGGGTCGCCGTCCACGACCTCGCCGCCCACGTAGGCGCCCGCGTTGGCGTGGAAGATGTCGAGCTTGCCGGTCTTTTCGAGAATGCGCGGCAGCATGCCGGACACGCTCTTGGGGTCGAGGAGGTTGACCACCAGGGGAACGGCCTGGTCGCCCAGCTCCGCGCACAGCTCCTTCAGCTTCTCCTCGGCATAGTCGACGAGGACGACCTTGGCTCCGGCGTCAAGGAGGGTTTTGGCGCATTCGAGGCCGATGCCCGACGCGGCCCCGGTGACGGCCGCGACCTGACCCGATAGTTCCTGGCCCATTGTTCACATCCCTTTCCGAAATCGGTCATCCCGCATGGCGCCGAAGCAGATCGCGCCGCCCATGCGCGACCATACGCTGCGTCGGGGAAAGGGTGAAGAAGGCTGCGCGGCCGCGCGACGAGGCTTGTGTCGGCCGGGCACGCGGGCGGTGGTGCGGACGGCGGGACTCGAACCCGCACGGGACCAGGTCCCGAAAGATTTTAAGTCTTTTGCGTCTACCGGTTTCGCCACGTCCGCCCTGCTTGTCCGGCCCGGACCGGGCCGGGATCCTTACCCCGCGGTTCCCCTGGCGATGGGGGGCTGGAACGACAGCCCGAGGTCCCAGGGGAAGTAAATCCAGGTGTCCTGCGACACCTCGGTCACGAAGGTGTCCACCAGCGGCCGGCCGAGCGGCTTGGCGTAGACGGTCGCGATGTGGGCCCGGGGCAGCATGGAGCGGACCATCCGGGCCGTCTTGCCGGTGTCGACGAGGTCGTCCACCACCAGCACGTTGGCGCCGCCCTCGCCCAGGTCGAGCACGGTCGGCGATACGCCCTTGATGACCTCGAGCCCGCCCTGCTCCTTGTAGTCGTGGTAGCTCGCGATGCACACCGTCTCGATCAGCCGCAGGCCGAGCTCGCGCGACACGATGGCGGCCGGCACCAGCCCGCCGCGCGTGATGCAGACCAGCGCCTTGAAGTCGCCCGTGCCGCTCAGCCGCCAGGCGAGCGCGCGGGCGTCGCGGTGGAACTGGTCCCAGGACACCGGGAACGCCTTGTCGCCCTGCGGTTCGCTCATGCCTCGCCTCCCCGGCCCGGAGCCCGGCCGCCCAAGCCCTCGATCAGGTCCAGCACCGCCGCGCGGGCGCGACCCACGGCGGCCGGGTCGCGGCCCCGCACCACGATCTGGTTGTGGAACGTGCCGTCCCGGTAGGACGGGTACGAGCCGATCGACACGTTCTGGTGCGCTCGGGCGAGGTCGCCCAGCGCGGTGCCGTAGGCGCCCTCGGGCAGGCCGCCCGCCTCCAGGGTCTCGACCGTGACCGGGACGCCCCCTTCGAGGCGCGGCACGATGAAATCCAGCATGGACTGCATGACGGCCGGCACGCCCGCCATGACGATCACGTTGCCGATCATGAAGCCCGGCGCCTTGGACACGGCGTTCTCGATCAGGCTGGCGCCCCGCGGGATCCGCGCCATGCGGCGGCGCGCCTCGTTCAGGTCCTCGGGCTTGATGCGCTGCAGCAGCAGCGCGACCGCGCGCGGGTCCTCGTCGATCTCCACCCCGAAGGCCTTGGCGATGCTGTCGGCCGTGATGTCGTCGTGGGTGGGGCCGATGCCGCCCGTGGTGAACAGGTAGGTGTAGCGGACCCGCAGCGCGTTGACGGCCGCTACGATCTCGTCTTCGACGTCGGGCACGATCCGCACTTCCCGGAGGTCGACGCCCATCAGCGCGAGGGTGTCGGCGATCGTGCCGATGTTGCGGTCCTTGGTGCGTCCGGACAGGATCTCGTCGCCGATCACCAGGACGGCCGCGGTCACGGGAGCATCGTGGGTCATCCTTGATCTCCGGCCGGAGCCTGCGAGCCGGCCCGCGGGTGGCGGGCGGCCCGCAGGCGGCGTTGCGGCTGCCGAGCGCATAGCCGTTTTACGCCGCCGCGCACAAGGGGCGATGCGGCCCGGGCGCTGGGTGCGGCGGCCCGCGGCCGGCGCGGCTGCAACCCTGGCGCGCGCCGCTCAACTTAGCCGTCCATTAAGGAAACTGGCCTACCTGGGGGTTCGGGAAGGGCAGCGAAGGGGAACTCGCGAAACCATGGAACCGCGACTTTCGAGGCGTTCCGATTGGGCCGCGCGCGATCCCGGCGACCTCGCGTCGCGGCTGATGGAGCATTTGGCGGTCCCGATGTACGCGGTCGACCGGCGCTCGACCGTGGTGGTGTGGAACAAGGCCTGCGAGCGGCTGACCGGCGTCGCGGCCGCCGACGTCCTGGGCACCGGCGATCACCGCCGCGCCTTCTCGTCGCCACCCCGGCCCTGCCTGGCCGACCTCGTGGTCGACGGGCTGTACCACGACCTCGCGCGCATCTATCCCGATTGCGACGGCTTCACGCTGGCCGACGACGGCGTGTCCATGGAGGGCGCCTTCGAACTGCCGCGGCGGCAGGGCCTGCTTCACCTGTCGTGCCACGCGAGCCCGATCTTCGGCAAGTCCGGCGACCTGATCGCCGCGGTGGAAACCATCCGGGACATCACGGCCCAGAAGGCCAGCCAGAACGCGCTGGAAAGCCTGGTGGCCCTGGACGGGCTGACCAACCTGACCAACCGGCGGGGCTTCGACGTGGCCCTCACGGCGGCGGTGCAGCGGGCCGCGCGGGAAAGCCGGCCGCTGTCGCTGCTGATGGTCGACGTGGACCACTTCAAGACCTACAACGACAGCTACGGCCACCAGCAGGGCGACACCTGCCTGCGCACCGTCGCGGACCGGTGCCGCAGCGTGCTCCGGGGCACCAACGACGTCGCGGCCCGCTACGGCGGCGAAGAGTTCGCGGTCATCATGCCCGACGTGGGACGCGCCGACGCGGAAGTCATCGCCGAACGGATCCGGGCCGCCATCTACGACCTCGGCCTCGCCCACGCGGCCTCCACCATCTCCAATCGCGTGACGCTGAGCATCGGCGGCGTTTCGGCGGCGGGGGGCGACCTCGACGCCAACCTGCTCGTCATGTCGGCCGACGAGGCGCTCTACGCGTCCAAGCGCAGCGGTCGCAACCGCTGCTCCTTCGCGGACTACCGGCCCTCGTACCTGTTCTGAGGGGCGGCCGGAGGAACCGCGGGGCCGGGCGTGCCTCAGCGGCCGCGCCGGTAGACCAGATTGGTGCCCGTGCGCAGCGCCAGCGCGTATCCCTTGCCGGCCAGCAATCCCGGCAGGTCGACGGTCCAGCGGGTCGAGGCGTCCTTGACGATCAGGATGCCGGGCCAGGACGCTTCCGCGCTGTCGTGGAAGAAGGGTTCGAGCACGATATCCTCGGCGCCTTCCAGGTCGACCTTCATGGCGTCGATCCGCCCCATGCCCTCCTCGACCAGCAAGCCGGCCAGCGACCGCCCCTCGACCTCGATCTGGCGCCCTTGCGCGTGGGCGTTGACGATCCGCATCGAGGTTTCGCTGCTGTTGGCCGGATTGACGAACAGGGTCACGGGACCGTCGCGGTCCGCCACCGCGCAGGCGAGCGCCTTGACGGTCGAGAACGCGTTGACCCCGATGTTGAAGACCAGGCGCTCGAAGATGTCGGGTTGCGGCTCGACCGCGAGGATGCGGGCGCGGGGCCCCGCATGGGCCGCCATGAACAGCGCGTAGCCGCCCACGTCGGCCCCGAGGTCGACGAACGCGAACGCGTCTCCGAGGTGGGCCAGCAGGAAGGAGCGCTCGGGCGCGTCGAAGAACTGCGGCGTGAAGGCCAGCTTCTTCTCGGCGCTGCTGTGGGCCGGGCGCAGCCGCATCTTGGCCCCGAAGGTTTCCACGTCGACGGGCCGGTCCTGCAGCATCCGCACCCCGATGGCCCGGAGAAAGAAGGCGCGCCGCCGCCCCAGCCACCGGTCCGACGAGCGGCGCGTCGCGGCCAGCAGGCGGGCCGCGAGGCCCGTGGAGCGATAGCGGCCGAAGATCGGGAAGTCGTCGTGCAAGGCATCATCTTTCGCGGTCAGGGGCCGGGCCCGCCCGAGCCCCCCGCGCGCCGCGCCGACGTGACCCTTGAACGCGGCGCCGGTCGTCATCACAATCCCGCTTGCGAAGCCGAGCCCGCGTGTCGGACAAGAGGTTTGCCGGGCCGGACCGGTCGCCGACGGCCTACCGGCAGGTACGGCACGCCTTCTTACGGACCATTCATGACCTTTGTCGATGCGGTTGCGGCACCCGGCCGCAAAAATGGACAGATCAAGCTGCACGGCCCGGCGGCCTTCGAGGGCATGCGCAAGGCGGGGCGCCTGACCGCCGAAGCCCTGGACCTGCTGGTGGAGCACATCCGCCCCGGCGTCACCACGGCGGCCCTGGACCGGCTGGTCTTCACCTTCGCGATGGACCACGGCGCATATCCGGCCCCGCTCGACTACCGCGGCTTCAGGGCCTCGATCTGCACGTCCATCAACCACGTGGTGTGCCACGGCATCCCGGACGACAAGCCGCTCCGGGACGGCGACATCGTCAACGTCGACGTGACCCTGATCGTCGACGGGTGGCACGGCGATTCGAGCCGCATGTACGGGGTCGGCGCCGTGTCGCGCCGGGCCGAGCGCCTGATGGCCGTGACCCACGAGGCGCTGATGCGGGGCGTCGCGGCCGTGCGGCCCGGCGCCACCACGGGCGACATCGGGGCCGTGATCCAGGATTACGCGGAACGCGAGCGCTGCGCCGTGGTGCGGGAGTTCTGCGGCCACGGTCTCGGGCAGCTGTTCCACGACGAACCCAACATCCTGCACTACGGCCGCCCCGGCGAGGGCGTGGCGCTCAAGCCCGGCATGTTCTTCACGGTGGAACCCATGCTCAACCTCGGCAAGCCGGGCGTGAAGGTGCTGTCGGACGGCTGGACGGCCGTGACCCGCGACCGCTCGCTGTCGGCCCAGTTCGAGCACAGCGTGGCGGTCACCGACACGGGAGTGGAGATCTTCACGCTGTCGCCCAGGGGGCTGCACCAGCCGCCCTACTGCTGACCGTCGAGCCGGGGCGCGCCCTCATGACCTCACCCGGGTCCGGCGACCCTCCCCACTACGTCGGCCACCGCGCCCGCCTGCGCGAGCGGTTCGACGCGGCCGGGCCCGACGCCCTGGCGGATTACGAACTGCTGGAGCTCATGCTGTTCCGGGCCCTGCCGCGGCGCGACGTGAAGCCCATCGCCAAGGCCCTGATCGCCCGGTTCGGGTCCTTCGCGGAGGTGCTGGCGGCGCGGCCCGAACGGCTGGTCGAGGTCGACGGGATCGGCGACGCGGTGGTGCACGACCTCAAGGTGGTGGAGGCGGCGGCGCGGCGCCTGGCCCGGGGCGCGGTGCGGCAGCGCAAGGTCCTGTCGTCCTGGAAGGAGGTGCTGGCCTATTGCCGGACCGCCATGGCGTTCGCCGAGCGCGAGGAGTTCCGCATCCTGTTCCTGGACAAGCGCAACGCGCTGATCATCGACGAGGTGCAAGGGGTCGGCACCGTGGACCACACGCCCGTCTACACGCGCGAGGTGATCCGCCGCGCCCTGGAGGTCGGCGCCACCGCCCTGGTGCTGGCCCACAATCACCCGTCGGGCGACCCTTCGCCCTCGGCTGCCGACGTGAAGCTGACGCAGGACATCATCGCCATCGCCAAGCCCATGGGCATCGCGGTGCACGACCACCTGATCGTCGGCCGCGACGGCCACGCCAGCCTGCGCGCCCTGAACCTGATCTGACCGAACCCGGCAGAACCGGCGACGCGCGCCCGACGAACCCTACGGCCGAGAACCGCGGCCCGCACCGGCCCGGTTTAGCGCCCCGGGCTCGTCCACGTCGAAGCAGACGGCCTTCCCGCCGAGAGGGACTTCCATCACGCGCAGCGCCGGGTCGCGCAGCAGCCGCCGGGCGCCCTCGTCCCCGGTGAGCCCGCCCGCGCGGGCGAACAGGCTGCGCCGCAGCAGCACGGGGTTGCGGCGCTCGCCGTCCCACACCGGCACGACCGCGTCGGCATCCAGGTCGCGTTCGGCGGCCCGCAGCAGGGCGTCGAGCAAGGCCGCGTCGACCAGCGGCATGTCGCCCAGCAGGATCAACGCCCCGCTCGCTCCGGGCGGCACGGCATCGAGCCCGCGGCGCAGCGAGCCTGCGAGGCCGCGGGCGTAGCCGGGGTTGTGCGCCAACACCACGTCCAGGCCCGCCAGCGCGGCTTCCACGGCCTCGCGGGCGTGGCCCGTGACCACCACCACGGGCCGGGCGCGGCATCCGAGCGCCGCCGCGGCTACGCGGCGCACGAGCGGCACGCCGTCCAGGGGCGCCACGAGCTTGGTGGGTTCGGCGCCGCCGGCCGCCCGATACCGGGCCGAGGCGCCGCCGGCCAGGACGACCGCGGCCGCGGGTGTCACGCGCGGTCCGAGCCGCGCCCGGGCGGCTCGCCCCCGCGGGGCTGCGGGCGCGACACGATCTCCATCAGGAGCCCGCCGGTCCCGAGGCCGCGCAGGTCGCGGGCCGACACCTCGAGGCCCGCGAGCAGGCGGTGCAGCACCCAATCGAACCCGTTCTCCTTGGGGCTGCGGGCGCAGCCGGGCGCGCCCAGCACCGGCGTGCCGGCCAGCGACCCCAGCAGGAGCAGGTTGCCGGGGTCGACCGGCATGCCGAACCGGTCGATGCGGCCGCCGGCCTCCACCAGGCCCGCCGGCACGACGTCGCGCCGGTCCGTGATGGCGGAAGCGCCGAAGATCACGATCAGGTCGCAGCGCCCCGCGAGGTCGCGCAGCGCCGCCGCGAGGTCGCCGGGATCGTGCGGCACCTGCAGGTCCGCCGCGATCGTGGCGCCCGCCGGCGCGAGCCGGTCTTCCAGCACCCGCAGCGTCTTGACCACCACTCCCGGCTTCAATCCGGCCAACAGGGTGGACACGACCCCGACCCGGAGGGGACGGAAGGGCGCGACCGACAGCGGCGGGGTTTTGAACGCCGCGAGCGCGGCCGCGAGCGCGGCTTCGGGCACCGCGAACGGGATGATCTTGACGGTGCCGACCATCTCGCCGGCCGTCACGGCCCGGAAGGGCGGCAGGGTCGCGAGCGTGATGGATTCGTCCACGGCGTTGACGGCGTCCACGGCCGGCCCGTCCACCAGGAGCACGCCGGCCGCGGCGGCGAACAGGTTGGTCCGGCCCGTGAACGCGTAGTCGACGCGGACGTGGGGACCCGCAAGTGCCGCGGCGAGCCGCAGGGCCGCGGCGTTCTCGCCCACGTCGCCCGGCTCCAGCCGGGCCGTCACGATCGTGGCGACCCCGGCCCTCGCCAGCGCGGCCGCGACCCCCTCGGTCACGACCTCGCCCTTGCGCAGGGCGGCGCCGTCCACCTGCAGGCCGTGCACCGCGATGGCGCCGACGCCCTCGCGGACCGGGACGGGCCCGAACTTCACGCGACCTGACCGGGGGTCGGGCCGCGGTCGCCCGGTGCCTCGCCCCGCAACGGCTTGCGCCGCAGCGCCGCGACGACCTCGCCCAGGATCGACACCGCGATCTCGGCGGGGCTCACGGCGCCGATGTCGAGGCCGATGGGCGCGCGGACCCGGGCCACCGCGGCGGCGTCGAACCCGTGCGCGGCGAGCCGGTCCGCCCGCGCCGCGTGAGTCCGGCGCGACCCGAGCGCCCCCACGTAGAAGCACCCGGCCCGCAGCGCGGCGCGAAGCGCGGGATCGTCGATCTTGGGGTCGTGGGTCAGGGCCGCCACGGCCGTGAACGGGTCGAGCGGCTCGGCGCGGAACGCGTCGTCGGGCCAAGCCGCGACCAGTCGGACGTCGCCGAAGCGTTCGGGCGTCGCAAAGGCGGTGCGCGGGTCGACCACCACGACGTCCAGGCCCGCGACGCGGGCGAGCGCGGCCAGCGCCTGGCTGATGTGCACCGCGCCCACCGCCACGAGCCGCACGGGCGGTTCCTGCACGGCGATGAAGAAGCGCCGCCCCTCGTGCTCGACCGTCCCGCTCCGGCCGGACCGGAGGCGCGCGTCGAGTGCCGCGCCCAGGGGGTCGGCCGCGACCGCGGGGGCAAGCACCAGCCGCTGCTCGCCGCCGCCGAGGTCGGTCACGAGCACGGCGGCCCGGCGGGCGGCGCGCTCGGCGTTGAGGCGGGACAGCAGGTCGAGCCGCATCAGTCGACGCTCTCGACATAGACCGTGATGCGCCCCCCGCAGGACAGGCCGGCTCGCCACGCGGTCTCGTCCGCGACCCCGAATTCGAGCAGCTTCGGGCCGCGCGTGGCGATCACGTCGAGCGCCTCGGTCACCACCTCGCCTTCCACGCAGCCGCCCGACACGGAGCCCAGGAAATGGCCGGCCGCGTCCACCACGAGGTGGCTGCCGACCGGCCGCGGCGCCGAGCCCCAGGTTTCCACCACGGTCGCGAGCGCCACGCCGCGGCCTTCGCGTCGCCACGTCTCGGCGGTCAGGAGCAGGTCGTCGTCGCTGGCGGGCACGGGCAGCCTCCTCGGATGGCGGAACCGGCAGGGTGGCGGGCGTCACCCGGCCTTGCGTCGGACCTCGACCGCGATGCCGGTCCGGTCCGGACGATAAAGCACCTCGTCGCCGACCTCCACGGTTCCGAGGTCGAGGTCGCGGTCGGGCAGGACCGCGGTGGCCCGGGTGCCGTTGAACACGAGCAGCTGGTGGTCGGCCCGGGCTCCAGCCGCCGCCCAGCGCTTGAACTGCGCGTAATAGGGTGCGCGCCGCCATGCCGATGGTGCCGCCAGATCGGTGGCCACCACCATGCGGCGGCCGCCGAGCTCGGTGTAGAGCACGAACTTGGCGCGCTCGGGCTTCCAGTCGGGGCCGAGATTGCCGTTGCGCAGGTAGTGGCAGAAGAAGGTGCGGCAGGCCTCGGGCCGGGTCGGGTGGATGCCGCAGCCGCGTCCCTGCACGACGTGGCGGCACCAGTGGCCGGGCGGGCTCCCGGTTTCGGGGATGCGGAACACCTTGCAGCACATGGTGCATGTGCCGCAGGACCGCCCCGGCGCGAGAACCGCCTCACCCTGGAGGTGGCCGCCCATGGTGGCGGCGCCGGGGTCCTGCGGGGTGGCGTCCATGGCTCGAAGGGCGATCCGTTCCGGAGAACCGCGGTCGGGTTCCGCGGCTGTTCTCGCATGGCCCAGAAGGCGCCGGCGCGCAACCCTGGCGGCGGATCGGTTTGGCTTCTGTCCGGTCGATGGCGGTAAGCGGACGTGTGTCGGCGATGGCATCATACACGCTAGCGGACGGCCCCGAAGGTCAGGCCGCGCGCGAACTGGCGCTGGGTCAGCCAGCCGATCGCGAGGATCGGGGCGATCGCGAGCAGCGACACGGCGGAGATTTCCGACGGCAACGGGCCGCCCGACAAGGTCGCAACGTAGGCGCTGAGGGGAGCCCCCGTGGCGGAAGTCATCTGGATGCTCCAGAACGCCTCGTTCCAGCACAGGACGACCGACAGCAGCGCGGTGGAGCCGAGGCCCGGGGCGCACAACGGCAACAGCAGGGATACGATCTGCTGCGTCACGGAAGCGCCGTCGATCCTCGCGCTGTCCAGGATCTCGCGGGGGATGTCGCGCATGTAGGAATACAGCATCCAGATCACGATCGGCATGTTGATCGCGGCGTAGATCAGCACCAGTCCGACCCGGGTGTCGATAAGGCCGAGCGCCTTGAAGATCAGGTACATCGGGATCAAGACGCCCACGCCGGGCATAAATCGCGTCATCAGCATGCCGAACAGGACGGCGTTCCGCCTCCGGCCCGCGTGGAACGCGAGCCCGTAGGCGGCCGGCAGCGCGAAGAGGAGGCACAGAACGGTGCCGCCGCCTGCCTCGACCACGCTGTTGAGCAACGGCCGCAGCATCCCGACGTTCGGGTTCTGCGAGGCGAAGTTCGCCAGCGTGGGGGTGAAGGACGCGAACGGGCCGAGATCCGCCGCGGCATCGGTCTTGAACGCCGTCAGGATCATGAGGAGGATCGGCGAGGCGATCAACAGGGCCACGGACCAGGCCAGCCCCGTGAGAACCAACTTCCTGGGAAGAGCCACCACCACCCCCTCGCTCCGACGCCGCCCTTCTCGGGCCTTCATCGCCGGGCAGCGTCCCACGTGGCCCGGCTTGAACCCAGGAAAATAGTGTGCGCAGGCTGACGCGAGTTTGCGCTGTTCGAGCGCCGAGTCGCGCCAGGGTTCGCCGATGGTCGAGGTCGCGTCGCCGTTCCGACTCCTGGTTTCCGCGCACGGCACCGACTACCGCGCGAACCTGCAGTTCTGCTGCGATCACTACCGTTCGGTGTCCGAGGTGTGCCGTCGGCTGAAAGTGAACAGGCAGCAGTTCAACCGCTACCTGGCGGGATCGGCGGTGCCGTCGCGCCACAATCACCGGCGCATCAGCGACTTCTTCGGGCTGGAGGAGCACGAGCTTCTGATGCCGCGCGAGGCCTTCGCGGCCACCTTCGCGCAACGCGCCGCGGCGCGGCAGCCCTTCGCGGCGCTCGATCGCCACGCCGCCCTGCTTCGCGATACGTCGCGGTCGGGTTCGCGCGACCTCCACGACTACGCGGGCTTCTACTTCAAGTATTTCTACTCCTACCTGGGCAACGGGCGCATCAAGCGCGAACTCGCCCACTGGCGTTACGACGGCGACACGCTCGTCTCCTCGGTGAAGCAGCGCTTCACGGGAGAGGACGAGGACGGTGAGCCCTCGCTGCGGTTCGCGACCTACCGCGGCCTCGTCGGCGCGTTCGGCGACCGCCTGACCACCATCGACGTCCAGCGGGGCGGCGCGCGCGACATGTCGATGATGATCCTTTACCCGAAGAGGCGGCTGCTCAGGCGACTCCACGGCATGACGATCGCGGTGAGCCACGGCTCGGCCCGCGCCATCGGCGCCGCCCGGGTCGTGATGGACTTCATCGGGACCGAGATCGACGTCCGGGCCGCGCTCGGCGCGCTCGGCACCTTCGATGCCGACGATCCATCCGTGCCGGAGCCGGTCAGGCGGGCGGTCAAAAACGAGATCCGGCCCGACGAGACCCTGTTCCTCGCGAGGCCATGACCCCCCGTGTTCGCCCCTCATGGCGATCGGTTTCGGACTGCCCCGCCACCGCAATCCTTCGCGTGTTGACGGCACTCGCGCGGGTCGAGCAGGTTGCGCGCCGGCAAGCACGCCCCGGGGACCACGCCATGCGCCGGCCTGTTTCGGTTTTCCTGACGCTCGGGATCCTTCTCGGGCCCGGTCATGCCGGGCGCAGCGAGGCAGCCGGCCCCACGCAGGCAGGCCCGGCCGGTCCGTCCGCGGAGGCGGCCTTCGCGGCCGCGCGCCGAAACGCCGACGCCAACGACCCGGAAGCCATGGACGACGTGGCGCTGGCCTACCAGGAGGGCGCGGGGGTCGGGCGCAACGACGAGGAGGCGGTGGGCTGGTTCCGCCGGGCCGCCGCCCTGGGCAGCGCGCGGGCCATGAACAATCTCGGCATGGCCTACGCGGCCGGCCGGGGCATGGGGCGCGATCCGGCCCAGGCGGCCGGCTGGTTCCGGCGCGGCGCGGAAGCCGGCAACTCCTTCGCCATGCTGAACCTGGGCGTCGCCTTCGCGACCGGCGCCGGGGTCGACCGCGATCTCGGCCAGGCCGCGGCCTGGTACGAAAGGAGCGCGCAGGCCGGCAACCCGGCCGCCATGACGGGCCTGGGCACGCTCTATGAGTTCGGCCAGGGGCGCGGCCGGGACCTGGCCCAGGCCGCGGACTGGTACAGGCGCGCCGCCGCGGCCGGCGACAGCCAGGCCATGACCAACCTCGGCTACCTGTATTTCTACGGCAAGGGCGTCGCCAAGGACCAGCCGGAGGGGCTGCGCTGGTTCCGCGCCGCCGCCGGGGCCGGCAACGCCACGGCCATGAAGAACATCGGGGTCGCGTACGAGAACGGCACGGGCGTGCCGGAGGACCGGGCCGCCGCCATGATGTGGTACCAGCGCAGCATCGACGCCGGCAGTTCCGACGCCGTCAAGCCCCTCGCCCACCTCAAAAGCCTGCCACCCGCGGGAAATTGAGGATCGAGCGCGGTCGACCGTCGGCCCGGCGCTACCGGGCCAGCACGACCGCGAGATTGCCGAAGAACGTCTCGGCCGCGGTCCGGGCGAACTTGTCCACCACGCGGGTGCCGAACCGCGCCAGACGGCCGCCGAGGCTCGCCCGGACCACGTAGATCAGCAGCGTGCCGCCTTCTGGCGTGTCCGACAGGGTCACGTCGGCGCCGCCCTCGGCGAAGCCCGCCACCCCGCCCTGCCCCACGCCCGCGATCCGGTAGCGGTTCGGCGCGTCGATGTCGGACAGCACGATGTTGCCCCGGAACGTCGCCTTGATGGGGCCGACGCCCATCCGGGCCGCGGCCGTGAACGAGCGCGTCCCGGTCTGCTCGAAGACGTGGCAGCCGGGGATGCAGGCCTGCAGCACCGCGGGGTCGTTGAGCCTGGCCCAGACGGTCCACCGGTCGGCCGCCAGTTGGATCGTCCCTTGCATGATCATGGCGGCCGTCCTTGGCGGGGGTGGTCGGACCTGAGGTCCCGCGCTTGCATGGCGCGACCTTGCGGCACCAAGGTGCCGTCCCTCCGGCACGAACGCAACCGTTGCCTCGGTACGGGTTGCCGCGTTGCGTCGCGGCGGCCCGCATCCCACATGGCTGGAACAGCGAAAGGGCTTGGAAACATGGGCGAGAAGGCGGACGTCGCCGTGCTGGGGGCCGGCATCGTCGGGGTGTCGGCGGCGCTGCACCTGCAGGCGCGGGGCCGCGACGTCGTGCTGGTGGACCGGCAGGGCCACGCGGGCGAGGGTACGAGCTACGGCAACGCGGGCCTGATCGAGCGCGCCTCGCTCTTCCCTTACGCGTTCCCGCGCGAGTTCGGCACGCTGCTGCGCTACGCCCAGAACCGGTCGACCGACGCCCACTACCACCTGACCGCGCTGCCGACCGTACTGCCCTGGCTGTCGCGCTACTTCCTCGAATCGTCGCCCGAAGGCATCGCCCGCACCTTCGTGGGCGCGCGGCCGCTCATCGAGCACAGCCTGACCGAGCACGAGAGCCTGATGGAGGCCGCGGGCGCCACGCACCTGATGCGCAAGGTGGGCTGGATCAAGGCGTTCCGGGTCGAGGACAGCCTCGCCAAGGGCGTCGCCGAGGCCGCCAAGCTCCGCGCCTACGACATCGACATCGACGTGCTCGATCCGGGCGGCATCGCGGACCGGGAGCCGCATCTCGGTTCCGGCCTGATTGGGGCGCTGCACTTCAAGGACCCGGGCGCCGTGTCGGACCCGGGCGGCCTAGTCAAGGCCTACGAGGCGCTGTTCGAGCGCCGGGGCGGCCGCTTCCTGCACGGCGACGCGCGCTCGCTGGCGCCCGACGGCACCGGCTGGCAGGTGGCGGTCGAGGGCGGCGCGCTGGCGGTCCGGGAGGCCGTGGTGGCGCTCGGGCCCTGGTCGGACGAGATCACCAGGCCGCTCGGCTACGACGTCCCGCTCGGCATCAAGCGGGGCTACCACAGGCATTTCCGCGCGCTGGGCAACGCGGTGCTGAACCGGCCGGTGCTTGACGTGGACGGGGGCTTCCTGCTGGCCCCCATGGTCAAGGGCATCCGCCTGACCACGGGGGCCGAATTCGCCGAACGCGACGCTCCCCCCAGCCCCGTGCAAATCGAACGCGCCGAACCCAAGGCTCGCGCCCTGTTCCCTCTCGGCGAGGCCGTCGACCCCAAGCCGTGGATGGGGTCGCGGCCCTGCTTCCCCGACATGCTGCCACTGATCGACCAGGCGCCGCGCCACCCGGGACTGTGGTTCGACTTCGGCCACCAGCACCACGGCCTGACCCTGGGCCCGGTGACGGGGCGGCTGCTGGCCGAGATGATGACCGGGGAGGAGCCTTTCACCGATCCCCGGCCCTACGGCATCGCCCGGTTCGGGTGAGGCGGGCCCGGACAGCCAGCCCAGTTCCAACCCCCTCGTCCCGAGCCCGTCGAAGGACGGGCCGGCCGCGAGCTGCCAGGTCGTCCTTCGACGGGCTCAGGATGAGGGCGGAGCGGGGTGGGCCGATGGGCGACAGGCCAGGCTCGGATCGCGCGATCCCGCCCCCGTGAACAGGTCGGGAGCCGCCGCGGCTCGCTCGTGGTCGAGCAGCCAGCGCTTGCGATCGAGCCCGCCCGCGAAACCCGTGAGGGTACCGTCGGCGCCGATCACGCGATGGCAGGGCACCACGATGGCGACCGGGTTGCGGCTGTTGGCAAGGCCCACGGCCCGGCTCGCGCCCGGCTGGCCGAGCGCCGCCGCGAGCCGGCCGTAGGTCGCGGTCGTGCCGGGCGGGATGCGCCGCAGTTCGGCCCAGGCGCGCCGCTGGAACGGGGTGCCGCCGGCCTCGACCTCGACCGCGTCGAGGGCCGACAGGTGCCCGTCGAAATAGGCTCCGAGCATCGCGGCCGTGCGGCTCGGGCCGGGCGCGGCCTCGATCGTCACTGTGCCGTAACGCGCCGCGAGCAGCCGGTGCATGCGCGCCTCGCAATCGTCGAAGTCCAGGGCGCACAGCGCCGTGCCGCGCCCGGCGAGCAGCAGCGTGCCCAGCGGGGACGGCACGCGCTCGATCCAGACCGTCGGGCCCGCCGGGTTGGAACCGGCCGGCGTCACGCAGCGGCCGGGCCGCCGGACGGCCTGATCGGGCTCGCCAGCGACCAGGTGTGGCCGAAGGGGTCGCGGATCTGGCCGTAGCGGTCGCCCCAGAACTGATCGGCCAGCGGGTAAACGACCTCGGCGCCCGCCGCCAAGGCCCGGGCCCACCAGGCGTCGACGTCGTCGACCGGCAGGTGCAGGGCCACGGCGGATGGCGGCTCCGCGGCCGGTCCACCCATCTCGGGAAACACGTCGGCCAGCATGATCCAGCCGCCGTTCAGCTTCAGGCCGGCCTGCATGAGGCGCCGGCCGTCCTGCGCCGGATTGGTTTCGGTGACCTCGGCCAGGAAGGCCGCCTGGTAAAACGCCACGGCGTCCCGGCCGCGGCCGTCGCGGATCGCCAGGAACGGCACGACGCCGGCGCGCGGGCGTTCGGGCGTGGCGGCTGCGGGCATGGTTCCTCCCTTTCGTGCGGCCCCGATCCGGGCCGCGGCCAAGCTAGGAGCAAACCGCAGCCGCGGCAATCCGACTCAGCGGCCGGGCGCCCCGAACCGGTCCCGCCAGGCTGGCAGCGCGCCCGCGAAGGGCAGCGCGACGGCCTCGAACACGCCGCGGGCGATCGCCCGCGCCACGCAATCGGCCGCGAGCGTGCCGAGCACGGTCAGCTCATGGTCGGTCGGCGCCCCGTCGTGCCGGCCGGTCGCGGCCGCGAAGACCAGGTCGCCGTCCAGCGCCGCGTGGGTCGGCCGCAGCGCGCGGGCGAAGCCGTCGTGGGCCATCACGGCTAGGCGCCTGGCCTGCGCCTTGGTGAGCCGCGCGTCCGTGACCACGACCGCCAGCGTGGTGCTGGGCGGCAGGTGGCCCTTGGTCCAAACCTCCAAAACCTCCGGCGGCAACGGTGCGGGCCAGCCGAGCCCGCCGAATTCGCCGCCGCGCTCGCAGGGCGCCGCCCAGAAGTGCGGGCCGTGCCCGATCGTGGCGCAGCCGAGCGCGTTCACGGCCGCCAGTGCCCCGACCGTGCAGCCCTGCGCCGCGAGCGCGCTGGCCGAGCCGAGGCCGCCCTTGAGCGTGGCGGTCGTGGCCCCGAGCCCGGCCCCGACGCTGCCGAGCGCGAACAGTCCCGGGGCGGCGGCCCGCGCGGCCGCGTAGCCGAGCTCCCAGTAGGGCGGCATCCGGTCCCAGTCCTTGGCGCCGCCGTTATTGAGGTCGAACAGGATCGCGCCCGGCACGATCGGCACGCGCGTCGGACCGACCGCGAGCCCCCGGCCCCGTTCGCGCAGCAGGGCCTGCACGCCGCCCGGCGCGTCGAGCCCGAACGCCGAGCCGCCGGACAGCACGAGGGCGTCGACGCCCGCCACCGTCATCTCGGGTGCGAGCAGGGCGGTGTCCCGCACGCCGGGCGCGCCGCCGTGGATCGCCACCGAGGCCGTCGCGGGTTCGTCGAACAGCACGGCCGTGACGCCCGACGCCAGTGTCTCGTCATGGGCGTGGCCCACCTGGACGCCCGCCACGTCGGTGATGAGATTGTTCATGCCGCACCCCGCCTCCTCGCGCCTTTCGCCGGACGCGCCGAGGCCTGCCGATCGGGACCAATCGGAGTTTCGCGCGGCCCGGGCGAGGTTCCGTCGCGTTTGGCAGACGGGAGGTCCCGAAACGGCGTCGCCGCCGAGGGGTCCCGGCGGCGACGGTAGTGGTCCTGACCTCGACGGTCAGCGAGGATCCCTGTTTATCAGTTGTTCTCGATGTAGGTGATCTTGCCGTCGGGCTGCTTCTTCCAGGTGTACATGACGTAGCCGGCCTTCGACAGGTCGCCCTTCTTGTCGAACGAGATGTTGCCGAGCACGGTCGCGAACGACTTGCCCGAATGCATGTAGTCGGCCAGCTTCTTGGGGTCGACCGACTTGCTGGCCTCGGCGGCCTCGGCCAGGACCTGCACGGCCGCGTAGCTGTACAGCGTGTAGGCCTGCGGGTTGAAGCCCTTGTCGGTGTATTCCTTGACGATGGCGGCGTTCTCCGGGCGGTTCTTCGCTTCCGGCCCGAAGGTCATCAGCGTGCCTTCCGCGCCCGGGCCCGCGATCGAGGCGAACTCGTTGTCGGTGATGCCGTCGCCCGACATCATGGTCGCGGTCACGCCCTGGTCGGTCATCTGCCGGCGGATCAGGCCGCCTTCGGGATGGAGCCCGCCCCAGTAGACCAGCACGGCCCCGGATGCCTTGACCTTGGATACGATCGCCGAATAGTCCTTCTCGCCCGTGTTCACGCCATCGTAGAGCACCGGCTTGATCCCGTCCTTGGCGAGCGCGTCCTTGGTGGCATCGGCCAGGCCCTTGCCGTAGGTGGTCTTGTCGTGGAGGATCGCGATCTTCTTGCCCTTGAAGTTGGCCGCGATGTACTTGGCCGCCACGGCACCCTGCTGGTCGTCCCGCCCGCAGGTGCGGAACACGTCCCACTTGCCCTTCTCGGTCAGGGCCGGGTTGGTGGCGGCGGGGGTTACCACGATGATGTTGTTGTCGAGGTAGACGTCGGACGCCGGGATGGTAACGCCCGAGTTGAAGTGGCCCACCACCCAGGTGACGCCGTCGCCCACGAACTTGTTGGCGACCGAAACGCCCTGCTTGGGATCGGACACGTCGTCGCCGATGTCCACGCTGAGCTTCTGGCCCAGCACCCCGCCCTTGGCGTTGATGTCCTCGACGGCCTGCTCGACCCCCTTCTGCAACTGCGCCCCGAACGCGGCGTTGGGACCGGTGATCGGGCCCGCGACGCCGAGCTTGACGTCGGCATGGGCGGCGCCCGCGAAGGCGAGACCGGCCGCCATAACGCAGCTCGACAACCAGATATACTTCATTGCTTTTTCCACTTCCCTGTTTATGCCGGGCCTGGAGCCGGACCCGGTTCGGCCGTAACCCTCGCGCGAGGCGAGGAAACACTGCACAACTGCAAGCTGCCTGTCACGTCAAGGACCCTCCGGCGGCGTTCCCGCACCATCAGCCCCCCTTGATCCGCCACCCGAGCGGCCCCGATCGCGCGTATAGCCAGGAATATTGCAGACCCATCTGCTCGGCGCGGCGCGAACGATAGCCGTAGCCGGCGGCTAGCAGCGCGACCACCAGGGCCACGACGTAGCCCGGCACCGACGCGAGGTCCTCTTCGAACAGGGCGTAGTGCAGGAACCGGACGACGGCCGACAGGATCACCATGTAGACGGGCAGGATCGCGAAACTTTTCCAGGATCCCGCCACGGCCCGGCCGCTCGCGACCCCGCCGGCCCCGCCGAGCACCAGGGTCAGCAGGACGAAGTGCAGGAGGCCGTTGGGCGCGTCGTCGAAGAGCCATCCCGCCATCAGTGGTGCCCGCCTTCGAGGTAGGCGGCCCTCACCTCGGGCCTGGACAGGAGGTCCTTGCCCGAGCCCGACATGGTGATGAGCCCGTTCACCATCACGTAGCCCCGATCGGCCAGCTTGAGGGCGTGGAACGCGTTCTGCTCGACCAGGAACACCGTCAGCCCCTCGTCCCGGTTGAGGTCGCGGATCACCGAGAAGATCTGCTTGACGATGAGCGGCGCGAGGCCGAGCGAGGGTTCGTCGAGCAGCAGCAGCCGCGGCCGGCTCATCAGCGCGCGGGCGATGGCGAGCATCTGCTGCTCGCCGCCCGAGAGCGTCCCGCCGCGCTGCTGGGCGCGCTCCTTGAGGCGGGGAAACATGGCGTAGACCCGCTCCAGGTCCGGGCCGAAATGCGCGAACCGGTTGATGGCCGCACCCATCTGCAGGTTCTCGAACACGGTCATGCGCGAGAAGATGCGGCGCCCCTCGGGCGACTGGGCGACCGACAACCGCGCGATCTCGTGGGTCGCCATGCGGGTGATGTCGCGGCCGTCGAACGTGATGGCGCCCGTGCGGGCCCGCGGGCTGCCGAAGATCGTCATCATCAGGGTGGACTTGCCGGCCCCATTGGCGCCGATCAATGTCACGATCTCGCCCTCGTTCACGTCGAGGTCGACGCCCTTGAGCGCGATGATCTTGCCGTAGTAGGTCGTGACACCGCGGATCGACAGGAGCGGGGTCCTGGCCGGGGCCGCGCGGCGGTCCAGCGTCTCGGTCATCGCGCTCATGCGCCGATCTCCGCCTCCACCTCTTCGACCTCCTCGTCCTCGACCCCGAGATAGGCCGCGATGACGCGCTGGTCGGACTGCACCTCACGCGGCGTGCCGTCGGCGATCTTGGTGCCGTAGTCGAGCACCACGACGTGGTCGGAAATCTCCATCACCACGCTCATGTCGTGCTCGATCAGCAGCACGGAGGTGCCGTGGTCGGCGCGGATCAGGCGCAGCAGGGCGTTGAGGTCGCCCGACTCGCGCGGGTTGAGGCCGGCCGCGGGCTCGTCCAGGCAGAGCAGGACGGGCTCGGTGCACATGGCGCGGGCGATCTCCAGCCGCCGCTGGTCGCCGTAGGGCAGGTCGCCCGCAGGGTCGTCGGCGCGGCCCAGCAGGCCGATGCGGTCGAGCCAGTTGCGCGCGGTCTCGACCGCCTGAGCCTCGCGGGTCCGGTAGCTTTTGAGCCCGAGCACGCCCCCGAACGTGTATCCCGAGGCCAGCATCAGCGGGTTGTGCTGCGCCACCATCAGGTTCTCCAGCACCGTCATGCCGGTGAACAGGCGGATGTTCTGGAACGTGCGGGCCACCTTGGCGCGCCACGAGATCTCGTGGTCGGCCATCCGCTCCAGCAGGAAGATGTCGCCCGACGAGCCGCGCCTGTGCCGCGCGCTCGAAGCCGTCAGCGCCGCCACGTCGCCGGCCGCCGCGATGCCCTGGCGCGCCAGGGCCAGGCGGCCCTCGGTGGGCTTGTAGAACCCCGTCACGCAGTTGAACACGGTGGTCTTGCCGGCGCCGTTGGGTCCGATCAGCGCCGTGATGTCGCCCCGGCCGACCGTGAACGACAGCGCGTTGACGGCCGTCAGCCCGCCGAACCGCATGGTCAGGTTCTCGACCACCAGCAGCGGGTCGGTGTGCCAGCGCATCAACCGTGCCCTTCCTTGACCATCGAGCCCGCGATGGCGCGGCGCTCCTTCAGGAAGATGGACGGCTGGCGGGTCGCGATGATGCCGCGCGGCTTCCAGATCATCATGGCCACCATGCCGAAGCCGAAGATCAGCATGCGGTACTGGGCCGGATCGAAGTTCGGGCCGAAGACCTGCTTCAGGAAGTCGAGCTCGCGCAGGATCTCGGTGCCGCCGATCATCACCACGGCCGCGATGGCGACGCCGACCTGGCTGCCCATCCCGCCCAGGACCACGATGGCCAGGATGGTGGCCGACTCGATGAAGGTGAAGGACTCGGGACTGACGAAGCCCTGGCGGACCGCGAAGAACGACCCCGCGAAGCCGCCGAAGAAGGCCCCGAGCGCGAAGGCGGTCAGCTTGGTATTGACCGTGTTGATGCCCAGCGACCGGCAGGCGATCTCGTCCTCGCGCAGCGCTTCCCAGGCGCGCCCGACCGGCAGCCGCCGCAGCCGCAGGGTCACGGCGTTGGTCAGCAGCGCCAGACACAGGATGAGGTAGAACAGGAAGATGGTGCGGTGGATGGGCGAGTAGGTCAGGCCGAACACCTGGGCGAAGCCGCCGTCCTCGCTCGTGAACGGGAGGCCGAAGAACGTCACCTTGGGGATGGACGAGATGCCGGCATAGCCGTTGGTGAAATCCGTCCAGTTGATGAGCACGATGCGGATGATCTCGCCGAACGCCAGCGTCACGATGGCGAGGTAGTCGCCCCGCAGGCGCAGCACCGGGAACCCCAGGATCATGCCCCAGAAGGCCGCCAGGATGCCGGCCAGCGGCAGGCAGATCCAGAACGACAGCCCGAAGGTCGTGGACAGCAGCGCGTAGGAATAGGCGCCCACCGCGTAGAACGCCACGTAGCCGAGGTCGAGCAGCCCCGCCAGGCCCACCACGATGTTCAGGCCCCAGCCGAGCATCACGTAGATGAGGATCTGGACCCCGTAGTTGTTGATCCACTTGAGCGAGCCCTGCGGGCCGAGCAGCCCGAGCATCACCAGCGGAAAGGCGAACAGGGCCGCGACCGCGAAGAGGGCCAGGTAGGTCTTGAAGAAGCGCTCGGCCCGCGACTCCTTGCGCAGCTCCTGGGGGCGCGCCGCCGAGCGGAGGCCGCCCACGTAGGCCCGGTAGGTGATGCCCACCATGCGGGCCGCGAACACGGCCGCGCAGGCGGTCAGCGGCCACGTCCAGCGCGGCGACACCACGAGGGCGTTGGAAATATCCTGGTAGGTGCCGAAGGCGAGGATCGGGATCGACAGCCCGAGCGTCACCAGGGCCGCGAAGCCGGCGTCCTTGACCGCGGCGGTCCAATCCATGCCGGCCGGGACCGACGACGCCGCGACGGGTTTGACGGCCTCCATCTGCATCGGCGTCAGACCTTCTCGATCTCGGGCCGGCCGAGCAGGCCGGACGGCATGAAGATCAGCGTGACGGCGAGGATGGAGAAGGCTGCCACGTCCTTGTAGTCGGTGGAGAAATAGGCCGACCAGAACACCTCGATGAGGCCGATCAGCAGGCCGCCCAGCACCGCGCCCGGCAGCGAACCGATGCCGCCCAGCACCGCGGCCGTGAAGGCCTTCACGCCCGGGATGAACCCGTCGGCGAAGTTCACCACGCCGTAGTAGCTCAGGAACAGCACGCCCGCGACCGCCGCCAGGGCCGCGCCGATCACGAAGGTGAGCGAGATGGTGCGGTCCACGTCGACGCCCAGCAGCGCCGCCATCTTGCGGTCCTGCTCGCAGGCGCGCTGGGCCCGGCCGAGCGAGGTCCGCTGCACCAGGTACCAGAAGGCCGCGAGCAGCACGGCCGTCACGGCCACGATCATGATCTGCTTGTAGGACAGCGTGACGTTGTAGTCGCCGCCCGAGGTCACGTGGATCACGCTGTCGAACAGCGAGGGGATTGTCTTGTTGCGCGGGCCCTGCACCACCTGGACGAAGTTCGACAGGAAGATCGACATGCCGATGGCCGAGATCAGCGGCGCCAGCCGGAACGATCCGCGCAGCGGCCGGTAGGCGACCCGCTCGATGGCCCAGTTCCACAGCGCCGTCACCAGCATGGCGCCGACCAGCACCACGACGAAGGCCAGCGCCAGGTTGGTGATGCCGAGCAGCTGGGTGAGGATGAGGAACAGGATCAGGGCCACAAATGCCGACAGCATGAACACGTCGCCGTGGGCGAAATTCACCATGCCAATGATGCCGAACACCATCGTGTAGCCGATGGCGATGAGCCCGTAGATCGAGCCGAGCGTGATACCGTTGATCAATTGCTGGAGGAAGATCTCCATCCGCGACGCGACTCCACCGAACCTGTCCTGGGCTATGACCGATCCTCATGGGAACGATCACGAACGTGAATGAGCCTTAGCAAGGCTCATGCCGCCTCGCAATCGGTCAGTGTCACCTTGATGACATGTTTCGCGAGACCGCCGGATCGAATATCGCGCGCCTGATCGCGGCGTCCAAGCATGCCTCAGGCTTGAGTTCGGACCCGTGATGCCGCCATGTACACTTGATCCCCGGCCCGCTTGCGGCCAAGGGATCCGACTGCCTCGACCACCAGCCGCGCGGGCCCCGGGTCGCGCCCCGCGCGGGGCGGTTCGGGGACGATCAACCAACCACCGGATGCCGTTCATGATCCCGCGTTATTCACGCCCCG
>CAXTEP010000021.1:0-5184 GCA_964243125.1 uncultured Lichenihabitans sp. | reverse complement strand
GGACGATCAACCAACCACCGGATGCCGTTCATGATCCCGCGTTATTCACGCCCCGCCATGGTGGCGCTCTGGGAGCCGCAAACCCGTTTCCGCATCTGGTTCGAGATCGAGGCGCATGCCTGCGACGCGCTCGCGGCCCTCGGCGCGATCCCGGCCGAGGCGGCCCGCGCCATCTGGGAGAAGGCCGGCCATGTCACCTTCGACACGGCTCGGATCGAAGCCATCGAGCGGGAAACCAAGCACGACGTCATCGCGTTCCTGACCCACTTGGCCGAGTTTCTCGGGCCCGAGTCCCGCTTCGTGCACCAGGGGCTCACCTCGTCGGACGTGCTCGACACGTGTCTGGCGGTCCAGCTCAGCCGCGCCACCGACATCCTGCTGGCCGACCTCGACGCCCTGCTGGCCGCCCTCAAGCGGCGCGCCTACGAGCACCGGATGACCCCCACCATCGGGCGCTCGCACGGCATCCACGCCGAGCCCGTGACGTTCGGGCTGAAGCTCGCCCAGGCCTACGCGGAATTCGGGCGCTGCCGACGCCGCCTCGCGACCGCGCGGGCCGAGATCGCCACCTGCGCGCTGTCGGGCGCGGTCGGCACCTTCGCCAACATCGACCCCCGGGTCGAGGAGCACGTGGCCAAGGCCATGGGGCTCGTGCCGGAGCCGATCTCCACCCAGGTGATCCCGCGCGACCGGCACGCCATGTTCTTCGCGACGCTGGGCGTGGTGGCGTCCTGCGTGGAGCGGCTGGCCACCGAGATTCGCCACCTGCAGCGGACCGAGGTGCTGGAAGCGGAGGAGTTCTTTTCCGAGGGCCAGAAAGGGTCCTCGGCCATGCCGCACAAGCGCAACCCCGTGCTCACCGAGAACCTGACCGGCCTCGCCCGCCTGGTCCGCGGCAGCGTCACGCCGGCGCTCGAAAACGTGGCGCTGTGGCACGAGCGGGACATTTCCCATTCCTCGGTCGAGCGCGCGATCGGGCCTGACGCCACCGTGACGCTCGACTTCGCGCTGGCCCGGCTGACCAACGTGGTGGACCACCTGATCATCTACCCCGAAACCATGCGCAAGAACCTGGACCGGCTCGGCGGCCTCGTGCATTCGCAGCGGGTGCTGCTGGCGCTGACGCAGGCGGGGCTGTCGCGCGACGACGCCTACCGGGTGGTGCAGCGCAACGCCATGCCGGTGTGGCAGGGCCAGGGCGGCTTCCTCAGCCTGCTCAAGACCGACCCGGACGTGACCGCGGCGCTCGGCGACGCGGCGCTCGAAGGCCTGTTCGACCTCGACTACCACACCAAGCACGTCGACACGATCTTCCGGCGCGTGTTCGGCGACGCGTGAGGGTTTAGGCGGGCGCGGGCGTCGTCGATCCTTGCGTTTGCCCCGCCCCGTCGCGGACCGTGAACCACACGGACGCGACCGCCGCGGCGCCGAAAACCGCCAGGAGCAGGAAGGCCGCCGGATAGCCGAAGCGGTCCGCCACCCACCCGCCCGTCGTGTTGCCCAGGGTCGCGCCCGCCGTGATGGCGAGGCCGAAGAAGCCCAGGCACAGGTTGAAGCGGTGGCTGCCCCGGGTGAGGTCGGCCGCCATGACGGGCAGCGACACCCCGAACACGGCGGCGCTCACCCCGTCCAGCACCTGGATGGCCGCGATCGCGGCGGGAGCCCGCGCTTCCAGGGTCGCGGCGCCAGCGAGCAGGAGGGCGCGCAGCGGCACGGCCGCGAATCCGGCCATCAGGATGAGCCGGACGCCGCGCCGCCCTTCCGTGCGGCCGATCCACGGCGACAGCGCCGCCACCACGATCTGCGGTCCCACCACGCCCGCCGATACGAACAGGGACGCATTGTCGCCGGCCGTGCGGGCCAGCACGGTGCTGGCAAGCGGGAACAAGGCCGCGTTGCCGAGGTGGAACAGGGCCACGCAGAGCGAGAAGGCCAGCACGCCGCGATGGGCCAGCAGGCCCCTGAGGTCGCCGACCCAGGCACGCCAGTCCGATTTCCCGGGCTTACCCTCGCTCACGTCCGGCTGGCCAGGCCCGCTTCGGGGATGCGGCAGGCGGAACAGCAGGACGAGGCCGGGAAGCACGAAAGCGCCCGTGACCCAGAAGATGGCCCGCGGTCCCACGTACTTGCCCACGACCCCGAGCAGGGCGGCCGTGGCGGCATTGCCGATGGCCGCGAACCGGGCGTTGCGGCCGAGCCGCTCGCCCAGGGCGCGCCGGCCCACCAGGGCGAGGCTGATGGCCGCGATCGCGGGAGTCAGCATGGATGTCGAGACGCTGTGCAGCACCTCGGCCAGGGACACCGCGACGGGGTTGGGCGCGACCGCGAACATGACGGCTCCCAGCGCCATGGCGGTCCAGGCCGCGGCGGCGCCGAGCCGCTTGTCGTGCAGCCGGTCCACCAGGGCGCCGCCCGGCAGCTGGCTGAGCAGGGCCGCCACCGTGCCGATCCCCAGCACCGTGCCGATGCCGGTGTTGCTCCACCCCTGGCCGGTCAGGTAGCTGGCGATGTAGGGGCCGAAGCCGGTCTGGGCGTCGGCGATGAAGAAGCTCAGGGCGTCGAGGCGGCGGCGGCTCTGGCGCCGATGATCGCCTTCAGGCCCCGCAGCATCCGGCGCCATCGCGTTGTCGTTCATGGACGCCCTTCCCGGCCACGCAGGCCTCGACCCTCCGCCGGACCGGCCCGACGCCTAGCCGCCCGCGCACCGGTCGACAAGCGTCCGGAGTCAGAGGTTTGGATGCGGCCGCCCAAATGGGCTCGCGGATTGATGTTGAGGGTACGCCAACATCGTGACGACGGGTCGCTCCCGGCACGCGCGACCGAACGAGGGTCCGGTGCATTGCATCAGCACGGGAAAGATGGCGTCATGGCGCATTCCGTCGTCCGATGGCGGACGGTCCCAAAACCCGAACGGTCATACGCCGGGCGTGTCGCGAGACTTGGAGCGTGGCCCGCCAGCAGGGTGGACCCTTTCCTCGACCCTGCCGAACGGCATCATCGAACCGAAGGACATGAAACGGATGGCGGAAGAGCGAACAGGCGAGGGCGTCAAAGCCGGCGAAGCCGAAGCGGCCCGGATCGCGGGTGTGTCCCGGCGCGGGGTGATTGGGGCAGGTGCGGCTCTGTCGGTCAGCTGGGGCGCGGGCTCGGCGCAGGCTCAATCGCGCAAGACCATCCAGGCCGGGGAGAGCAATGGAAGCGCCGTCAACCCGGGACCGACCAACGCGGGCCTGGACGCGCTGAACCCGGACAGCTTCACGCCCCCGGTCACGGACCACGGCAGTGTTCCCCAGTTCTGGCAGAGCTTCTCGCAGGCCCATCGGCGGATCCAGGACGGGGGTTGGGCGCGGCAGGTCAATGTCGTTGATTTCCCGATTTCCAAGGACATCGCCAGCGTCAACATGAAGCTGAACCCCGGGGGTGTCCGGGAGCTTCATTGGCACGCTGCCGCCGAGTGGGCCCTGATGCTGACCGGGTCGGCGCGGCTCACCGCGATCGACTACGAGGGCCGCCCTTACGTCAAGGACGTCAAGGCCGGTGACCTCTGGTTCTTCCCGAAAGGGATTCCGCACTCCATCCAGGGACTGGGACCGGACGGCTGCGAGTTCCTCCTCGTGTTCGACGAGGGCACCTTCTCAGAGGATGACACGACGCTCATCACAGATTGGCTGATCCACACGCCGGAAGAAGTGGTGGCCAGGAACTTCGCCGTTTCGTCCGACGCTCTCGATCCGCTGAAGGCGCTGCCGGAGGGCGGTCGCTGGATTTTCCAGGCGCCCGTACCCCCCGCACTCGGCGACGACGCCGCGGCTGTCGGAAAAAATGGCCCGATGTCCAACCTCAGCTTCGATTTTCCCATGCTGTCGATGAAGCCGAGGAAGGAGAACGCGGCCGGCAGCGTGCGCATCGTCGACTCGACCGTGTTCCCGGTGTCCGCCACCATCGCCATGGCGTACGTCGTCGTGAAGCCGGGCGCGATGCGCGAGCTGCACTGGCACACCAAGGCCGACGAGTGGCAATACTACGTGGCTGGCCGGGGCCGAATGACCTTGTTCAAGAACAAGTCGGATGCCCGCACGATGAATTTCGCGGCCGGCGACATCGGCTACATCCCCGTCACCCTGCCGCACTACATTGAAAATACGGGCAGCGATGACCTGGTGTTCCTGGAGATGTTCAAGACGGCCAAGTACGATGATATTTCGCTCAACAACTGGATCGCCGCGATCCCGCCGGAACTGGTCGAGCAGCACCTGTCCCTGAGCCGCGACACGATCGCGTCGATTCCCAAGACCAATGCCGGCACGGTTCCGCCGAAAGGCTGATGCTTGCGGGCGCGAGCATGATTCCGGCCGAGCCGTCCCGGCTCCCGTGAAGCCGCGGGCACCCCGGCCGGACTTGTTCACCGACGGAACTGCAGCCGCCCGATCAAGAGATCGCTCGCCACGTCCCTGCCGGTGCGACCCAACCGGCAGACGGCATGGCGTCGGCTCGCATGTCATCCGCCACGGCCTCGGCGTTGTTTTCCGGGGACCGGTTCGCGCCCACGGAAACGTCCAGCTGCCGGCCGGGAACGACGAGCCAAGCCGGCGCGAGCTCGGCGACATGGATTGTTCTGCGGTCGGTCGCTGCCGGCCGGTGGGCGCCGAGCCGCCACGGACCCCATGCAACGAGCGACAATCACTCCCGCGCGCCGGCGACAGTCGGGCCTTTGGGACCGCCTCCCGAAGGCGCTCGCGACCGCGACACCACGATGCAAAGAGTGCCTGCCAGGCTCCGTGCATATCCTGACAATCGACTTGGGCGCATCGCCGGGTTGAGCACGGTTTCCCGGCTTTCCAGAAGACTCCGTATCCAAACACGGCCATGCGCCGTCGCGTTCGGTCCGGGCCGTCAGCCCCGGGCGGACCGGCAGGCGCCGCACAGGCCGTTGAAGGTCAGGTCCACGCCCGCGATCGCGATGCCGTGGGCGGCATTCAGGCCGGCAATGTCGGACGCCGCGACGTGGTAGTCGACATCCTCGACCCGGCCGCAGCCCGTGCATAGGAAATGGGCATGACCGTGCCGCGCCGGTTCGTAGAGGGCCGAATTCGCCCCCGGCACGCGCACCTCATGGACGAGCCCCTGCTGGCGCAACCGGTCGAGCGCGCGGTAGACCGTGGAATAGCCGATGCCGGCCTGGCG
>CAXTEP010000020.1:12407-32868 GCA_964243125.1 uncultured Lichenihabitans sp. | reverse complement strand
GTGCTGCCGTCGCGCCGTGACGAACACGTGCTCGCCCGGCTGCAGCGCGAGCAGCCGGCAAGCCTCGGCGGGCAGGTCGGCATCGATGGGCGTGCGGTCGTCCACCCGTTCGAGCTCGACCCGCACGGTCGGGCCCGCAAGGCCCACGTGCCGCACCTGGACCTCGATGCCCTGACGGTCGGGGTTGTCGCGGCTCACCGCGACCTCGTGCGGGCGCACCAGCGCGAAGGTGTTCCCCGACGGGGCGGGGCGGCCGGCCCTCGGTCCGCTCAACTCGTTGTACTGGCCGAGGAACTGGAACACGAACAGGCTGGCGGGGTGCTCGTACACGTCCTGCGGGCTCGCGAACTGCTCGATCTGCCCGTTGCGCATCACCGCCACGCGGTCGGACAGGTCGAGCGCCTCCTCCTGGTCGTGCGTTACGAAGATGGTCGTGACCTGGATGGTTTCGTGCAGGCGCCGCAGCCAGCGCCGAAGCTCCCGGCGGACCTTGGCGTCGAGCGCCCCGAAGGGCTCGTCGAGCAGCAGCACGCGCGGTTCCACGGCCAGGGCGCGGGCGAGTGCCACCCGCTGGCGCTGGCCGCCCGAGAGCTGCGACGGGTAGCGGCCCGCGAGCGACTGGAGCTGGATCAGGTCCAGGAGCTCCTCGACCTTCTTGGCGATGGCGGCGTTGGCGGGCCGCGACCGCCAGGGCCGCGCGCGCAACCCGAACGCCACGTTCTCGAACACGGTCATGTGGCGGAACAGGGCGTAGTGCTGGAACACGAAGCCGATCTGCCGCTCGCCGATGCCGCGGGCCGAGATGTCCTGCCCGTCGAACAGAACCGCGCCGCTGCCCGGGTCCGCGACCTCCATGCCGGCGATGATCCGGAGCAGGGTCGTCTTGCCCGACCCGCTCGGACCGAGCAGCCCCACGAGCTCGCCCGAGCGGATCGACAGGTCGACGTCCTTCAGCACCCGCGTGGCGCCGAAGGATTTGGAGATGTTGCTGATGTCGATGCTCATTCCCGCTCCTCGGCTCCGGCCCGCTCGCGTCGGCGCGACGCGGCGGCCCGCAGGTCGGCCGCGAGCTTGATGAGCAGCGTCACCACCGCGAGCAGGGCCAGCAGCGACGAGACCGCGAAGGCCGCCTGGTTGTCGTACTCGTTCCACAGCTTCTCGATGCGCAGCGGCATGGTGTCGTTGCTGTCGATGCCGCCCGACACCACCGACACGGCGCCGAACTCGCCGAAGGCGCGCGCGGTGCACAGCGTCACGCCGTAGAGCAGCGCCCAGCGGATGTTGGGCAGCGTCACGGTGCGGAAGGTGCGCGATCCGCTGGCTCCCAGAGACAGGGCCGCCAGCTCCTCGTCGGCGCCCTGCGCCTGCATGAGCGGGATGACGGCGCGGGCCACGAACGGAAAGGTCACGAACGCCGAGGCGAGCGCGGTCGCGAGCGGGGTGAAGATCACGCCCTGGTAGCTTTGCGCGAACACGAGCGGGCTGCCGCCCGCCCCGAAGCCGCGCCAGGTCAGCGAACTCGGGTCGGGCCAGGACAGGTCGAGCGACCACGGCGCGAACAGCCCGCCGCGGCCGAGCAGCAGCACGAACAGCAGGCCCGCCACCACGGGCGACACCGAGAAGGGCAGGTCGATCAGCGCCACGAGCAGCGTCCGGCCGGGGAAACGGAACCGCGTCACCGCCCAGGCGGCCGCGAGCCCGAACAGGATGTTGAGCGGCACCACGATCGCGGCCACACCCGCCGACATGCGGATCGACGCCCAGGTCTTCTCCACCTGCTGCTTCTTGGCGATGAAGCGGCGGCGCTCCGCGACCCTGGTGGGCTCGGGCCCGTCTTGCGTCGCGCCGAAGGTCTGCAGGTAGCCCGTCACGCCCTTGCTGAAGGCCTGGGTGAAGACGTTGGCGACCGGCAGCACGATGAACAGCGTGAGGAAGACGACCGCGATGCCGATCAGCGTGCGGCGCACGAGGGGCCGCGCCCGCGCGGGGGCGCGGCCCCTCGTCGGCACGGTGGCGGTGATGACCGGCGCGCCCGCCACCCCGGCGCCTCAGGCCGTGGAACGCCGCCGAATCCAGGACTCGACGGTGTTGATGAGGAGCAGGACGGCGAGCGAGGCCGCGAGCAGCACGGCGCCGATCGCGGTGGCCTGCGGGTATTGGAAGTCGTTGAGCCGCGTCACGATCTGGAGCGGCGCGATCTGCGACTTGCCCGGAATATTGCTGGCGATGAAGATCACCGACCCGTATTCGCCGACCGCCCGCGCGAAGGCCAGCGACGTGCCGCCGATCCAGGCCGGGAACAGTTCGGGGAAGATCACCCGGCGGAACACCGTGAGAGGTCCGGCGCCCAGGCTCTCGGCCGCCAGTTCAAGCTCGGGGTCGAGTTCCTGCAGGACGGGCTGGACGGTCCGCACCACGAACGGCAGGCCCACGAAGATCAGCACCAGGACGATGCCCGTGTTGGTGTTGGTGTAGGCGAAGTCGAGCCCCGACAGGGCATCGGGGCCGAGCAGGTCGCCGGTCCCGACCATCCGGCCCGCGGCGTTGACGGCGCCGGCGAGGTTGTCGCCCAGGCCGCCGATCCAGCCCGTCTTGAGGTACAGGCTCGAAAAGGTCAGGCCCGCGACGGCGGTCGGCAGCGCGAAGGGGAAATCGATCAGCGCGTCGAACAGGCGGCGGCCGGGGAAGCGGTAGCGGACCAGGACCCAGGCCACCAGCAGGCCGAACACCGCGTTGAGCAGCGCCGCGATCGCCGAGGCCCCGAAGGTCAGGCGGTAGGACGCCACCACCAGAGGGTCCGTGATCGTGTCGCGGAACTCGGCCCAGCTCAGCTGCGCGGTTCGAGCCAGCAGCGCCGCCAGCGGCAGCAGCACCAGGAGCGAAAGGATGAAGACCGTGTAGCCGAGCGTCAGCGGCAGGCCGGGGATGATGCGGACGGTCCGTCTCATGCGGTCTCGTGAACGCTCCGTCGGGGTCCGGCTGCGCGCGCGTCCGCCTACTTGGCGGGCTTGTAGATCGCGTCGAACACGCCGCCGTCCGCGAAAAACGTCGTCTGCGCCTTGGTCCAGCCCCCGAACGTCTCATCGATGGTCGACAGTTTCAAGTTGGGCAGGTCGGCGCTGTTCTTCTTAAGGGCGTCGAGGTCGCGCGGCCGGTAGTGCAACTGGCCGATGATGTCCTGCGCCTCGGGCGTGTAAAGGAACTTGAGGTAGGCTTCGGCGACCTCGCGGGTCCCCCTGGCGTCGACGACTTGGTCCACCACGGCGACAGGTGGCTCGGCCAGGATGCTGACCCCGGGATAAACGATGTCGAACTTGTCGGCCCCGAACTCCTCCTTGGCGAGCCAGAGCTCGTTCTCCCAATTGACCAGCACGTCGCCGATCTGCTTCTGCGCGAAACTGACGGTCGCGCCGCGCGCGCCCGTGTCGAGCACGGGCACGTGGGTATTGTAGAGGGCCGTGATGGTCGACTTGGCCTGCGGGTCGTCGTAGGCCGGAAAGGTCTTGGCATCCCTGGCGGCCGCCCTGGCGGCGTCGACCCCGGCCTGCGAGCTCAGGTCGTAGGTCCTGGCCTTGGCGGCCGCGGCCCACACGGCCAGGAACACCCAGCGCGCGCCGCCGCTGGTCTTCGGGCTGGCCGCGATGACCTGCACGCCGTCGCGGGTGAGGTCCGCCCAGTCCTTGATGCCCTTCGGGTTGCCCTTGCGGATCAGGAACGCGATCGTCGACGTGTAGGGCGCCGCGTTATCGGGAAGCTTCTCGCGCCACCCCGCCTTGATCAGGCCGGCCTTCTCGATGGCGGTCACGTCCCAGTCGAGCGCCAGCGTCACCACGTCGGCCTTAAGGCCCTCGATGACCGAACGGGCCTGCTTGCCCGAGCCGCCGTGCGATTGCTCGATCGTGACGGTGTTGCCCGTCCTGCTCTTCCAGGCGGCCACGAAGGCCTCGTCGATCGCGTCATACAGCTCGCGCGTGGGGTCGTAGCTCACGTTGAGCAGCTTGACGTCGGCGGCCCGCGCCGGACCGCCCAAAGCCGCCGCGCTTCCGAGACCCACCAACAGCGTTCGCCTGCTCAGCATGACACAGCCCTCATCCCCACCGGAGGTGACGGTCGTACACGGGATTAGTCGATAAAAACAGTGGATATTCCTTCCTGCCGGACGTCATCCGGCCGCGGTCGGAACCGTCGCTCCGATCGTCGGTGCGGCGATGTCGCTGCGATCTCGGCGATGTGGAGTAAATCCTCGCCTGCCCCTGCGCCGGCCCGAAACGCATCAGGCCGCCACCGCATTCGGGCAAGGCGGGAAGCGCGCGACAAGAATTGGCTGAAAATGCACTAAGTTGAAGATTGAAAGACAAACAAATTGTCGAAAGATATCCTGATGTGGCGTGTCATATGTTGTTGCGTCCGCTTTTACTTCCTGCGCTGCTTGGCGGATTGGCTGGCGACTGTCGAATGTTTGCACGCCCCCTTGGAGCCAGGGATGGACGATGCCACATTTCTTCTTCGATACGGACGACGGCGACAGGTCGGTCCACGATTCTGAAGGCATGGACCTGCCCAATCCGGAAGAGGCCAGGCGGCTGGTCCTCGGCGTCCTGCCCGACATGGCGCGAAACAACGTTCCCGACGGCTACCGGCGCACCTTCGCGATCGCGGTCCGAGACAAGGCGGGAACCACGATCTACCGGGCGACGCTGTCCCTGGAAGGTGAGTGGATCAGCGGAGGACAGCCGACGGTTCGCTGAATGCGACCGGTCAGCCCGACGACGGTCCGCAGGGGCTCGGCCACCGGGGCCGGGCAGGCCCGGCGCGGTGGGGACAAGAATCCCAAGTCCCGAAACAGGTCCGGCCGCCGGCCTCGCGGTCGCTCGCTGCGCCGCCGCCGTGCTGGCCCTCGGCGTGCACCGCCCATGAGATCAAATTCACCTCAGGCCGCGACGGCCGGTCGGTCCACCGCGGATGGCCGGCCTGGCTCCTTCACCGCCGATACGAGAACCTCGTCGGTCGAGAGCGCCCCTTCGACGATCAAGAGGCCGATGCCGCCGTTGCTGAACGCCTGCGGGTCCGTGTCCTCCACATCGAGCGTCTTGACGCCGTCCACGAGACCGATCAGCCTCGTCCCGAGAACCTGCAGCTCGAGGTGCTTGGGCGCCTCCAGCGACCATCGGCACGCGGCCTCCGCGAGAACCGTCCGCCGGTCGTCCCGCACCCTGACGAGACGGACCCGATCCCCCGATTCGAGAACGAGCCCGTAGTAGCGCCGCAAACCCTGGACGCGCGCTGCCAGCCCCGCGGTCGAACCCAGGTGGACGAGGAGGTGGCTGGACACGGCAAGGTCCGTCCACTGCCGGGTGCCGTGGATGATGAGGCCTTCGCCGCGGTCCTGGGCCAACCGGAACGCGGCCGGAAAGTTCTTGCTGAAGAAGCTGACGCCGTTCACCCAGGCGCGGCGCCAGAAGTCGGACGGGTCCCCTGGCCGATGCAGGCTCACGGTCGGGGTTCCGTCCCAGCGCAGGTGGTGCAGGCGGAGGAGGCCGTCCACCCGTCCTTCGGGCGCCGACAGGGCGAGCCCGACCGCCTGGACCGGCTGGCCGTCGAGGTCCGGGACGGTCCATCGCAGGGTCGTGTCCGACCCGGCCGCGACGTCCACCTCCGGCCCGTCACGGTGCACGAGCGCGTCGTCCCGGCCGTAAACCGTGAGACGCAGCCGGACGCGCAGGCGCCCGCCATTGCCGGGGTCGGCCAGAACGCGCGCCGCGAGGGTCTGACCCGGGTAAAGGAGGGGCGTGGCCTGGAGGTCGTAGGTCCGCATCTGCACGACTTCGGGCGGCGCGAAGGTCGGCGTCGATGCCGACGCGATCCGGCCGGGGGCCAATCCGCGGACGCGCAGGACGAGCGTTCCTTCCCCCGCGTGCTCCTCCTGCGCCACCGTCAGCAGGTCGCGCTGCACGCTGTCCGGCTGCGCCGTGAAGCCCTGGACGCTGCCGGGCAGCGTGAAGTGGAACTGGGCGCCGTTCTTGGGCGGAGCCAGGGGCGCCTCACCGGCCAGCCGGCGGCCGAGATTGGCGAGGTCGAACGCCACGCGGGCCGCGTCGTTGATCGCGTAGCCGCCGTCGGCCGTGGAGATCAGGGTTCGGTCCGCCAGTGGGCCGCGCCAGTCGGGGCCCGCCTCCAGGCCCGCGAGCCCGAGCATGATGCCGAGCAGGCACCCGACGTTGCCCGCGTTGCAGTCGGTGTCCCAGCCGGACGTGTTGACGATCGTCATCGCGTTCTGGAAGTCGCCGGGCGCATACAGGAGCGCCAGGATGATCAGGGCGTGGTTCGGCACCACGTGGCAGTTGCCCGGGAACTTGTCATAGCCGTAGTGCTGCTCGATGAGCGCCCGCGTGTCGCGCCAGTCCGGGTTCCTGGCGTGCCAACCCCGGACGTCGGCGATCAGGCGCGCGATCAGCGAGTTGCCGGGCACGTAGCGGAGCCCTGTGTCGATCAGGTGATCGATGTCGGACGACACGAAGGCCTCGGCCTCCATGGCGGCCACGAGCTTCGCGGCATGAACGGATTCGCCGTCGTGGCTGACCGACCCGGCCGCTTCGGCGAGCCTGGCGGCCAGCGCCGGATTGCCCGGAGCCACCAGGGCCCACCCGTCGATGAAGATCTGGGCGCCGATCTGCTCGGCGACCGCCTGCCCGTTGAGCTCGATCGACCCGCTGCGCGGCGCAGGGATCCCGCGCTTGAGGTTCAGCCAGGCCGTGTGCTCGGTCGAGTTGCCGTTGCCGCCCCACCACAGGATCGACCGCTGCTCGATGATGGCGTTCAACCAGGTCTTGCCGATGTCCTCGGACGAAAGGTCCGGACCGACGCCGTGCTCTTCGAGGGCGCGGACGAACCCGAAGGTGCCGGACACGTCGTCGTCGGTCACCACGAGCGGCACGCCGAGGCGGTCGTTGACATAGTACTCGATCGGGCCGAGTTCCTCGACGATACGCCCGTAGGTCCAGCCCTCGAAGGGGCGCCCGAGGTAAACGCCGATCAGCTTGCCGAGAACGCCCGCGTAAACGCGGTGCAGGTAGTCGGGGGGCAGCGACGTGGCGGTCATGATCCGGGTCCTTGGTTGATCGGCGGAGGAGGGCCGAGGCGGCGTGGGCTCACCCCTTCACGGCGCCGCCGGCCATGCCTTCGATGAAGTGGCGTTGAAGGACGACGAAGAGCGCCACGACGGGCAGCACGATCAGCACGGCCGCGGCCATGATCTCCCCCCAGTCGCTCGTGTACTGCCCGCTCAGCAGGTAGAACGACACCACCGCGGTGGCGGCGCTCTGGTCCTGCAGGAAGGTCGTGGCGATGAGGAACTCGTTCCAGCTGTAAAGGCCGATGATCAGCGCCACGGTGAGAATCCCCGGCGACACGATGGGCAGGCTGATCCGGGTGAAGACCTGCCACGGGTTCGCCCCGTCGACGGTGGCGGCCTCTTCCAGCTCGGGCGGCACGGCCAGGAAGTAGGTGCGCAGAAGAAAGATCGCGAAGGGGCTGTAGATGGCGCAGTAGACCAGCGACAAGGCCGCCACGTTGTTGATCAGCCCGAGCTTGGCAAACGCGAAGTAGAGCGGGAACAGGAACAGCTGGATCGGCGCCGTGGTGCTGGCCAGGAAATAGGCGCTGACCAGCTGCCAGCCGCGCACCTTGCGCCGGGCCAGCACGTAGGCGGCCATCGACCCGGTGGTGCACACGAGCACGATCGTCAGCCCCGTGACCAGCAGGCTGTTGAGGAAGGAGGTGCCCAGGTGGGCGTCGTTCCAGGCGTGGAGGAAGTTGCTCCATTGCGGGGAAGCCGGCAGCGCGAGGGGGTTGGTGACGATCTCGGAACTGGACTTGACGGCGTTCAGCAGCATTAGCGCGATGGGAAACAGCGCCGTGAATACCCCGATGGCGAGCACCACGGACGCGAACAGGCGCGTGTTGCGGGAGTCGGCGATCCGGACCGCGTTGCCGGTCATCGCTGCGTCTCCCTGGCCTGCAGCCGGATGTAGAACACGGTGGCGACTAGACCGAAGACGCTGATCACGATGGCGGTCGCGGCGGCGCGCCCGACGTCGAGGTCGTAGAAGGCGTTGCGGTAGGCGAGCGTGGACAGGACCTCGCTGGAGAAGGCCGGTCCGCCCTGGGTGAGGATGTAGACGAAGTCGAACACCAGGAACGACCAGATCACCGTCATGATCATCATCAGCGCGACCGTCGGCCGGATGGCGGGCAGCAGCACGTGCCAGACGAGCTGCCACAGGCGGGCGCCGTCGAGCTTGGCGGCCTCGATCTGGGACACGTCGACCTGGCGCAGCGCCGCGAAGAAGATCACGGCCAGAAACCCCCACCAGTGCCAAAGGTCCACGGTCGCGACGCCGAACAGGGCCTTGCTGGTCGATGCGAGCGGGTTGTCGATGCCGATGCCGTGGTGCTGCAGGAAGCCGAGCACGCCCGACACGGGATTGAAGATCATGCCCTGCCAGACCCGCGCCGTGATCACGGTGGCGATGATGACGGGCAGGAAGAAGATGACCTGGAGGATCGTCCGCCCGCGTCGCGCCACCAGCAGCATGACGGCGGCCAGCAATCCCATGGCGATCGGCACGGTGAGGAAGATCAGCGTCCAGCAGATGTTGTTCCACAGCGCGTGCCAGAACACGCCGTCATCGGCCAGGGCCCGGAAGTTGGCCAGGCCCGAGAAGACCGGCGCCGAAACGCCGTCCCAATTGCAGAAGGCCAGGCCCAGCGTCAGCACCGCCGGGATCAGGATGATCGCGACGTTGATGAGGAGGGACGGCGCCAGGAACAGCCACATGCACGTCTCCGCTCGCCCGGCCGGAAGGCCGGGCGTCGAAACAGGATCGATGGTTCCGATCAGGGCTGCGGCAAGGGCGGGACCTTGCCTTCGCTCTTTTCCTTGGCGAACAGCGCGTCGATCTTGGCGAGGTAGGTCTGCGTGGTGGCCTTGCCGAGCCAGACCTCCTCGATCCCGTTGATCAGGTACTGCTCGGTCGCGGGCGGCCAGAAGGTCCAGGTCGTGTAGCCGATCTGACCTTTGTCGACCGCGTCGGTCAGCGACGCCACCAGGTCGGCGAAGGCCGGCGAGGTGTTCTTGGCCAGGTCGACGCCGCCGCGGTTCTTGATCGGGACGTTCCAGTCGCCCGCCCATCCCCTGGTGATGCGGTCGTAGAAGCCCGGCTCGAACACGGCGCTCAGCACCTTGGCGGCGCCGTCCGGGTTCTTGGCGTTCTTGTTGATCGACAGGGTCGAACCGATCCCGAGCGGGTAGATCGGGTAGGCCAGCCCGTCGCGCAGCGTCGGGAAGGGCACCACGCCGACGTCGTGGTCCTTGCCGTTGAAATAGGTGCCCACCCAGGAGAACGCCCAGGTGCCGTTGGGCGACATGCCCGACTGGCCGTTGGCGATCGTCGCGAAGGCCTGCTCGTCGGTCAGCGAGAAGTAGTTCTGTCCGAAATAGCCCTTCTGGTACCAGCTCTTGAGAAGCTCGATCGCCTGCACGAAGACCGGGTCGGTCCAGGCCATCTCGCCGCGCAGCGCCTTGGCGACGTTCTCGGGCCCGGCGTAATTGTTCAGCACGATCGTGACGTACCACTCGTTGGTGCCGCGCCAGTCGGCGTTGCCGGCCCCGAACGGAACGAGCCCCTTGGCCTTCATGGCTTCGGCCAGCGTTTCGAGCTCCGCCAGGGTCTTGGGCGGCGTCCAGCCGTTCCGCTGGAACAGCACCTTGTCATAGTAGAGGTGCATGCTCTCGTAGGTCTTGGGCAGCGAGTAGAGCTTGCCGTCGTAGGTGCCGATCTTGAGAAACAGCGGCAGGATCTTGTCGCCCCATTTTTCCTGGGCCGCGTAGCTGTCGAGCGGCAGGAGCTGGCCGGCCTGCGCCATGGTGGCGACGTAGCTCGGGCCGGCCGTGTAGACCACGTCGGGACCGGAGCCCGACAGCAGGGCGACGCGCAGCTGCTTGTCGAGGGCGTTGCCCCGGTAGGACAGCTGGAGATCCTCGCCGGGGTTGGCGGCGTCGAACGGCTTGACGAGAGACTCGTCGACCACCTTCTGCTGATCGGGGTTGGCGGCCTCGTACCAGAACGTCACGGGCTTGCGGCTGTCAGCCTGCCCCGTCGTGCCGAGCGCGACGGCCAGGCACGCCGCATATCCAAGGCTCCTCAAGGTCGATGATCGTTGCATCGGCTGTTTCCTCCTCATGTTGACCGGCGCTCGACCAGTCGAAACGGCATCTCGCGTGAAGTCCCTTCCGGCGCGGAGCCCCGGCCACGCAGGCGCGCCACCAGGGTCCTGGCGGCCTCGCGGCCGAGGTCGTCCTGGAACTGCGTCACGGTGGTGAGCGAAGGCGTGACGAGGCGGGCCGCCGGAATATCGTCGAACCCCGCCACCGCCACATCGGCGGGAATATCCAGGCCCGCCTCCCGCAGCGCCGCCATGGCGCCGATCGCCATGAGGTCGTTGACCGCGAAGATCGCGGTGGGACACTCGCCTTCCGCGAGCAGGCGGGTCGTGGCCCGATAGCCGTCCTCCTCGCCGAACAGGTCGTCGAGGACGATTCGCACCGGGACGCCGGCGTCCCGCATGGCGGTGGCGTAGCCCTGCACGCGGGTCGCCTGCGGGCCGCCCCGTCCGGAGATCATGGCGATCCGCCGGTGTCCGCGGTCGAGCAGGTACCTGACGACCTCCCGCGAGGCCCTCGCGTTGTCGACGCACAGGTTGTCGATCGGCAGCGGCCCGTTCGTCTTGGCCGCGGTCTCGATCCGCACCACCGCGATGCCGGCCTGGATCAGCGGCTCGAACGAGCGCGCCCGAAGGGTGAAGAAGATGCCCGCCACGCCGTCGACATGGCCCTGGCGCGCCCATCGCAGGAAGCGCTGCTCCCGCTCCTCCGAACCGTCCGTGTTGATGCCGATGACGTCGTAGGCCTCGTCTTCGGCGATCTGCTGGAGGCCGCGCATGAAGGGCGGGTAGAAGGGGTTGGCGATATCCGGGATCACGCAGGCCAGCGTCATGGTGCGGCGCGTCCTGAGGGCCTGCGCGGCCCGGTTCGGCACGTAGCCCAGGTCGCGCGCCGCTTGCTCCACCCGCGCCAAGGTCGGCGCGGGCACGGGCGGTGAGGCCGCGCCGGTCAGGACGATCGAGACCGTCGCCTGGGACACGCCGGCTCGAACCGCGACATCCTTCTGCGTGACCCTGCGCGAACCGCGATCAGACCGTACCGACATGGCGCTGATACGTATCAGCTTGAACCTGAATCGCAAGGAGAAGATGGCGATGCTCGACATGCCGGGCAACGCCTCCCCGCAGGTCGCGCCGTCCGTGCGACCTCCGCGGTTCGGTCGCGCGGATCAATTTCTGATGCATATGATCGACGCATGGATCCTCCCCTCTGGTGATGGTGAATAACGTTCCTGCTGGTGTGAAAATGGTCGAGTCGGGTATGAAGAGTCCCGCAGTAGCGGGAGGCTCGATTGGGTCGTTTCGTCAAAGGCGCGGATCGCTCGCAGCTTTGTTTCCTGCCAGAGTGCCTCGACGATCGGGTTAGGGACGACAATCCGGTCCACGTGATCGAGGCCTTTGTCGCTGCGCTCGACCTCACGGCGCCGGGCTTCGCGGGCGTGGCGCCAGCCGCAGCGGGTCGGCCCGCGCACCATCCCGGCGTGCTGCTCAAGCTCTACACCTACGGCGACCTGAACAAGGTGCAGTCGAGCCGCCGGCTCGATACAATGCCTCTATCGGGCTCAAACCCTGACGGTCGCTTCGACGCGCTCCGGTCGGATCTCGTAAGCGCTTGAGCGCCGCGAGTGCTGATACCCGTTCTCCCGAGGTCCGGGTGCGGCAGTCTCGCGCGGGACACGTCTCAGGATGAGACGTTGCACCAAGATCCCGGCTGTACTCCGGACCGCGGCAGGAAGTCTCGCGTGGCATGTGGCTTGCTGAATGGTTGCAGCACGGTCGCGCGCGCCAACCTTTGGCAGAGATAATGACGGATTACATCGTCGTCGGTGGTGGATCCGCGGGTTGCGTCGCGGCCGCGCGATTGAGCGAGGACCCCGACGTCTCGGTTCTGCTGATCGAGCAAGGACAGCGAGACTGGAACCCCTACCTGCACATCCCGGTCACCTACTTCAAAGTCTACGGCAGCGGGGCGGTCCGGCACTACGAGGTCGACCCCATCGCGGCGCAGGACGACCGGCCGCAAACCATGATCCAGGCGAACGTCCTGGGCGGGGGCAGTTCGGTCAACGGGCTGGTCTACATCCGGGGATGCCCGGAAGACTACGACGGTTGGGCAGCTGGCGGTTGCCCGGGCTGGAGCTACCGCGAGGTCCTGCCCTTCTTTAAGCGGGCCGAGGACAACGAGTCGCTCGGCGGCGAGGCGCATGGCTCGGGTGGCCCGCTGGGAGTGTCCGATCAGCGCTACACGCATCCGCTCACGAAGGACTGGCTCAAGGCCTGCCAGGACGCGGGCATGCCGTACAACCCCGACTTCAACTCGGGAACCCAGGCGGGATGCGGGCTGTACCAGCTCACGACGCGCAACGGCCGCCGCAGCAGCACCGTCAGCTATCTGCGCGCCGCAAAGAACCGCCGCAACCTGTCGATCGAAACGGGAGTGACGGTCCTGCGGATCCTCGTCGAGGGCGGTCGGGCAGTCGGGATCGAATATGTCAAGAAGGGCAGGACGGCGGTGGCGCGGGCTGAGCGCGAGGTCGTCGTTTGCGCGGGGGCGATCGGCTCGCCCCACCTGCTGCTCCGATCCGGCATCGGCCCCGCCGACCACCTGCGGGCGAGCGACGTGCCCGTGGTGCACGACCTGCCGGGCGTGGGCGAGAACCTTCAAGACCACACGATCATCTACCTGATGTATGACCTCAACAGGGCCAACAGTTTCGACAGGTACAAGAAGCTGCATTGGCAGGCATGGGCCGGGCTGCAGTACGCGCTGTTCCGTTCCGGTCCGGCGACATCCAACGTGATCGAGGGCGGGGCTTTCTGGTTCGGGCAGGCGAGCGACCCGCTGCCCGACCTGCAGGCCTTCTTTTTCCCCGGCGCGGGGATCGAGGACGGGATGGAGAGTGTGCCGAGCGGCAACGGGTGCGGCCTCGCGGTAGGGCAGTCGAGGCCGCGCTCCCGCGGCCGGGTCAAGCTGCGCTCCGGCGACCCGCTCGCGCCGCCATCGGTCAACCCGAACTATTTTGCCGAACGATCGGACTTGGTGTGCCTTGCCGAGGGTGTGAGGATCGCGCAGGCGCTGATGCGCCAGCCGGCCATCGCGCGGCACATCCGGTGCGAGCACGTGCCCGGGCGACCGCTGGCTTCACAGCGGGAGCGCGAAGCTTTCGTGAAGCAGAAGGCACAGGGCGCGATACACCCGGTTGGCACCTGCAAGATGGGAACGGACCGCATGGCGGTCGTCGACCCGCAGCTTCGGGTGCACGGCATTGACGGCTTGCGGGTTGCGGACACTTCCATCATGCCCGCGATCCCGTCCGGCAACCTCAATGCGCCGGCCATCATGGTGGGCGAGCGCGTCGCCAGTTTCATCCGGGGCAACCGTGGCGCGACCGCGCCTTGACGTCCGATCCCCGGCCAGGGTGCCCGTCGCCATGGCCAGGGACCGGACGTCAAGATCGAATAACTGCTATCGCACCTCGAGCATAGCTGTTCCCGTGCGGCGTCCGTTAGGTTGCGCATTGGCGAGGCCCTCGAAGCGATCGCCTGGACGAGCCGCGGCGGGAATGACGATCAGAATGCTGGACAGATCCTCCCCTTTGTCGTCCGCCAGCGTCGATTACATCGAAGGCCTGTATCGAAGCTTCCACGACAACCCCGAGCGCTTGGACGAAAGCTGGCGATGCGTTTTCGTCGTCCTCGACCTTATCGGGGAAGCGAGCCGGGTTGACGTGCTGCACGAACTTGCGTCGCGCAACGAGGAGCGGAACGCGCAATTGGTCGAGGTGCTGCGCGCACGTGGGCACCTGTACGCGCGACTCGACCCGCTGGGACGTCCAACGGATAGCGGCGACGAGGAAGCCGCGCTCCTCGCCCACCTGCCGCCCGAGCCGCCCTCCCCGGACGACCTCCGGTCGCGCCATACGGGGTCGCTGGCGGTCGAAACGGCACATATTGACGACGCCGCGCTGCGTAATTGGCTCGTCGAGGCCTTCGAGGCGGGCCGCCGGCCGACGTGTCCCGACGACGCGCGCGACTTCCTGTGGGACCTCGTCCGGGCGGACGTATTTGAAAGCTTCTTGGCGCGCAAGTTCCCCACCAAGAAGCGGTTCGGCGCGGAAGGGGCCGAGGCCGTGGTGCCGCTACTCCGCCGCGTGCTGCGCGGCGCGGCCGCGCGGGGCGTGACCCACGTCGTGCTCGGCACCATGCACCGCGGCCGGCTCAGCCTGTCCGCCAACGTGCTGGGGCGCCCGCTCGCGCAGCTTCTGGCGGAGCTCAGGGGTGCGCACCCGTTCCCCACAGCCTCCGACCGGCCGGGTGACGTGCCGTACCACCTGGGCCACCGCGGCTGTGTGGACACGGGGGCGGGCGTCCTGGAGGTCACGCTGCTCGCCAACCCGTCGCACCTGGAAGCGGTCGACCCGGTGGTGCTCGGCCGCGCCCGCGCGCTGCAGGAGGCGCAGGGTTCCAGCGGCGCCGCCCGCGTGCTTCCCGTCATTCTCCACACCGACGCTGCGGTGGCGGGTCAGGGCGTGGTGGCCGAAGTCCTGCAACTCGCCTCCGTGCCGGGCTTCAGCACGGGCGGAACCGTGCACATCGTGGTCAACAACCAGATCGGCTTCACGACGAACCCCGCGGAGGCGCGCAGTTCGACCCACTGCACGGGGATCTGGAAGGCGATCGACAGCTGCATCCTGCACGTCAACGGCGACGACGGCGCGGCCGTGTCGCGCGCCGCCGCCCTCGCGGTGCACTGGCGCCAAACGCACGCCCGGGATGCGGTGATCGACCTCGTCTGCTACCGCCGCAACGGCCACAACGAGATCGACGAGCCGATCTTCACGCAGCCCGTGCTTTACCGGCGGATCGCGGCCCAGGTGCCCATCGCGCAAGCCGCGGCGCGACGGCTGATCGACGAGGGGGTCGTATCCGAGCGCGCGGTGCGTGACCTCGCCGACGCCTGCCAAGCCGAGCTGGACGGGGCCTACGCGGCGAGCGAAACGTTCCGCCCCAACACGGGCAGCACCCTCGACCAGGGCCTCCGGCGGGTCGCGCCCGGCTCGCCGACCGGGGTCGAGCCGGCCCGGCTGCTGGCCGTGTCTGAAGCGCTGACCCGGGCGCCGGACGGCGTGGCGCTCCACCCCAAGGTGGAGCGGCTTCTGCGCCAGCGCGACGTCAGGGAAGGCAAGGTAGCGTGGGCCCTGGCCGAGGCGCTCGCCTTCGGGACGTTGCTGCAGGACGGCGTGGGCGTGCGCCTGACAGGCCAGGACGTCGTGCGCGGGGCCTTCTCCCACCGGCATTATGGCTTGGTCGACCAGCTTACCGGCGCTCACCACCTCGCGCTGGCGGGGTTCGGCGGCGCGGACGCGTGTTTCGCGGTCCACAACAGCCCGCTGTCCGAATACGCCGTGCTCGGTTTCGAGTACGGCTACAGCCTCGAGCGCCCGAACGACCTGACAATCTGGGAGGCCCAGTTCGGCGACTTCGCCAACGGCGCGCAGGTCATCCTGGACCAGTTCGTGGCGGCGGGGGAGGAGAAGTGGTGCGCGCCCTCCGGCCTCGTCGTGCTCCTGCCGCACGGGCTGGAGGGACAAGGTCCGGAACATTCTTCCGCCCGACTTGAACGCTTTCTCCAGTTGGCGGCCCGCGACAACATGCGGGTCGCCAACCCGTCCACGCCCGCCAACCACTTCCACGTCCTGCGCAGGCAGGCCCTGGTGGCCGACCGCAAGCCGTTGATCCTGATGGGCCCGAAGCGGCTGCTTCGACTGCCGGCCGCCACCTCGCCGCTGGACGCGTTCGGGCCGGACCGGGCCTTCGAACCCGTCCTGGTGGACACAGCCGGCCCGGCGATCGGGCGCGTCCTGCTGTGCAGCGGCAAGATCGCCTACGATCTCCTGGCCGAGCGCGACCGTCGCGGCGCCGTGGACGTCGCGATCGTCCGGCTGGAGGAACTCTACCCCTTCCCGGAGGCGGAGCTCCGCCAGGTCTTTGCGGCCTGCCCGGACGCGTCCTGCCTTTTCGTACAGGAGGAGCCCTGCAACATGGGGGCGTGGTCCTACCTCGACCGCAAGCTGGAGCGGGTGAGGCGTGAAACCGGCGCGCGGTGGCCGCAGGTGACCTACGTGGGTCGGCGGGAGTCGGGGTCGCCCGCTGGCTGCTTCCACGGTGACCACGACGACGAGCAGGCCCGCATCGTCGCGGCCGCGTTCGAGGGCGGCCCGTGAGCGGGCCCGGCTTGCTCGCCGACCTGCACGTTGTGGAGGTCGCGGCCTTCATCGCCGCACCGTTGGGCACGCTGACGCTGGCTCAACTCGGTGCCGACGTGGTGCGCATCGACCCGATCGGCGGCAACATCGACATCGACCGCTGGCCGCTGGCGCCGAACGGGGACAGCCTTTACTGGGCCGGCCTCAACAAGGGCAAGCGCTCCGTTTGCCTCAACCTCGATGACCCGCGCGGGCGGGAGATCGCGGGTACCCTGATCGGCGCGCCCGGCGAGGGTGGCGGCCTTGCGGTCACCAACCTCCCCGCGCGTGGCTGGCTCGGCTACGAGGAGCTCAGCCGGCGCCGCAGGGACCTTGTCCTGCTGCGATTGACCGGTAATCCCGACGGCAGCGCCGCCGTGGATTACACGGTCAACTGCGCCAGCGGCTTCGCGATCGCGACGGGCCGCGACGAGGAGCCGGTCAACCACGTGCTGCCGGCCTGGGACGTGGCGGCGGGCCTGTACATCGCGACCGCGCTGCTGGCCGCGGAGCGGTCGCGTCGGCGTACCGGTTGCGGCCAAGCCGTGACGCTGGCGCTCGCCGACGTGATGCTGAGCACGGTCGCCACCCTCGGCTACGTGGCGGATGTGCTGGTGAACGGCACCGTGCGCCCACCGCTCGGCAACGACCTGTACGGCGCCTTCGGCCGGAACTTCCGGACCGCCGACGGACGCCAGATCATGCTGGCCGCGATCTCGGACCGGCAGTGGCGCGCGATCGGGCACGCGACGGGCCTGGGCGAGCGCCTGGCCATGGTCGGTCCGCTGATGGACGTCGACCTCGCCACGGAAGGCGGCCGCTTCGAGGCCCGGCACGCGATCGCCGCGGTGCTTGAGCCCTGGTTTGCCCGCCGGACGCTGGTTGAGATCCGCTGCGCCCTGGACGGATCGGGCGTCCTATGGGGTCCCTACCAGGATTTCGGGCAGCTCGTGCGGGAGGACCCACGTTGCTCGGCGGCCAACCCCATGTTCGAGCAGGTCGACCAGCCCGGGCTCGGCCCCGTGCTGGCCAGCGGCTCGCCCTTGGCGTTCTCGGCCGCGGCGCGGGTGCCGCCCGCGCCGCCGCCGCGCCTGGGGGAGCACACCGACGAGGTGCTGGCCGAGCGGCTCGGGATGACGGGATCCGACATCGCCGCGCTGCGCGACGCGGGCGTGGTGGCCGGCCCCGGCCAACGAAGGATCCGACGCCGTGACTGAGCCCGTCCCATTCCACCCCGGCGAGGCGGACGCCCTCCTCGATCTTTGCGAAGGCGCGCTCGTCACCGCGGAGCGGCTGGTCGGTGCCATCCGCGTCCGCGTCGCAACCTGCGTGGCGCCGGACGGCGTGCCGGTGCCGGCGCTGCTGGAACTGCACCAGTTCGCGCTGCACGGCTTCGCGTGGCAGGTGACCTACGTCGAGGCGCTGCGTCGGTTCCTGGACTGGGGCCGCGCGCTTCGGGACGGCGACAGGCTGACCGCGGTGGAAACCGCCATGCTGCGGTTGGGCTTCGCCGAGTACCTCGCCCAGCTCGGCGGCGGCATTCCCATGAGCCAGACCGAGACGGCGCGCCCGGGCGACGCGGGCTTGGCGCCCGAAGCCGTCCGGGACTTCCTGGCGGGGCGGGACCTCCTCCGGCTCAGCGAGCCGGGCGCGCTGGCCGAGGCCCGCCACTTGGTCGCCCGCGCCGCGGCCGAGGGACGGTTCGGTGACCTCGGGAGCGAGGACGAAACCCTCGCGGAGATCCGCGCCCAGTTCACCCGCTTCGCTGAAGCCGAGATCGCGCCGCACGCGCAGGGCTGGCACGCGCGCGACGAGCTCATCCCCATGGACGTGGTAGGGCGCCTGGCCGACATGGGCGTCTTCGGCCTGACCCTGCGGGAGGAAGACGGCGGATCGGGCCTGGGCAAGCTCGCCATGTGCGTCGTGTCCGAGGTGCTCAGCCGCGGCTACCTCGGGGCGGGCTCGCTGGGTACGCGCGCGGAGATCGCGGCCGAACTCATCGCGACCGCGGGCACGCCGGACCAGAAGGCGCGATGGTTGCCCGGCATCGCGTCCGGCGAGGTTCTTCCAACCGCCGTGTTCACCGAACCCAACACCGGCTCCGATCTGGGCAGCCTCCGCACCAGGGCCGTGCGGGACGGCGACCATTACGTGGTGACAGGGGCCAAGACCTGGATCACGCACGGGTCCCGGTCCGACCTCATGACCCTGCTGGTGCGGACGGGCGCCGGCACGGCGGACCACAGGGGATTGTCCATGCTGCTCGCGGGCAAGCCGCGCGGCGACGCCCGAGGCCCCTTTCCCGCGCCCGGCCTGAGCGGCTCGGAGATCCCGGTGCTCGGCTACCGCGGCATGAAGGAATTCGAGATCGCCTTCGACGGCTTCCGCGTTCCGGCCGAGAACCTCCTGGGCGGCGTGGAAGGGCAGGGCTTCAGGCAGCTCATGGCGACCTTCGAGAGCGCCCGCATCCAGACCGCCGCGCGTGCCGTCGGCGTCGCGCAGAACGCACTGGAACTGGGCGTCACCTACGCGCGGGACCGCTCTCAGTTCGGGAAGCCGATCCTCGCCTTCCCACGGGTCGCGGCCAAGCTCGCCTGGATGGCGACCGAAACCATGGTGGTGCGGCAGCTCACCTACGCCGGCGCCCGGCGGAAGGACGAGGGCCAGCGCTGCGACGTCGAGGCTGGGATGGCGAAGCTGCTGGCCGCCCGGGTGGCGTGGTCGAACGCCGACAGTGCCCTGCAGGTCCACGGCGGCAACGGCTACTCAGAAGAATACGCGATCAGCCGCGTGCTGTGCGACGCGCGCATCCTGTCGATCTTCGAGGGCGCGGCCGAGATACAGGCGCAGGTCATCGCGCGGGGGATGCTGGGCCGGTTGAATTAACGCCCATCACGGCGAGGACGCCCCGCGGCGATCGCGCGGGGACGCAACGAGGGAGTTCGATCTTGCGTTCGTTGTCGCACGGTCTCTGGGCGCATACCGCGCCCCCGCAAGGCGACCTGCATCGCCTGCCGCCCCGGCACGAAACGGACGTTGCAATCATCGGCGGGGGCTACACGGGCCTGTCCACCGCATTGCACCTCGCGCTCCAGGGCGCGCGCGTGACGGTGCTGGAGGGCGCGCACATCGGGTTCGGCGGGTCGGGGCGGAATTCCGGCTTCGTGAACGCCGGCATGTGGCTGCCGCCCGACGACCTCGTGGCCGCGCTGGGGCCGCACTACGGCGAGCGGCTGATCGACTTCCTGGGCAAGGCGCCCGCGACCGTCTTCTCGATCGTGAAAACCTACGGCATCGCGTGCGAACTCCAGGCGACGGGCACGCTCCACTGCGCGATCGGCGACCGTGGGCAGCGGGAAATCGAGGCGAGGCATCGGCAATGGGCGGCGCGGGGCGTCCACCTCGACCTGCTCGATGCGGGACAAGCGGCCCGCAAGACCGGAAGCCGCTTCTTCCGCGGCGCGCTGCAGGACATGCGGGCGGGGACGATCCAGCCCCTGGCCTACGCTCGCGGGCTGGCCTCGGCTGCCGCCAAGGAGGGCGCCCTGATCCAGGACGGCACCCCCGTCACCGAAGCGGCCCGGGACGGCAAGCGCTGGGTCCTGACCTGCGGGACCGGAACGGTCAGGGCCGATTGGGTCGTGGTCGCGACCGAGGCCTACACCAAGGCGCCCTGGCCGCAGGTGAGGCGGGTGTACGCGCACCTGCCGTACTTCAACATGGCCACCAAGCCCGTGCCGACGCCCGTGCTGGACACGATCCTGCCGGAACGGCAGGGGGCCTTCGACACGGCGACGCTGGTCAACGCGTTCCGGCTGGACGCCGCCGGGCGCCTCGTCATCGGCTCCGTGGGATCACTGCGCGGGATTGGCGGGCGCATCCACCGCGCCTGGGCGCGCAGGACCTTGCAGACCGTGTTCCCCCAGGTGCCCGACGTGCAGATCGAGAGCGCGTGGTTCGGTCAGATCGGCAAAACCGACGACAACACGCCCCGG
>CAXTEP010000020.1:4417-12307 GCA_964243125.1 uncultured Lichenihabitans sp. | reverse complement strand
TCGGGATCGCGGCCTTCGCGTGAGCCGCGCGACGACCCGACCGGCGGCCACGACCGGGCCAGGTGGCCGCGTCGGGCCCGCGCCCGCCCGCGAGGCTCGCGACCCGGGGCCGCCCCAATCCTCAGGCGAGCTTCACGATGACGGACTTGGTTTCCAGGTAGCCGTCGAACTGCTCGACGCCGCCTTCCCGTCCCAACCCGCTCGATTTGTAACCGCCGAAAGGCACGGCCGGATCGAGCGTGCTGTAGGTGTTCACCCATACGGTCCCGGCCCGGATGGCCTTGGCGGTCCGGTGCGCCGTCGCGAGGTCCTTGGTCCACACCCCGCTACCCAGGCCGTAGGGGGTGTCGTTGGCGATGCGCACGGCTTCCTCCGCCGTGTCGAACGGGATGGCGCAGATCACGGGGCCGAAGATCTCATCCCTGGCGACCCTCATGCCGTTGTTGACGCCGGACAGCACCGTTGGTTCGAAGAAGAAGCCGTCCTTCAGGGTGCCGTCGGTGAGCCGGTTCCCCCCGGTAATCCTTTCGGCCCCCTCCTCGGCCCCGATGCCGACGTAGGACGTCACCCGCTCCAGCTGGGTGGCATTGATGATGGGGCCGATCTGTGTGTTTGGATCGACGCCGTTGCCAACCTTGAGCGTTTTGGCATAGCGCGACAGACGCTGCACGAACTCCGCGTAGATCGGCCTCTGGACCAGGAGACGTGAGCCCGCGTAGCAGACTTGGCCCGCGTTGGCGAACACGGCCATAGCGGCGCCCGCCACCGCGGCTTCCATGTCGCAATCGGCGAAGACGATGTCCGGCGACTTGCCGCCGAGTTCCAGCGTGACACGCTTGAAGTTGGCCTTGGACGCCTCGATGATCTTGCGGCCGACGTTCGTGGACCCGGTAAACGAAATCTTGTCCACGTCAGGATGGGCCGCGAGCGCCGCGCCCGCGGTGTGACCGAAGCCGGGCACGACGTTGATGACGCCCTCGGGAACGCCCGCCCCCAGCAGCAGTTCGCCCAGCCGAAGGACCGCGAGCGGCGCGTCCTCGGCGGGTTTCAACACCAGGGTGCAGCCGGTCACCAGGGCCGTGCCGATCTTCCAGATCGCGGTGATCACCGGCCCGTTCCAAGGGATGATCGCGCCCACGACGCCCACCGGCTCCCGCAGGGTGTAGCTGAACACCTCGCCGGGGAAGGAGTTCGGCACCGTCAGGCCGTGCAGCGCGGTGCACATGCCGGCGTAGTAGCGGATGAGTCCGCGGGCGCGGTCGCGCCTGCCGCGGGCGACCGTGATCGGCACCCCCATGTCGAGCACGTCGAGCATGGTGAGCTCGTCGAAGTGCTCGTCGATGAGTTCGCCGAAGCGCAGGAGGCAAGCCTGGCGCTGGAACGGAGTGAACCTGCTCCAGGGCCCGTCGAACGCCCGCCGCGCGGCCGCAACCGCGCGGTCGACATCCTCCGCGTCGCCCTCGCACACGTTGGACAGCAGCTCGCCCGTCGCCGGGTTGCGGGTTTCGAATGTCCGGCCCGACGCGGCGTCGACGAACTTGCCGTCGATCAGCATACGCTTCGGCGCGTACGAAGAAGCCGTAGTACGGTCATGGGTCGCGATCGTGTCCATGAGGTCTTTTCCTGCAACGAAAGCCGTTTGCGCCCCTTCGCAAGAGGGCAGAACTGTCACATGATCGGTCTTGTGGCTGTCGACCCAAGATCAGCAAGGCCCGTGCCATTGGAGGCCGGGACCGCGCGCAAAACCGGGACTGGAAAAGGTGAAACCTTATCAAAGTCTTGAAACGGTTTTTCCGGCCCTGCCCCGCCGTACGCCCGCGTCGCGCCGCGGGCCGTATCACCGTCGCGGATCCGGCGCGTCATCGCTGAGATGGATGGCGAGACACGATCCGGGGAGCCCGGCCGGCGCGGCCCGGGCCGTCACGCCCGAACCGACCAATCGCGCGTCGAGCCGTCCTCATGACAGCCCCACGCCAAGGCGAGAGGATATCGACCGTGACATCGAACCATCCTGACAGGGTCCTCAAGCAAGTGAGGGATGTCGACCGGCAATCCTTCGACGCAGACGGCGCGCCGCTCAGCTCCTGGGAGCGCTGCTTGGTGGACCACAACCTGGCCCCGGATCGCCGGCGCGCGGTCCCGAGGCTCGGGCACCGGCAGATCAACGAACTGCAGGACTCGCTTGGAGCCAAGCTCGCGCTGGCGCAGCACGAGCTGGACGTGTTGTATTCCATCGTCGCGCCAAGTCGCTATTCCGTCGTCCTCGCGGCCGCCGACTGCACCCTGATCTCGCTGCGCAACACCGCGGTCGCGGACGACCTCGATGTCGACGAACGCTCGGGCGCCATTTGGAGCGAGCAGAACGGGGGCACGAACGGGGTCGGCACGTGCCTGTTCGATGGAAAACCGACGTCGATCCACCTCGACCAGCACTTCTTCACGGACCACATCCACTCTTCCTGCGCCAACGTCCCACTGTTCGCCCCGGACTGCACCCTTTGGGGTTCGCTCGGCATCGCGAACGTCACCCCGGGATTGAAGGCCGAAACGCACGCGCTCGCGTGGGAAACCGTGATGGCGTCCGCGGAGCGGATGTCGGAAACCATCTTCCGCAACACGTTTCGAGACTGCAGCGTTGTCAGGTTCAGGTTCGAGAACGGGCGATCCTGCCTGCTCGCGATCGACGAGGACTTCACGGTCGTGGGCGCGGACGTCGCGGCGCGCCGCGTGCTCGACCTCAAGATGCAGGCGCTAACGCCATTCTCGCTGTGGGATCGGTTCGCCGGCAGGAAGGAGCCGATCTCACGCGTGGAAGGCGACCTTTCCGCCATCGAGCTGCGATCGCTCGACAACGGCGCTGTCGCCCGCGGCGGCGTCCTCGCCCCACTCGAGCGCAGGACCAGGGCCAGGGTGGCCCGGCGGCCATCGGCGGTTCCGCCCACCGAGGGCCAAGCGACCACGATGGACACGTGGGCAGGCTCCGACCCCGGCATGGTCCGGGACGTGGGCATGCTGCGCCGCCTGCTCAACAAGCGCCTGTCGATCGTCCTTCTCGGGGAAACCGGCGTCGGCAAGGACACGCTCGCGCGCGCCTTCCACGCGGAGTCGACCCGCAGGCACCACCCCTTCGTCGCGGTGAACTGCGGCGCGATTCCGGAATCGCTGATCGAGAGCGAGCTGTTCGGCTACGCGGGCGGCGCCTTCACGGGCGCGCGCAAGGAAGGCGCTTCCGGCCGCTTCTTCCAGGCGGACGGAGGCACCCTGTTCCTGGACGAGATCGGCGAAATGCCGGTCGCGCTGCAAACGCGCCTGCTGCGGGTACTGGAGTCCGGCGAGATCGCCCCCCTCGGGTCGGGCGAGGTCAGGCACGTCGACGTGCAGGTGATCGCGGCGACCAACCGCGACCTCGAAAGGCACGTCGTCGAGGGCACGTTTCGCGAGGACCTTTACTACCGATTGGCCGGGCTCGTCGTCACCATTCCCTCCCTGCGCGACCGGGCCGACAGGGCCGCGGTCATCGACCGATGCGTCGGGCAGATTGCAGGCCGGGACGGCATCAGGCTGACCTCGGCCGCGCGCGACGCGCTCCAACGCCACACTTGGCCGGGCAACATGCGCGAACTCCACACCGTTCTCAACCGGGCCGCGTACCTCGCGGAGGGCGGTGTCGTCGAGGCCGAGGACCTCATGCTGCGGCCGCTGCAGCGGTCGAGGATCACGACGCTGGCGTCCGCCGGCATTCCCGTCCCGGTTCCGGCGAACGCCGCGGCCGAGCGGGAAGCGGAGCGGGACGCCCTACTCGACGCCCTCCGGCGAGTCGGCGGAGATGTGACGAACCTCACAACAGACCTTGGGGTGAGCCGCGCCACCCTTTACCGCCGGTTGAAGAAGCACGGCTTGGCCCGCCGCCTGGCGTGACCCCGTCGGGACTCGTCACCGCGCCCGGCTCAGGCCCTGCGACGCGGCGACGAAGCCGAACGTGATCAGGCCGATGCAAACGAAGATCGCGTTGACCGCCGGGGTGAAGCCGAACCGCATCTGGTTGAAAACCCAGACGGGCAGCGTCGGCTGGCTCCCGACGAGGAAGGAGGAGACCACGACCTCGTCGACCGAAAGGGTGAACCCGAGCAGAGCGCCGCTGAGGATGGCACTCCTGACCAGCGGCAGCACGACGTGCACCATGGTCGTGACGGGCGGGGCACCGAGGTCCATGGAGGCTTCCACCAGCGCCGGGTCGAGCCGCTTCAGCCGGTCGATCACCAGCGACATGACGATCGGCATCACGAAGGTGCAGTGGCCCAGCACGAGCCTGGGAAGCCCGGCGGGCACGTGCAGCAATTGGAAAGCCAGCACCAGGGCGATGCCCAGGATCACGCCGGGGAAGATCACCGGCAGCAGCAGCATCTTCTCCAGGGCGCCGCTGAACCGGAGCTTGCCCAGGGCGAGCAGCACCGCGAAGCCGGTGCCTACGACGATTGAAACGGCCAGGACGATCAGCCCGACGAGGATCGACTCCCGCAAGGCGGCCAGCATCGGCGCATTCTCGAGCATCGCCCGGTACCACTTCAGCGTCAAGCCGTGCAGGGGCAGCGCCTGCACGGACGAGTCGTTGAGGGAGAACACCGCGAGCAGGACTAGCGGCGCGTACAGGAACACGTAAGGCAGGCAGAACAGGCCGAAGCCCGCCAGCGCCCGCGGTGTCGCCCAGGTGGCCCGCGACGCCGCGGGCGCGCTCGCCTCGCCGGTCGCGTCGCCCTGGGCCGAGCCTCTGATCCTCGCCAGCGCGAAGACGACGCCCAGCACCGCGCAAACGAGCAGCAGCAGCGTGACCGCCAGGGCCGAGCCGAAAGGCCAATTCCCCGCGATGCCGAATTGCGACGCAATGACGGTGCCGATCATCGTGCCGTCGAGGCCGCCGACGATCGAGGGCGTGACGTAGTCGCCGATTGCGATCAGGAAGGCGAGGGAATAGCCGATCGCCACCCCGGGCTTCGACAGCGGCCAGATGACTGTCAGGAACACCTTCCACGGTGTCGCGCCGCAGTCGCTCGCCGCCTGGGACAGGCTCGCGGGGATGCGGTCGACAACCGTGAATACGCTGACAAAGATGAAGGGGATCGCGACGTACGCAAAGGTCAGGAAGACCGCGAAGGAGTTGTAGAGCAGCGCGTCGATCGGCTTGGCGATGAGGCCGCCCTGCATCAGCAGGGAATTGATGACGCCGTTCTCGCCCAGGATGATCCGCCAGGAGAAGACCCGCATGAGCACGCTGATCCACAGCGGGATGATGACCAGCATGAGCGCCACCGTCTTGCCGCGGCGAAGCCTGCTGGCGTAGAGGGCCATCGGGTAGGCGATCAAAGCCGCGATGAGCGACGACAGCAGCGCCACCGTGATCGTCCGCGCGAGCAGCAGCCACACGCCGCGCGATCCCATGATGCGGGCGTAGTTGCCCAGGGTGGGGGTGAAGTCGAACCGCCCGTCCTTCAGGCTCGCGAAGCTGAACCCCAGCATGAGGACGTTGGGGAGCAGGACGAGCAGCGCCAGCCACGCGTAGATCGGAACCGCGCGGAGCCTGGGCAGGACCGGCAGACCGCGGCGATCGCGCGCGGCCGGGAGGCTGACGCTAATCGACATTGAAAACGTGGCCTTCCGCGGGGTCGAAGCCGACCACGACCTCCTGGGCGGGGCGAAGGGAGGCGCCGCCGCGGGACGGCAGCACCGCGATGAGCTGGTGCTCCCGGCACCTGATCTTGACCTCGACGCTGGAGCCGAGGAACAGCACGTCGCTGACGACGCCCGGCAGCCGGACGGGCCTGTCCAGGCCTTTTTCCGCCGCCGCGATCGCAATGGCTTCGAAGCGCATGCTGAGCCGCGCGGCGCCCGGGCGGCAGGCGTCCGGGACGGGGAAGGGCTGGGCGTCGATGCTGCTCAGGCGCGCGCCGCGCGCGCCGGTGACCTCGATCGCGAAGATGTTGGACTTGCCGATGAATTGCGCGATGAACTGGTTTTGCGGCGTGTAGTAGATCTCCTGCGGAACGTCGAGCTGCTGCAGCCGCCCCCCATTCACCACTGCGACGCGGTTCGACATCGACAGCGCCTCGCCCTGATCGTGGGTCACGTAAACGAAAGTCAGGCCGAGCTCGCGCTGGAGCTCGACCAGGAGGTGCTGCATCTGGTGCCGAAGGTTGAGGTCGAGCGCCGACAGCGGTTCGTCGAGCAGCAGGATCTTGGGGCGGCCCACGAAGGCGCGCGCCAGGGCAACCCTTTGCCGCTGCCCGCCGCTCAGCTGGTGCGGGTAGCGGCCGTCGAAGGCCGACATCTCGACCATTGCGAGCGCGTCGAGCGCGCGCCGACGCCGGTCCGCCTTGGCGACCGAAGCCATCCTGAGGGGGTATTCCACGTTTTCCCGCACGCTCATGTGCGGGAACAGCGCGTAGGACTGGAATACGGTGTTGACGTCGCGCCCGTAGGCGGGCGTCGCCGTGACGTCGACCCCCTCGATCAGGATCCGGCCTTCGTCCGGCTTCTCGAAGCCGGCGATCAACCGCAGGGCCGTGGTCTTGCCCGACCCGCTCGGCCCCAGCACCGAAAAGAACTCCGCCTTGCCGATGCTGAGGTCCTCGATGACCAGGGCCGGCTTGCCGGCTCCCGGATAGGTTTTCGATACCCCGCGCAACTCGACCAGCGCGCTGCCAGCCGCCATGCCCCGCCTCCCCGACGCGCGCGCCCTAAAGGACGCCGGCCTTAAAATCGTTGAACATCTGCAGGCGACGATCAAGGTCGTTTTGCGCCTGAACCAGCTTCAGGCCGCTCCAAAAGTTCGGCTGGTCGAGCAGGTCCATGTAGGTCTTGCCGATGGCCTCCGGCGACAGGCCCGCGGCCTTGGCGGTCTTGGTGTCGAGCACGCCGGGCATCGCCGAAAGCTCGACGAAGCGCTTCTGCCAGGGCAGCGAGAGCCGGTGGTTGATGAAGTCGTAGACGATGGCCCGGTCGCCCTTGCGGGTGATGACGGCACTGTCCATCCACGACGGCGCGCCTTCCTTGGGAATGGAGTAGCGCACGTCCCGGCCGGCCTTCCTGGCGTTCTCCACCGAGGTCACGGCTTGGCAGAACCCCACGTCGAGGTCGCCCGATGTGAACAGGGACTCGGTGTCGTTGGCGCCTTTCAGCAGCGTCTTCACCTGAGGCCGGAGCCGTCGGAGCAGGTCCGCGCATTTATCGAAATCGGCGTCAGTCAGGTTGTAGGGGTCCTTGGCGCCGCACACGATCCCGAGCAGTTCGAAGGTCGAGTAAGCGTCGTCCATCACGCCGACGCGGCCCGCGTACTTCGGGTCCCACATCGTCATCCAGGTGTCGGTTCCCTCCTTCACGTGGTCGGCCCGGTACATCATAGGGTTCGGCCCCCAGTTGTAGGGCACGGCGTAGAGCTTGCCGTCCAGGACGTTGGTCTTGTCGAAGTTGATGGCCGGGGAGATGTTCTTGGCGTTCGGCACCTTCGCGATATCCATGGGGACGATGAGGTCCTGCTGGCGGAAGTGCGAGAACTCGCTCGTGTCGATGATCATCAGGTCCGGCACGACGGCCCCGGTCCGCGCTTTCGCGAACAGTTCGTCGATGGAGCCGAAGCGCGTGACGTTGACGCGAACGCCCGTCGACTTGGACCACTCCTCCAGCCAGGAGTCCTCGTCGTAGGACTCCCAGGAGAACAGGACGACCTCGTCCTCGGCGGCCCGGGCCGCGCCCGGCACGTAGGGCAGGGCTGCCGCGGTGGCGCCCGCGGCCGCCGTGCCCAGGAAGCCGCGGCGGGTGATCGACGAGTCAGGCATTTTCTTCATCGGACTGTCCCTTCGTGGTTGACCGTGGATCTCGCGCGGATCCCGCCCGAAG
>CAXTEP010000020.1:0-4317 GCA_964243125.1 uncultured Lichenihabitans sp. | reverse complement strand
CATCGGACTGTCCCTTCGTGGTTGACCGTGGATCTCGCGCGGATCCCGCCCGAAGGCGGGGCGGATGCCGCGTCGATGTCGATGTGTGCTGGAGCGGGATCACGCGACCCGTAGAGGCCAGCGTCGGCACGCGCTCGCCCCGACCGTCAACCGGGCGCTCCGGTCGGATGGTGCAGCCGGTGACCCGCTCGCCGTTCGTAGCCGCAGCCATCCGCCGGGAACTGCATGAGCTCGACCTGCAAACCGAAGGGCGTGAGGGCGAACACCCATTGGAGGCCGTCCCACGGGCCGCCCGTGATGGTTTCCGGCGCGCCACAAAGCGTCGCCCCCGCCGCTTCGAGATGCAGGGCCACCGCGGCGAGGTCGGAAACCTGCAGGGCGAGGTGGCGCCCACCCAGGTCCGCGCCGTGGGGCACGGCCCGCGACTGGTCCGCGCCCTCGAACTCGAACAACTCGATGTTGCACCCATCCCCGCACGCGAGGATCGCGCAAGCCGCGAGGCGAGTTCCGGGCGGCACGTTCATGGCGGCGGCCGCCACGGGATCTTCGACAACCGCCGGATCTTCCCGGAACAATTCCTCGCAGCCGAGCGCGTCGCGCAGGAAGGCGACCGCGACGTCGACGCTGGTAACCGTGTAGGCCGCGTGCTGAACGCCGTTCACCAGCGCGTGCGCCCCGCCGGTCACCGGCCCGACCCGACCGGCGCAGAAACCGAGGGTTTCTCGGCGATGGCGGATCCGGCATGCCGGGCCGCGCCGGCGAGCTTGCGCGTGCCGGCGGGACAACGCGCGCCGCGTCGCCCGATGCTCGACCCTCGCCGCGCGCTCCCGACCTCTTCGCCCGGGCCGCGCCAGCAAAAACCGGAACGGCGGGTCAGGACACGGCCTCTGCTGAACTCGCACATCTCTTGCGCCCCAAGGCTCTTCCTCGCGACCGACACAGCATCGCGTTTACCCAGCCGAGATGAGCAAAGAGCATGCCATCACGCAAGGCGCTGCGGTGATATTTTAGGTCTCTGAACAGTAGTCTCGCATTTTCATTGAGACGAGACGAGATGAGATCACCGCGAAGGCGCGAAAACGGCCGCCTCGATACTTGGCACACACCTTGCTGCGGCCGACCACCTGACAGGTGCGGCCCTGTTGCTTCACAATCGATGGGTGGCGCACCCGAAACCGCGGCGACGTCCCGTTCACGACAGATAACCCTTGGGAGAGACCAAATGGACCTCGGTCTTCTGATGCAACCGGTTCACGACCCGAAGAAGCGGTCGATCACGCAGATGCTGCGGGAGGACCGCGAAGCTGCGCTCTACGCGGACAGCCTGGGGTTCGACGAGATCTGGGTCGGCGAGCATTATTCCTGCGACATCGAGCCGATCACCAGCCCGCTGCAGTTCCTCGCCTCCATCATGTCCTCGACGAAGATGAAGCTGGCGACGGGCGTCCTCTGCCTGCCCCAGCACAATCCGGCGCAGCTCGCGGGCGATATCGCGCTCCTGGACCACATGTCCGAAGGCCGCGTGATCATCGGCGCGGGCGCGGGCGGCCTTCCGAGCGACTGGGAACTCTACGACACGGCGTCGAAAAACCGGGCGGAGATGTTCGACGAAGCCATGGGCATGATGAAGGCGATCTGGAGTCAGGACCCGCCGTACAACCTGAAAGGCAAGTACTGGACCGTCAAGATCGAGGATTCCTTCAACCCGAGGCTCCGCTTCGGACCGATGATGAAGCCTTACCAGAAGCCCCACCCGGAAATCGTCCTATCGCTGCTGACACCCAACTCCAAGACGGCCTTCCTGGCCGGGTCGAACGGGTGGGGGATCGCGTCCATCCATTTCATGCAACCCAAGTGGGTGCGGTCGCACTGGGACCAGTACGCGGCGGGATGCGAGAAGGCGGGGCTGCGGCCCGACCGGAACCGCTGGAGGGTCGGACGCTCCATCCTGATCACTGATACCGACGACGAGGCGGCCGATTACCTGGCCCGCGAGGACAATCCCTACGCGTGGTACTACAACTTCGTGATCAGCAACAAGCCGTCGGTGACCGCGGGGTTCCTCAAGGAGGACCTCGCCATGCCCGACGAGGCCGTCACCATCAAGTACTGCCTGGACACCATGGTGTTTTCCGGGTCGCCCAAGACGGTCCTCGACCGGCTCGTCTGGTTCATGGACGAGATCGGCGGTCCGTTCGGCGGCCTGCTCCTCGGCTTCGTCGAATGGGATCAGCCCGAGATCGAGAAGCGCTCCATGCGCCTGCTCGCCGAAACCATCATGCCGAAGCTGCGGAACTACTCGGCGTCGAAGATGGCCGCGGAATAGCCGCCGCCCCGGCGAGCGCGCCCGAGCGTCGATGAACGGATCGGGGGATGTCGGAAGAGGGCGAAATTCGACCCCGGGGGGCGAAGCGGCGCGAGCGCCGCCCGGGGCAAGGGCAATCGGAGGATCGATGCGCAAGAGGCTTGCGGAGCTGGACGGGAAAACATTCGACGCGGTCGTGATCGGCGGCGGGATCAACGGTTCGACCGCTCTCCAGAACATCGCCGCGCAAGGTCACGACACCCTCCTCGTGGAGAAGGGGGACTACGGGTCGGGGTCGTCGAGCCGGTCGAGCCGCCTGCTGCACTGCGGCTTGCGGTACCTGGCCCCCGGCCGCTCGCTGTGGGACTTCGCGCGGCACCCTTCGCGACTGATAACGGCGCTGAAGATGGCGCGGGGGTCGATGATCGCCCGCGCGCAGTTCGTCGAGGCGACGGCGGCTCGCGCCCGACCGATGACCTTCGCGTTCCCGATCTACAAGGACGGCCCCTACCGCGCCTGGCAGATCGACGCGGGCTTCCTTCTACTGCGCCTGATGTGGCCCAAGGGTCCGCCGCTGGACTACCGGCGCATCTCGGCCGAGGATGCCAGGCGCATGCCGCTCGCCAAGGAGCTGCGCGACTTCGACCGGCTCCACTCGGTCGCGACATACCGCGAATACCAGTTCGACTGGCCCGAGCGCCTGTGCATGGACTGCATTCTCGACGCCGAGCGGATGGGGGCGTCCGCGCGCAACTACACCTCGGCGCGGCTGCGGACGCGCGACCCGGACGGCTCCTGGCGCGTGCTCCTGACCGACCAGCTGGACGGGACGTCGGCCGAGGTCCGGGCCAAGGTGGTGGTCAACACCACGGGCATCTGGATCGACGAGGTGAACGCGCAGGCGAATGCCTCGGCGAAGCGACGGGTGCTGGGCACCAAGGGCGCGCACATCGTCATCAAGCTGCCGCGGGCCTACGCGGGCCACGGGGTCGCGACCCTGAACAGCAAGAGCGAGCCCTTCTACTGCATTCCCTGGCATGACCTCCACTTCTTCGGCCCGACCGAAACGGTTTACGAGAACGACAAGGACGACGTCCACGTGACGCCGGAGGAGCAAACCTGGCTCCTGGGTGAAGCCAACCGCCTTTTCCCGGGCATCAACATCACCGCCAAGGACGTCATCCTGACGTGGGCGGGCGTGCGCCCGCTCACCTACGACCCGGCCGTGCCCTTCGGCAACCGATCGAAGCAGATCCACGACCTCGCGGCCGACGGCTTGCCGAACGTCCTCGCGATGACCGCGGGGCCGGTGACGACCTACCGGGAATCTGGCGTCGCGCTCGCAAGGGAGGTCGCCAGTCGGGTCAGCGCGCGCCGGAGCCCGCAATCGCCCGACTTCGGGCCGAAACTCCCGCCCGAGAACGACAACTCACCCTTTCTGATCGCAGGCGACCGTTCCGTGCGCCTTTCTGACCTGCAGCACGCCGTCGAGAAGGAACACGCCGTGAGCCTGACCGACATCCTGTTCAGACGGACGGGCCTGGGATGGCGCCACCGCTTCACAGACGGAGAGGTCGACAAGGCCGCCTCGATCCTCGCCACCGAACTCCGCCTGTCCCCTGAGGCCCGCACGGCTTCCGTGGTGGATTTTCAGAAGGAACAGAAGCAACTCTTTGGTGTGAGATGAACGTCCTAGGTGCTGTCGAGGGCTGCCGTCTGCGTGGTCCAGCCCGCTTTGGCCAAGCCGGCCGGCACGTCGCGCCAGCGCCCGCCCGTGCAGGATGCCGGACACGACGCGACGGTTGTCAGCGCGCCGCGCCCCGGGCTGGTTGGCCGGCATGAACCGGCCCACAACGGCCCACTAGAGCGTTTTGCGCGCTGATTGACTCGGCGGGGTAGCGCTGCGGGTTTTTATCTGATTCCGGGTATTGGCTGGCGTTGGAGGCCGGCCGCCATGTGTTTGATCCCGGACTTTGATGGTGCATGTTTTTCGCCTGAGCGGGAGGATGCGC
>CAXTEP010000019.1:29741-33937 GCA_964243125.1 uncultured Lichenihabitans sp. | reverse complement strand
TCGCCGTGCTCTACCTCGGCCGCATCATGGAGATCGGCCCCGCCCGGGCGCTGGTCCGCACGCCCCGCCACCCCTACACCGAAGCCCTCCTGTCCGCCGTCCCTGACCCTACGCCGGGCCGCACCCGCCCCCGCATCCTCCTGCAGGGCGACCTGCCCAGCCCTACCGCCCCGCCGTCGGGCTGCGTGTTCCGCACGCGGTGCCGATATGCGGTGGCGGCGTGCGGGGAAGCGGTGCCGGGGTTCAGGACCGTGGGGCCGGGGCATGAGAGCGCGTGCATTCGGGTGGGGGAAGTGGTGTAAGTGGAGCGAGTAGTTACTTCGGGGCCGCTAGTGATTGCTCTGGCGCATTCAGACGATACACCGCCCGACGGCGCTTCGCAGAGGTGAGGCTGTGCACCAAGCGACTGCGCCAGTGCACTAGGCAACGCGCTGTCCGCTGCAAGGTCCGAGAAGGGGTGGGGAGCCGACATTGGCCCCGATGTCGAAAGCAGGCATTCAGGCTGCCGAGGCGGTCCGCTAAGGGTATACCCCAAGCGAACTGGCGTCTGCGGCCGGGACAGGACTCATTTCAGACACCATGGCCGCAGGCAAGTGAACGAGCTGACTCCGGTTGACGATTGCGGAAGACGCAGCAAAAGAGCTTCGCTCGGACGTTGACGTCCACGGTTCGGCGCCGAGCAAGAGGCTGCAATGCTTACAACATTGAATGTGCTAATTCTTTTGGTTGGTTCGGGCGGAACACTTTGCGCTCTTGGTGGAAAAACGTGGCTTGATAACGATGAGCCTCTAGCCAAGCGCATAACGCTTCGCGGATGGGTTTCTCTTGCCTGCTTGTTCGTTGCAATCGTTGCGAATGTTTCGAAGGAGGTGGTCACGCATAGCGAGGCTGCAGTCAGGGATGTTAATGCCTCTAACGAGAAGCAGACATCAGAAAAAGTGCAAGCGGAGACGCAAGCCAAGCTTGCCGTTGCGCTCGCCGACCTCTCTTCCACAAAAGCCGACTTGACAGCTGCGCGAAAAGAAGTTGCAGACTCGGAGCAGCGCTTGGCGATTGCTATCTCCCGCGCGGTAGAAGGAATGCCGCGCCAAGTCGATCATCCATATTTTGAGAGTGGGCCGGGCGGCAGCGGAACAGTTATTTCTTCTATAAATGGACGACCTGTCGTAGTTACCTATGGCGATATGGTAGAATATTATATTACGACGCAACCAGACAAGCATAGGTCTACTAAAAAAGCCACGACATGGCCATTCGATTTACGGCCGGACATGGATTTAACTTCGCAAACGCCTCCGTTCATCCGTTTGAATGCAGGAGCTTCAACCGCTGATGTAAGCCCGTTTGGTAGCAGTCAGGGACAAATAACTGTAATAGGAGCCGAAGGAGAGCAGATCCCGCTTCGTTTTGATTACTCCCCTAACGTTAATTTCACTGCAAAAATAACGATTAGCTCAGTTCGCCGCTGATTTCAGTTGATAGTGTTGACGCCTAGTAGAATTAGCGCGATCCGAAGCGGACAAGGTCGCGGTGCAGTTTCGCCTGTAGTAATGCGTTAAGTCGCGCAGACTCCCTAGACTCAGGGGGCACCCCGGGATGGGTGCGATCGAGAACTTGGAACGGCTGATGTAGTTGGTTCGATATAGGTATGCTTTAAGCGCACTAGGAGGGCCGGTCTGTTTTGGAGTCAGCAGAGACCATCCAAAGCGCACTTTTTCAAGCAAACCATTCAAAGCGAACCGGCGTAGGTGGGCGCGCTGGAGTACCCTGGAGCAGACACTGCGAGGGTCCGAGTTGGGTCGCATCGAGACTGTGTGGACCAAACGCGGGTGGGCGGCGGCCCGAAGCCGTCGCCCACCTGCCTCCCTCACTCCACCGAAACCTTCTCCATCCCGAAAAACATCTGCGTCGGGTTCAGCTCAAACCCCTTCACATTGTTCCGGATCGCGCGGACCTGCAGCGTCGAGTTGATGAAGATCCAGGGGGCGTCGTCGAGGACGATTTTCTGGGCCTGCTCGTAGAGCGGCGTGCGCTTGGCCGGGTCGGAGGCCACCAGGGCCTGGGCCAGCAGGGCCTCGAAGGCCGGGCTGTTGTAGCGCGCCCAGTCGGCGACGGGGAAGTTGGCGTGGCCCCACAGCTCGCCCAGAAAATTGTCGGGGTCGCCGTTGTCGCCGGTCCAGCCCTCCATCATCATGCCCGTGTACTTGCCCGAGCGGACCTCCTGGAAATAGGCGCCCACTTCGACCTGCCGGACCTTGACGGTCAGGCCGACCTTGTTGAGGTAGCCCTGGATCGCGATCGCGAGGTTGGGGCCGATCGGGTTATAGCCGCGCGGCGAGTTGTAGGTCGCGAGCTCCACCGTCGTGCCGGGCTTCAGGCCGGCCTCGGCCAGCAGCGCCTTGGCCTTGGCGGGGTCGTAGGGGTAGCCGGGCAGCGACTTGTCAAAACCCCACTGGGCCTGGGGCAGGGGCGAGGTGAGCGGCACCGCGAGGCCCGCGAACAGGGCCTTGTTGATGGCCTCCTTGTCGACCGCGTAGTTGAGGGCCTGGCGCACGCGCTTGTCGTCGAAGGGCGGCGTGTCGACCGGCAGGGCCACGCCCGACACGGCTAGGCCCGGCTGGGTCAGCAGCGTGATGTTCGGGTCGCCCTTGAAGGCCGGCACGGCCTGCGTGCCGAGGTCGCCCAGAATCTGGATGTCGCCCCGCTTCAGGGCCAGCACGGCGGCCTGCGGGTCGGGGATCTCCTTGAAGATCAGGTGGTCGACCTTGGGCTTGCCGCCCCAGTAGGCCGGGTTGGCGTCCAGGATGATCTGGTCGCGCTGGCGCCATTCGCGCAGCACGAAGGGCCCGCTGCCGACGGGATGGTTGCGGAGATCCTTGCCGGCCTTGGCGGCGGCGGCCGGGCTCACGAGCCCGTTCCACACCATGGCGAGGCTGTTGAGGAAGGCCGCCGAGGGCTTCTTGAAGGTGAACTCCACCGTGTCGTCGCCCGTGGCCCGGTAGCCCGCCACGTCGCCGTAGGTGAAGTCGATGTACCCTTCCACGGGACCCGTGTTGTAGATGTAGTTTGGGTTCGCCTTGTTGAGCAGCCGGTCAACGTTCCACACCACGGCCTTGGCGTCGAGCGGCGTGCCGTCGCTGAAGGTGACGCCAGGGCGCAGGTGGAACGTGTAGGTGAGGCCGTCGGGCGAGACCGTCCAACTGTCGGCCACGCCGGGCGCCACGTCGGTCGTGCCCGGCTTGTAGCGGAGCAGGCTGTCGTAGACGGTCGACATGATGAAGCCGGACGTGTTGTTCTCCACCGCCTCGGGGTCGAGCCCGGTGGGGTCGGACGCGATGCCGACCACGAGCGTCGTGTCGGCCCGGGCGGCGGCCACAGGCCCCAGGAGCAGCGCCAGAACGGTCGCGCAGGCGAGCAGCTTCGGTGTCATTGAACCTCCTTGGGGCCAGCGCCCGTGATGGCCGGGGCCGCCATGGCGTCGGCAAAAGCTTGCCGGACCGCGGGGCGCCATGCAAGGCCGGTTCCAGGCGCGTTCCGCGCGGGGCGCGTCGAGGCGGACCCGGGGTGGTGCGGCCGGGCGCCGTTCGGACCCTGACGACGGCCCGCAACGCGAGCAGCGCAGGGCCGGGTGGCGGCGGGCCGCCCCCGTCAGCGCGTCCAGGTGCCGTCGCGGACGAGATGGTCGGCCACGGCATCCACGGCGGCCCGGGCGCGGGTCACGGCCTCGGCGAGCTCGTCCTGCGAGATGACGAGCGGCGGCGAAAACGCGATCGAGTCCGAGAGGGGCAGCGCCCGCGTGATCAGCCCGCGCTCCCGCGCCGCCTTGGCGACCCGGGCCCCGACCTTCAGGGCGGGGTCGAAACGGGTCGCGGGCTTCCGCTCCGCCACGAACTCGACGGCGCCGATCAGTCCGAAGCCGCGGACCTCGCCCACGAGCGGGTGGTCCGCGAAGGCTTCGCGCAGCCGCTCGTGCAGGAAGGCGCCGTTGACGGCGGCGCGCTCGACCAGCCGCTCGTCCTCGATGATCCTGAGATTGGCGAGCGCCGCCGCGGCCGCGATCGGGTGGGCCGTGTAGGTGTAGCCGTGGCCGAACACGCCGAACCTGTCGCCGCCCGTGCGCAGCACCTGCCACACCTTTTCCGACACCATCACGGCCGAGAGCGGCATGTAGGCCGAGGTGAGGCCCTTGGCGACCG
>CAXTEP010000019.1:27994-29641 GCA_964243125.1 uncultured Lichenihabitans sp. | reverse complement strand
GACACCATCACGGCCGAGAGCGGCATGTAGGCCGAGGTGAGGCCCTTGGCGACCGTGATCAGGTCGGGCTCCATGCCGAAGGCCTGGGTGCCGAACATGGTGCCCAGCCGCCCGAACCCGCAGATCACCTCGTCGGCGATCAGCAGGATGTCGTGCGTCCTCAGCACCGCCTGGACGGCCGGGTAGTAGCCTTCGGGCGGCACGATCACGCCGCCCGCGCCCATCACGGGCTCCATGATCATGGCGCCGATCGTGTCGGCGCCCTCGGCCTCGATCAGGGCTTCCAGGTCGGCCACCAGCTTGGCCACGAACTCGGCGTCCGACAGGCCGCGGCCTTCCCAGAACCGGTGCGGCGCCGTGGTGTGGCGGACGAAGGGGAGTGGCAGGTCGAAGCCCGCGTGATTGCCGCCCAGGCCCGTCAGGCTCGCGGACGCGATCGTCACGCCGTGGTAGCCGCGGTGGCGGGCGATGATCTTCTTCTTGGCGGGCCGGTCGCGGACGTTGTTGTAATACCAGACGAGCTTGACCTGCGTGTCGTTGGCGTCCGAGCCCGAATTGCCGAAGAACACCTTCGACATGGGCACCGGCGCCATCTCGATCAGCTTCTCGGCCAGCAGGATGGGCGTGTCGGCCGCCATGGAGGAGAAGAAGTGGTAGTAGGGCAGCTTGAGCGCCTGCTGCTTCAGCGCCTCGGCGATCTCGGGCCGGCCGTAGCCGACGTTCACGCACCAGAGCCCCGCCATGGCGTCGATGTAGCGGTTGCCCGCGTCGTCCTCGAGCCACACGCCCTGGCCCCTGGTCATCACCACCGGGCCCTGCCGCTCGTGGTCGGCCAGCGCCGTGAAGGGATGGAACATGTACTGGCGGTCGAGCGCCGCGAGGTCGGGGGTGTTGGGGCGGACGATCTCGTTCATCGCTGGGGGTGATCCTCGGGGTCAGGCAGGCGGGGCAACGGGCGCCGTCGCGGTCCGGTCGGTGTCGAGCCGCCGACGGGTCGCGGCAGGATGCACCCGATCGACCCGCAGGTCACCCACGGGTCGCGGGCAAAATCGGCGGTCGCGCCGCTCACCGGTGCGCCCCGCGGGCGGCTCACGGCGCCCGCTCCCGCAAGGCCTTCACGTGCCAGCCCAGCACCGCCACCGGCACGCCGATCAGGGCCGTGCCGACGAAGAACCATTCGAAGCTGAGCCGCTCGATGATGAAGCCGGAGCTTCCGGCCAGCACGCTGCCCGGCAGGGCGCACAGCGAGGTCAGCAGGGCGTACTGGCTCGCGGCGTGCTCGGTTGAGGCCAGCGACGACATGAAGGTGATCAGCACGATGGACGCGAACGCGTAAGCGAAGTCGTCGACGCTGACCGCGGACGCGAACAGCCAGAACTCGCCGCCGCCGTGGTCGCCGTGCACCGCCAGATAGGCGAGGCTCAGGTGCGACGCGGAAGCGAACACGGTGCCGATCAGCAGCGTCGGCATCAGCCCGGCCCGCTTGACGACGAAACTCGCCAGAAAGGTCCCGCCGAGCGCGACCGGGAAGCCGAACAGCTTGGTGACCGTGGCGATGTCCGAGTTGGAATAATGCAGGCTCTTGAACAGCGGCACCGCCATGGCGCTCGACACGTAGCCGGGCATGCGGAAGCCGGCCACGAGCAG
>CAXTEP010000019.1:26620-27894 GCA_964243125.1 uncultured Lichenihabitans sp. | reverse complement strand
AGCGCCACCGAGAACACCACCGTCCAGGCCAGCCGGTGGGCGGGGTCGCCGAACGCGACGCCGATCAGGGTCAGCGCGACGCCCGCCTGCGAGATCACGATCCAGCCGCGGCGCCGGCCGAGGTGGCGACCGAGAACCGGAGGATCGTAGCGGTCCAGGAAGGGCGCCCACAGGAACTTCAACTTGTACGCCAGCGTCATCTCGCTCATCAGGCCGAGGATGCCAATCGGCACCCCGGCTTCGGACAGCCACGCCGACTGCGTCACGTAGACGAGCAGGAAAGGAATGCCGGAGCTGAAGCCCAGGCCGACCATGGCCCCGAGACGTCGGTCGCCGAACAGGCCGCCCGGGGGTGAGGCCGAGCGTGCGCCGGCATCCCCGGCTCGCGCGGGCATCAGGATTCTCGCGGCCGGAGCGCCGTGACCTCGATCTCGATCTTCATGCGCGGATCCGCCAGCCCGGCCGCGATCATGGTGGCGGCCGGCCGAACCTCGCCGAAGTAGCGACGCAGGACCGGCCAGCACGGTTCGAAATCCGCCGCGTCGGGCAGGATGTAACGGACGCGGACCACGTCGGCGAACCCGCTGTCCGCCTCGGCCAGCGCCCGCCCGATGTTGCGCATGGCCTGGTCGGCCTGCTCGGCCGCGTCGGACGAGATCGCCATGGTGTCGTAGTCGAACCCGGTCGTGCCCGATACGAACACCCAGCGGCCGTCGACGACGGCCCGGGAATAGCCGATCGCGGCCTCGAACCGCGAGCCCGACGAGATCAATCCGCGCATGTTCGTCCCCTGTTTCCGGTTCCGCGACACGCCGAGGCGGGCCGGCGCGGTTCGCTTCGCCCCGGTTCGGCCTTCCGCGGCTCCGATGCGACGCGGCAGGACATGGCATCACCCCCACCCGACGAAAACGCAACGGTGGCGACGGTTCGGCGTCCGCCAGCATGGCCCGGGGCAGGGTGCGCCGGACCTCCATCGCCGCGTTCATCCCACCGTCGCGACGGCTTGACATCGTGGGAGCCCGCTTAGGTACCCGAGGGTCCGGCAGCCAGGGCCCCGCGTCAAGGACGACCCCGATGACCATTCACGCTTCCGTCCCGGACCCTGCGGCGCCGCTCGCGCCCGACGAACTCCGGATCATGGATGCCTGGTGGCGGGCCGCCAACTACCTGTCGGTCGGCCAGATCTACCTGCTGGACAACCCGTTGCTGCGCGAGCCGCTGGCCATGGCGCACGTCAAGCCCCGCCTGCTCGGCCACTTCGGCACGACGCCCGG
>CAXTEP010000019.1:12802-26520 GCA_964243125.1 uncultured Lichenihabitans sp. | reverse complement strand
CTCGGCTACTCGCTGTCCCACGCCTACGGGGCCGTGCTCGACAACCCCGACCTGATCGCGGCCTGCGTGGTCGGCGACGGCGAGGCCGAAACGGGCCCGCTCGCGGGATCCTGGCACTGCAACAAGTTCATCAACCCGGCGACCGACGGCGCCGTGCTGCCGATCCTGCACCTGAACGGCTTCAAGATCGCCAATCCCACCGTGCTGGCCCGGATCCCGCGCGAGGAGCTCGCGAGCCTGCTGGCCGGCTTCGGCCACGAGCCGATCCTGGTCGAGGGCGACGACCCGGCGCTCATGCACCAGGCCATGGCAGCGGCCGTCGACGGGGCCGTCGCGGCGATCCGCGCCATCCAGGCCGCGGCCCGCTCCGGCGCCGGCGGGGACCGGCCGCGCTGGCCGCTGATCGTGCTGCGCAGCCCCAAGGGCTGGACGGGACCCAAGCGCGTGGACGGCCTCAAGACCGAGGGGTCGTGGCGGTCGCACCAGGTTCCGATCGCCGACCTGAGCAAGCCCGGCGCCCTGCAGGCTCTGGAGAACTGGCTGCGGAGCTACCGGCCCGCCGAGCTGTTCGACGAGACCGGCGCCCTCCGGCCCGAGATCGCGGCCCTCGCGCCGGTGGGCGAGAAGCGCATGGGCGCCAACCCGCACGCCAACGGCGGCGCGCTCATGCGGCCGCTGCGCATGCCCGACTACGCGGCCCACGCGGTCGAGGTGTCCCGTCCCGGAGCGACCGACGGGGAGGCCACGGCGGTGGCGGGCGCGTTCCTGCGCGACGTGGCGGGCCTGAACGCCGACACCCGGAATTTTCGCGTGGTCGGCCCGGACGAGACCGCCTCGAACCGGCTGCAGGCCCTGTTCGAGGCGACCGGCCGCGACTGGGACGCCCTCACCGAGGCCGACGACGACGCGCATCTCAGCCGCGACGGCCGGGTCATGGAGATCCTCAGCGAGCACATCTGCCAGGGCTGGCTGGAAGGCTACCTGCTGACCGGTCGCCACGGCCTGTTCTCCTGCTACGAGGCCTTCGTCCACATCGTGGATTCCATGGTCAACCAGCACGCCAAATGGCTGAAGACCAGCCGCGAGGTGACCTGGCGCCGGCCGATCGCCTCGCTCAACTACCTGCTGACCTCACACGTCTGGCGGCAGGACCACAACGGGTCCAGCCACCAGGATCCGGGCTTCATGGACCTCGTGGCCAACAAGAAGGCCGACACGGTGCGGATCTATCTTCCGCCCGACGCCAACACCCTGCTCTGGGTGACCGACCACTGCCTGCGCGGCTGGAACCGCATCAACGTCATCGTGGCCGGCAAGCAGCCCGAGCCGCAATGGCTCGCCATGGACGCCGCCATCGCGCATTGCGAGCGGGGCCTCGGCGTCTGGGACTGGGCCAGCAACGACCGCGGCGGCGAGCCCGACGTGGTCATGGCCTGCGCCGGGGACGTGCCGACCCTCGAATGCCTGGCGGCCGTCGACCTGCTGGCCCACCACGTCCCCGACCTCAGGGTGCGGGTGGTCAACGTCGTCGACCTGATGGCCCTGCAGCCGAAGAGCACCCATCCGCACGGCCTCGACGACGAGGATTTCGACGCGCTGTTCACGACCGACAAGCCGGTGATCTTCGCGTTTCACGGCTATCCCACGCTGATCCACCGGCTCGTCTACAACCGCACGAACCACCGCAATTTTCACGTGCACGGGTTTCGGGAGGAAGGCACCACGACCACGCCCTTCGACATGGTCGTGCTCAACCGCCTCGACCGCTTCCACCTCGTCATGGACGTCATCGACCGGGTGCCGCGCCTCGGACCGGAGGCCGCCGACGCCAAGCAGGCGATCCGCGACAAGCTCGTGGCGCACAAGCGCCACGTCGACCGGTACGGCATCGACATGCCGGAGATCCTGCACTGGCGCTGGCCCGGGCGGGAGCGGGTCCGTCCGGCCGGTCCCACCGACGCGGCCGCGCCGTGAGCCGCGCGACCGCGGCGCCAAACCCGGGGAGGCGATACGGCCCATGACCGACCGGACCCTCGTGGCTTTCAACCCAGGATCGTCGTCGATCAAGCTGGGCCTGTTCACCGTGGCGCCGGACAGGCCGCGCCGCATCGGCCGGGGCAGCATCGACCTGCGCCGATCACCCCTGACCCTGCACGTCGCGGGAGGCGAGCGGGCCGCCGACATCCCGCTCAAGGCCGCGATGGCGGACGACCTGCACGAGGTCGTCGACGAGACCCTCGGCTGGCTCGCGCAGCATTTCGATCTGGCGGACCTCGCCGGGGTCGGACACCGCGTCGTCCACGGCGGCGACCGGTTCGACGGGCCGGCGGCGGTCACGGACGAGACGCTCGCGGCCATCGAGGCGCTCGTGCCGCTGGCCCCGCTGCACCAGCCGCAGAGCCTCCGCCTGATCCGCGCGGTACGGCACCTGCGGCCGGACGTACCGCAGGTCGCCTCGTTCGACACGGCGTTCCACCGCAGCCAGAGCGACCTCGTGCGCCGCTTCGCCCTGCCGCGCGCGCTCTTCGACGAGGGCGTGAAGCGCTACGGCTTCCACGGCCTGTCGTTCGAGTTCATCGCGGCACAGCTGAAGCGGGTCGCCCCGGCGCTCGCGGCCGGACGCGTGGTCGTGGCCCACCTCGGCAGCGGCGCGAGCCTTTGCGGGCTGGACGCGGGAGTGAGCCGCGACACCAGCATGGGCTTCTCGACGCTCGACGGCATCCCCATGGCGACGCGCTGCGGCGCGCTCGACCCCGGCGTGCTCGTCTACCTCGTGAGGGAGCGCGGGCTGACCGTGGAGGCCGTGGAGGACATGCTCTACCACCGGTCCGGCCTGCTCGGCGCCTCGGGCCTGAGCGGGGACCCGAGGGACCTGCTGGCCAGCCCCGATCCCGCGGCCCGGGACGCGCTGGACCTTTTCGCCTTCCGCACCGCCCGCGAGGTTGCGGCAACCGCCAACACGCTGGGCGGCATCGACGGGCTGGTGTTCACCGCGGGCGTCGGCGAACACCAGCCCGCGGTGCGCGACGCGATCTGCCGCCGGCTCGCCTGGCTCGGCGTCGCGCTCGACCCCGACGCCAACGCCCGCAACGCGCTGCGGGTCGAGGCGCCGGGCGGCAAGGTCGCGGTGCTGGTGGTTCCGACCGACGAGGAGCAGGTGATCGCCGAGGAAACCTGCGCGTGCCTGAAGGACCGGTGGCCGTGACGGTTTGGGCCGACGCGTCCTCGAACGTGGCACTCCCATAGTTCGGACGGAACGCTCGCCGCGTTCGAGCCACAATTTGGTCGGGAAGGGTTGCGGCGACGCAACACGGGCGGCGTCGCGGTCCGCCGATGGCCCGGCCCGTCGCCAACCCGGCTTGCAATCGGGCCGCAAACCCTGAAGGGTGGCGCGTCTTTCCCGGATGGCGGTTGCCGATGCCCGCACCCCTCACGCGCTCGACCTTCACCCTGGTGCTGGTCAAGCCGTCGCACTACGACGACGACGGCTACGTCATCCAGTGGCTCCGCTCGGCCATCCCGTCCAACACGCTGGCGGTGCTGAACGGCCTCGCGCTCGATTGCGCGGCGCGCCGGGTGCTCGGCGCTGACGTGGACGTCGAGATCGTTGCGTTCGACGAAACCAACACGCGGATCCGGCCCGACCGCATCGCCAGGCTGATCGAGGCCCGCGGCGGGCGCGGCCTGGTGGCGCTGGTCGGCGTGCAGTCCAACCAGTTCCCGCGCGCGGTCGACATCGCGCGGCCGTTGCGGCAGGCCGGCGTCAACGTCGCGATCGGCGGCTTCCACGTGTCGGGCTGCATCGCCATGCTGCCCGAACTGCCCCCCGACATCCGCGCCGCCCAGGACCTCGGCATCACGCTGTTCGCGGGCGAGGCGGAGGGCGGCCGGCTCGACGAGGTGCTGGCGGATGCCTACGCGGACGCGCTGAAGCCGCTCTACAACTACATGGCTGACCTGCCGGGGCTGGAGGGCGCCCCCACCCCGCTGCTGCCGGCCGCCCGCATCGAGCGCACGGGCGGGCGCCTCACCTCCTTCGACGCCGGGCGCGGCTGCCCGTTCCAGTGTTCGTTCTGCACCATCATCAACGTGCAAGGCCGCAAGTCGCGCTTCCGGACCCCGGAGGACGTCGAGGCCATCATCCGCTCCAACCTCGCGCAAGGGATCGACCACTTCTTCATCACGGACGACAACCTCGCCCGCAACAGGAACTGGGAGCCGATGTTCGACCGCCTGATCGCCATGCGCGAGCAGGAGGGGCTGAAGTTCAACTTCGTGATCCAGGTCGACACGCTCTGCCACCGCATCCCGAACTTCATCGCCAAAGCCGCGCGGGCCGGCGTGACGCGGGTGTTCCTGGGGCTGGAGAACATCAACCCGGATTCGCTCCTGGGCGCCAAGAAGAAGCAGAACCGCATCGCCGAATACCGCACGATGCTGCTCGAATGGAAGAAGGTGAAGTGCTTCACCTACGCGGGCTATATCCTGGGCTTCCCGAACGACACGCCCGAGTCGATCGTCCGCGACATCGAGATCATCAAGCGCGAACTGCCGCTCGACCTGCTCGAATTCTTCTGCCTGACGCCGCTCCCGGGGTCGGAGGACCACAAGAAGCTGCACATGGGCGGGGTGCCGATGGACCCCGACATGAACAAGTACGACCTGGAGCACGTCTGCACCGGCCACCCGAAAATGAGCAAGGCCGAGTGGGAGCGCGCCTATCGCCTCGCCTGGGAAACCTATTACACGCCCGACCACATGGCGACCATCATGCGCCGGGCGGTCGCGTGCGGCATCAGCCCGGGCAAGATGCTGTTCCTGCTGATCTGGTTCTACGGCTGCGTGACGCTGGAGAAGATCCATCCGCTCGAGGGCGGCTACCTGCGCCGCAAAGTGCGCACGGACCGGCGGCCGGGCCTCAGGCGCGAGAACCCGCTCCTGTTCTATCCGCGCTACGCGCTGGACCTGCTGGGTAAGCACCTCGCCATCGGCCGGATCGTGTGGCGCATGCACCGGGTGCGCAAGGGCATCAAGGCCGACCCGGACCGCGCATCCTACATGGACCTCGCCCTCACCCCCGTGCCGGACGATGAGCTGGAACACCTCGACATGTTCAAGGTGAGCGACGCCGCCCGCGCGTCCGCCGCCAAGGCCAAGCGGCTGGCCGCGGCCGAATAGGGTGCCGGTGCGCGTGCCCCCGACGCGCTTCAAGCCCTTGCCTCGCCGGCAGGACACGCCATGACTCCAGCCATCGCCGCGATCGCGTTCCCGCTCTTCGTGCCGGCCGACCGGCCGGACCGCTACGGCAAGGCCTTCGGGTCCGGCGCCGACGCCGTCACGGTCGATCTCGAGGATGCGGTCGCGTCCGACGCCAAGGATGGCGCGCGCGAGGCGATGCGCGGTGCCCGAAACGCGATCGCGGCCGCGACCTGCCCGGTGATCGTGCGGGTCAATCCGGAGGGCAGCGCCTTCCACGCCGCCGACCTCGGGGCGCTGGACGGCCTCGCGCTCGCGGCCGTGATGGTGCCCAAGGTGGAAAGCGCCGCCACGGTCCGCCGGGTCGCGGCCGCGACCGGTCGGCCCGTCCTGGCCATGGTCGAGAGCGCGCGCGGGCTTGCGGTGGCGCGGGAGGTCGCGGGCGCGGGCGCGCGGCTCGTGTTCGGTTCCTTCGATTACGCGGCGGACCTCGGCTGCGCCCACAGCCGCGACGCGCTGCTGTCGGCGCGGGCCGAACTGGTGCTGGCGAGCCGCATCGCGAACGCCCCCGCCCCGATCGACGGGGTGACGACCGCCATCGAGAACCTCGACGAGGTCCGGGACGATGCCGCCTACGCGGCCTCGCTCGGGTTCGGCGGCAAGTTGCTCATCCATCCCGCCCAGGTGGGCCCGGCGGGCGCGGGCTTCCGGCCGACCGAGGACGAGATCGCCTGGGCGGCCCGCGTGCTGGCGGCCGGCCGGGAAGGGGGTGCCACGGCCCTCGACGGCACCATGGTCGACGCTCCCGTCCGGCTGCGGGCCGAGCAGATCGAGCGGCGGGCCGGGCGCGGCCGGCAAGCCGTCAGGTGACGAGCGGGTCCACTTCGTCCTGCGAGGGCAAGTCTTGCGGGGCGAAACGATCGCGGCCGTCGCGAGTGTGCTGCCTTGGCCAGCGGATCGCATTCGCGGCTTGCCGCTGCAGGCGGCAACAAGACGAGCGCGGGCGCCGTTAGGCACACGCAGCGGCCAGCGTCGACGTGTCGGAGATTGCCATGACCAGTCCCATGCCGCCGATGCGCCCGGCCGATCGCTCGACCAAGGAGCCGGGCAGCGACCCGAAATCCGAGCAGGGCACGTCCTTCCATCATTCCGAGCCCGATACGGCGGAGCGGGGCGAAACCGCCACCGTCAAGCGGACCGCCAGCAGGGGCTTCTTCGCGGGCCGGCGGGCCAGGTAGACGGTGCACCTTCTCGGCCCGGACACGCTCGAAACCTTCCTGCACCATTACGGGTACGCGGCGATCTTCGTGATCGTCGCGCTCGAGAGTTCAGGCCTTCCCCTTCCGGGCGAGGCCACGCTGGTTTCGGCGTCGCTCTACGCGGCCGCGACCCACGCGCTCAGCCTGCCGCTCATCATCCTGTGGGCGTCGGCCGGGGCGATCGCGGGCGACAATCTCGGGTTCTGGGTCGGCCGCCGCTTCGGACTGACCCTGCTGCTGCGATACGGCGGCCACGTCGGGCTGAACGAGCCCCGCCTGAAGCTCGGGCAATACCTGTTCGCCAGATACGGGGGTCGGATCATCTTCTTCGGGCGGTTCGTCGCGGTGCTGCGGGCGCTGGCAGCCGTCCTGGCCGGGGCGAACCGCTATCCCTGGCGCAGGTTCGTGCTGTTCAATGCCGCGGGCGGGATCGTCTGGGCCGCACTCTACGGGAGTGCCGCCTACCTGCTCGGCCACGCGATCCGCAGGGTCGAGGGACCGGTCGGAGCGACCCTCCTCGTGCTCGCCGCCGCGGCCGCGGTCACGGCGTGGCGGTTCCTCCGGCAGCACGCGGCCCGGCTGCAGGCGGAGGCCGAACGGGCCATGCCCGGACCGCTCGGCCCCGCCGCGTCAGTCCCTTGAGGCCGTTGGCCGGGCGCGGCATGCTGTCGAGACCGGCCTCGTGCGCGGGCCACGCGGCCGCAGTCAACCGAGCGCGACCCGGAGGAGAAGGCCGTTGGAGGTCAAGCCTTTCACCATCGCCATACCGGACGACCGGCTGGATGATCTGCGAGCGCGCCTGGGCCTGACGCGCTGGCCGGCGGGGCTCGCGGGCACGGGCTGGGACGATGGCGCGGACCTCGCGTTCATGAGGCGGCTCGCGGATCATTGGCGGGACCGTTTCGATTGGCGGGCGCAGGAGAAGCGGCTCAACGGCCTGCCCCAGTTCATGGCCGTGGTCGACGGGGCGGCGGTCCACTTCATCCACCGGCCGGGAACAGGTCCGGCCCCAATGCCGCTGCTCGTCACGCACGGCTGGCCGGGGTCTTTCGTGGAGATGGAGGCCATCATCCCGCTGCTCGCCGATCCTGGAGCTTTCGGGGGCGATCCTGCCGACGCGTTCCACGTCGTCGTCCCGTCCCTGCCGGGCTACGGCTTTTCAGCCGCTCCGACCCGGCCCGGGGTCGGCGCCCGCCGCGTCGCCGAACTGTGGCACGGCCTCATGGAGGGGCTCGGCTACGCCCGCTTCGCCGCGCAGGGCGGCGACATCGGCGCGGGTGTTTCCGCCTGGCTGGCGCGGCTGTTCCCCCGCTCCGTGATCGGTGCCCACCTGAACTTCATTCCCGGCAGTTACAAGCCGTTCCTGGGCGCCGGTCTGCCCGCCGTGACCCCGGCCGAGCAGGCCTACCTGGACAGGGTCGCGGCCTGGACCCTGGCCGAGGGCGCCTACGCCCACGTCCACGGCACCAAGCCGCAGACCCTCGCGTTCGCGCTCACCGACTCGCCCGTCGGGCTCGCGGCCTGGATCGTCGAAAAATTCCGGGCATGGAGCGATTGCGACGGCGACGTCGAGCGGACCTTCGGGCTCGACGCGTTGCTGACCGACATCTCGCTCTACTGGTTCAGCGGAACCCTGGATGCGTCGATGCGGCTTTACAAGGAAAACAGGCTGGCGCCGCTCGCCTTCGGGCCGGGGGAGCGCGTGATCCCGCCGCTCGGCGTCGCCCTGTTCCCGCGCGAGCTCCCACTGCCGCCGCGCTCCTGGGTCGAGCGCGTGTTCGACGTGCGGCGGTGGACCACCATGCCGCGCGGCGGGCATTTCGCCGCCATGGAGCAGCCCCACCTTCTGGCCGAGGACATTCGCGCCTTCTTCCGGCCGCTGCGCGCCGGGTACGGGTGACGGCGCTTGGCGGGGATGGGAGCCGCGGCGGGGAGGGTAGGGCAGCTCCACCCGCCAGGAGCGGGCCGGTCGCCGGCCGGGGCCTGTCGCGCAACACACGCGCTTGCCCGCGCGTTACCCTGCCGCGTGCGGCCGGCCGGCACGCCGGTACGACGAGCCTTCGTCGAGGTTCCCGGCCAAGGCGGCACAGGGCTTTTCGCGTGTTCAGCCTCGGGGATCCGGCTTTCGGCGGTCGGCCTGGGTTCGGAGCGCCCGCTCCGCCGCGGCGAAATCGAGGATGATCCATGGTTGAGACCACCATCACGGCCCGCGCGTCGGGCCAGTTCTCCGTGGGCGGCGACCGGCCCGTCAATCGCCTCGGGTTCGGGGCCATGCGGATCACCGGGGCCGGCATATGGGGCGATCCCGCCGACCCGGCCGCGGCGCTCGCGACCCTGCGCCGCGTGCGCGACCTCGGCATCGACCTCATCGACACGGCCGACAGCTACGGCCCGTTCGTGAGCGAGGACCTGATCGCCGAGGCGCTCCACCCCTACGGCGACGTGCTCGTCGCCACCAAGGGCGGCCTGACCCGGCACGGCCCGGGGATCTGGCGGCCGGTCGGGCGCCCCGAATACCTGCGCCAATGCGTGCTGATGAGCCTGCGGCGGCTCAAGGTCGAGCGCATCGACCTGTGGCAGTTGCACCGCATCGACCCCGCGGTGCCGCGCGACGAGCAATTCGGCGTCATGGCCGACATGCGCAAGGAAGGGCTGATCCGCCACCTCGGCCTGAGCGAGGTGGGGGTCGAGGAGATCGAGGCCGCGGGACGGCATTTCCCGGTCGCCACCGTGCAGAACGAGTACAATCTCGTGACCCGCAAGAGCGAGGCGGTGCTCGACCACTGCGAACGGCACGGGATCGGCTTCGTCCCCTGGTTCCCGCTGGCGGCGGGCAGCCTCGCCCGATCCGGCTCGGCGCTGACCAGCCTGGCGGACCGGCTGGGCGCCACGCCGTCGCAGGTGGCGCTCGCCTGGGTGCTGAAGCGCTCGCCCGTCATGCTGCCCATCCCCGGCACCGGCCAGGCCGATCACTTGGCCGAGAACGTCGCGGCCGCGGGCCTGTCCCTGTCGGACGACGACTTCGAGACCCTTGACCGGCAGGGCCGCAAGGCGGCCTGACCGCAGGGCCGGGCGGACTGGCGACGGCGCGGGCCGCCCCGTCCGCGTTGACGCGGCGCGCCGTGCGACGGAGGTCATGAGGCCCCGATCGCCGCTTCCGGTCTGCCCCGGCAGCCCGGAAGCCATGCGGCTGGCCACGTACGTGCCGTCCCGTCCCGGCCCAGCGACCCTCGCGCGGAACCGCTTCCTGCCCGTCCCTGGGATCGTCCCCGGGCTGACAATCCGTCCCATTGCTGACGAAGGGTTCGCATTTATATTCGTTACGTTCGCTTGTGGCGGATCCGTTTTCGTTTATCCTGATTAGCAAGGCGACAGGAAGCGCTTGGGAGGATCGACCTTGGACGACGCCTATGACCTCGCCATCATCGGGGGCGGCGTGAACGGGTGCGGCATCGCGCGCGACGCGGCCGGGCGCGGCCTCAAGGTCTTCCTGTGCGAGCAGAACGATCTCGCCAGCGGCACCTCCTCGGCCGCCACCAAGCTGATCCACGGCGGCCTGCGTTACCTCGAGCATTACGAGTTCCGCCTGGTTCGCGAGGCGCTGAGCGAGCGCGAGGTGCTGTGGAGCATCGCGCCCCACATCATCTGGCCGCTCCGCTTCGTGCTGCCCCACCACAAAGGGCTGCGGCCGGCCTGGGTGCTGCGGCTCGGCCTGTTCCTGTACGACCACATCGGCGGCCGCAAGCGCCTGCCCGCGACCCGCACCATCGACCTCACCCGCGATCCCGCGGGCGCGCCACTGAAGCCGGGCGAGTTCGACAAGGGTTTCGAATATTCCGACTGCTGGGTCGAGGACGCCCGGCTGGTCGTGCTCAATGCCCGGGACGCCGCCGACCGCGGCGCCACCGTGCTGACCCGCACCAAGGCGGTCGCGGCCGAGCGGGGCGCCACCCACTGGACCCTGACGGTGGAGAACCGCGACACACGTGAGCGCCGCGAGATCCGCGCCGGGGCCGTGGTGAACGCGGCCGGCCCCTGGGCCGGGCAGGTGCTGAACGCCACCTTGCGGATCAACGCCGAGGCCAGCGTCCGGCTGGTGCAGGGCTCGCACATCGTGGTGCGCAAGCTGTACGACCACGACCGCTGCTACATCTTCCAGAACGCCGACGGCCGCATCTTCTTCGCCATCCCCTACGAGGGCGACTTCACCCTGGTGGGCACCACCGACCGCGACTACGGTGGCGATCCCGCCGACGTGAAGGCGTCGCCCGCCGAGATCGGCTACATCTGCCGGTCGGCCAGCGAGTATTTCGCCAAGCCCGTCACCGAGGCCGACATTGTCTGGTCCTATTCGGGCGTGCGCCCCCTGTTCAGCAAGGGCGACGGCTCGGCCCAGGAAGCCACGCGCGACTACGTCCTGTCGCTCGATGCGGAAGGGCGCGCGCCGCTGCTGTCCATCTTCGGCGGCAAGCTCACGACCTATCGCCGCCTCGCCGAGCACGCGCTCCAAACGCTGGAACCGCACCTGCCGCCCGGCGCGAAAAGCAAGGCGGGGTGGACCGGCACCGCGGCCCTGCCCGGCGGCGACTTCCCGGTCGACGGCTACGCGGCCTTGGTGGACGACCTCCGGGCCTCCTGGCCGTTCCTGGCGCCCCGGCACGCGGCGCGGCTCGCCCGGCAGTACGGCACGCGGGCCCGGACGATCCTGGGGAATGCCAAGACCATGGCCGACCTCGGCACGGCGTTCGGCGCGACCCTGACGGGCGCGGAGGTCGACTACCTCGTGGCAGTCGAATGGGCCCGCACGGCCGCCGACATCGTGTGGCGCCGCACCAAGCTCGGCCTTCTGCTGACCGCCGACCAGATCGCGGCGCTGGACCGCCACCTGGCCGAGACACTGTCGCGTCAGGCCGCCTGAACCCGCCTCGGGCCGCGCCGGTCAGCGCAGGGACCAGTCCTCGAACTGGCCCGGCATGATGGATACGCTGCCGGGGATCGTTTCCGTGGGCCGCGAGACCGCAACGGTCGGCGGAGGGGGTGGAACCGATCCGGGTGAAGGCTGGGGCGCCTGGGGAACGCTCGTTTCCTCCGGAGCCGGCAGGCGCAGAACCACGGGTACGTCCAGGCCCGCGGATCGCGGCCTTGCGGCCCGGGGCCGGACCCCGCGGCGGTGCCGGATCGGGCGCATGGCGGCGGCCCGCGGGGGCGTGGCGGCCGGGGGCGGCGTCGCGGGAGTTGGCGCGGGCGGCGCGGTGTCGAACAGCGCGAGCAGGTGGCAGATGAGGTCGCAATCCTGGGGAACTGTCTCGGGCCGCGGCAGGTCGTGGGCGCAGCCCATCGTGGTCAGAACGGCCGCAACTGCCGCGAGGGATCTGGCTCGAACGCGTCCGATCACACCAAACCCTCCGACGCGCGTGCTGCCGAGCGATGCTCCCGATGGTCCCGTTCCGAGAAAAGGCGAAATTGCCTTACGGGTGCTTAATACGGACAATTTTAGCGACGCGGCCCGCGCCCGTCAGACTGGATCGGGGCGGGATCCCGGCGGCGCCGCGACCGTGCGGGCCACCACCCACAGCGTGCGCAGCGCGTGGGCCCGGCCAAGGTCGGGCTCGCGCCGGACGCGGCCGACCGCTTCGCCGAGCCTGATCACGGCCCGGCCGAGCGCCTCGGCGCTGGCTCCCCGGAGCTGCCGTTCGACCAGCGCCTTGCGCCTGGGCCCCATCCGCATCGCGAAACCGAGCGCCTGGTCTGAGCCCGCTCCCGCCGCGAGATCGAGCTTGGCGCGGTGCAGCGTGGCGGCGTGGCGCAGCACCGCGCCGAGCACCACGCCCGGGTCGTGGCCGCCGCCGAACACCCGGCGGGCCTGCTGCTCCAGGGCCCCCAGGTCGCCGAGAAAGGTCGCGTCCACCAGGGCGTCGGTGGCCAGCGCGGAGGCGTCCGACACAACGGCCTCGACGTCGTCGAGCGTCACGGTCCCGCGGCCGTGGGCGTAGAGCATCAGCTTGGCGAGCTCGGCGCGGCTCGCCAGCCGGTCGGCCCCGAGCAGCGCGATGAGCACCTGCCGGGCGTCGGGGTCGACCGCGAGCCCGGCCGCCGCGGCCTCGGCGTCGATCAGGCGGCCGACGTCGCGCTCGTCGTCGGGATAGCACTCGACCGCCACCCCGGCCCGAGCGCGTTCGACGAGCTTGCGCAGGGGCGCGTCCTTCTTGAGGGCGCCGGCCGCCACCACGACCGGGCAGGCGGGCTGGCCCGCGAGGTGGTTCTCCAGGGCGGGCAGCAGCGATTTCGCGCCCGCCTCGACCAGGATGGCGCGGCGGCCGCCGAACAGCGGGATGGTGTTGGCCTCGTCGGCCAGCCGGCCGGCCTCGCCCGCCACCTCGTCACCGGTGAGCCGCACCAGCTGGAACGGATCGCCCGGATCGTCCACCAGAGCCTTGGCGATCCGGCGCACGCGTTCGCTGACCAGGCCCGCGTCGCTGCCGAACACCAGGTAGGCGTGGAAGCCCGCGATCTCGCGGGTGAGAAAGCGGTCGGCCTCGTGGTTCTTGACCGCCACCATGGGGCCTAGGTCAGCCGCCCTTGGCCAGCGTCGCGGCGATCTCGGTCGTGATCTGGTCCGCGATGGTCTTGGCGTCCCGGATCTCGGCGTCGCGGGCCGCGCGGATATTGGCGAAGCGCTGCTCGGAGCGGTCGTAGGTGGCGGCGCTGGTCACCGTGCCATGGGCGATCACGGGCAGGTCGGCGCCGGCCCGGGTGAGCACGTAATCGGTGTCGATCACCACGGTGGCGGCCTGCGCGCGGCGGGTCACCACGTCGACCAGGGCCGATTGCACCCGCTCGTGCGGGTTGACCGACAGGCGGTACTTTGGGACCGGGGTGGAACCCGTGCCGTTCAGGTTCGTGATCAGGGTGTCGCGCAGGTAGTGGCCGAGCTGATCGGGGATGGGGTCCACCGCGATCGCCTGCAGCTCGCCGCCGAGCCCGGCGTTCACGCCCCCGTAAAGCGGCGTGAAGCAGCCCGACAGACCGCAAGCCGCCATCAGGGCCGCCAGCGGGCCCGCGGCCCGGCGCGCCCGGCCGCGGTCAGACCACCACATTGACGATCCTCATCGGCACCACGATGACCTTTCGGGGCGTGCGGCCTTCCAGGATCTTGAGCACCGCGTCGGACGCCATGGTGACGGCCGTGCAGGCTTCCGCGTCGGCGGTCCGCTCCACCGTGATCTCGGCGCGCTTGCGGCCGTTGATCTGCACCGGCAGGGT